>JAPLMU010000083.1 GCA_026386795.1 Planctomycetota bacterium
AACCTGAAGTGGTCAGCAAACTACGCGTCCGACTTTGCAAAGTTGGTGCAGAGCTACGTCAACAAAGAGTTCGTTCCCTCGCCGGACAAGGCAACGCTGCTGACACAAGCGGCCATTCTTGCGCATCACGCGCAAGTGCAGGCGAAGTCGGTTGCCGCATACACGCCAAGTAACACCAAAGAGTCGGAATTCATGTTGAAGGACCTGCAGGCACGCGCCGTCGGCCTTCAAGAAGAATGCAAAGCTCTGGAAATGCAATGGAACGTCTGGCAGGTGCAACACGGCCTGCAGAAGGTCGAAGACATTGAGATGGTCTATGTGCGCGCCGATCCGGGGTGCTGATCTATTGGCCGGGTCCTTAGATGCCTTTGACCTTGTTCGCTACCGCCTTACTTTCCACCTCTGCTAAATACTTACGCGTTGCAGCAGGCAGCAGCGTCCACATGCGGATCGCGAAGATCAGTCCGATGATGGTGAACGGGAACAGGAACATCGGCCAGTAGGCCCAACTCTTGGTGGCAAGAATTCCCACGGCAAACGCCTGAATGGCGCTGCCGAGTTTGCTGAATGCGTCCGCGATTCCGGTGGCGGTGGCTGCTGCCTTCTTGCCGCCGAAGTCGGCGGTGGCCGTGCCGGACATGATGCTGTGCACGCCGATCACGCCCATCATGGTGCCGATGGCGCATGCGCCGATGATCCACGGACGCGCCGTCAAGAACAGGTCCGTGAACGAGCCCGAGACCGCGCCGACCGATTCTGACGTTGCGTTGATCGGCTGCCACACAAGGGTGAGGATCATGGTTCCCGTGGTGGCAAACATGATGCACTGCATCAACGCCGCCGATGGCGCGCGGCGCGACTGGAACAAACGGTCGCTGAGCCACCCTGCTGTAAACCCGCCAAGTACCAGTTCAGGATGCCGTCGCGGAGCACTCCGGAGGTGAGTTCGACAACGCCAATCATCAGGATGATTGGATTACTGAGGATCTTCCAGATCAACTGAAAATAGCTGTACTTCTTGTCCTTGGTGTCATCATCAGAGGCGTCATACGTATCGAGCGGATCAAATCCTGCTTGGTCGGGCCTATCTCGCAGGACTACCACATCAATGAGCGCCCAAACAACCATGATGAGTGCCGGAATCAAGAAGATCAACCACAGCGCCGGAACCGTCCGGCCATCCAAGATGAAGAGTGAATTCAAGATCGTGCGCGTGGTGGTTGGTACGGCAGGCTGCTGCAACTGAACCGCGTCAGCAATGGCTCGCCCCCAGTCGAATGCGAAGTACACGCCGAGTGAGATCAGCGTGCCGAAAATAGCGCCGAAGGTGCCGCGCTCGCGCACAGCGAACCAGTAGCTCTTTACCTTGATGGTACTCACTGCACCAAAGCTTTGGAAGAGCATGTTGAGACTGTAAAGAACCGCCAATGCAACGCCGAGTTTCACTTGCAGCTTGTCGTACATAAAGAGGTAAAGCGCACCCGCCATGCATGCGTTCATCAGCGCGGAACCAAGCGCGCCAATCAGCATGCCACGCTTGCCACCCATCTTGTCAACAAGTGGTCCAATGAAAAACAGACCGACCGAATAGGTCGTTGCGCCGGCACTGGCAATGAAGCCGAATTCTGATTTGGTCATCAGACCACCAAGGGCGACCGCCGCCACCGTCAGGTTGTAACGCCCCATGTACAGGAACGAATACGTCATGCCCAAGGGGAACCAATTCACAAAGCGCCGCCACATGAACTTCCGGGTGTGCTTGAGCGGATTCGTCAGGAAATACAGGGTGATGATGTAGGCCAACGCAAGGCTGACCAAGAAGAGCGTCATGAGGGAGGTTCCCGTGAGGAGTGAGCAGGGGTGACAGAATTGGGAGCGTAACTGAAGTCCGCCACGGGTTGCCGGGAGGCCAAATGTGGATGAGAACCGGCTCGGATTCGAGCGAATACCGCGAATGCCGCACCTTCATGCTTGCGTGACCCCCGTGCCGAGTTACTCTCTCAGAATCCCATGGTTTCCCAAGTATCCCCACGCGTATCCACGATCGCCGCAGTCATCGCTGTAGCGAGCACCGCATCCCTCTGCACCGTCACTGCGTTGGCAGCTGGTACATGGCAAACAATCACGGCCCAGTGCCCGAATGCTTCCGGCGGCGGGCTGATGCTGCTATCCGACGGAACCGTGCTCTGCAAGTCGGAGGCCGGCGGAACAGATGGCATCGGCAACATCTGGAATCGACTCACTCCAAACAGCGTTGGCAGTTACGTGGGCGGTAGTTGGTCCGCCATCGCGGCGATGCAGAACACACGCCTGTACTTCGCGTCACAGCTCTTGATGGACGGACGCATGTATGTTGCGGGTGGCGAGTACGGAACCGGCAAACAGGCCGCCGAGGTCTACAACCCGCTCACGAATACATGGACCGCAACGCCAGCACTGGGCGTAAACATTTCCGATGCGAACTCGGAAATCTTGGCAGATGGTCGTGTACTTCAAGCGCTGGTGACTGGAACGCTTCGGTCCAATCTGGTCTACAACCCGTTGACAAATGTATTCGCCAATGCTGCCTCATGCATCGGCATCCACAATGAGTCTGCATGGGTCAAGTTGCGCGACGGCAGCATCCTGATGATTGATCGCAACTCGACGGCGTCGGAGCGCTATCGACAAACAACGAACACGTGGGTAGCGGATGCGACCGTTCCGGTGTCGCTCTATGACCCGTACGGACTTGAGACTGGCGGCGCGGTACTGCTGCCGGATGGTCGCGCATTCTTCACTGGTTCCACCGGCAACACTGCGCTGTACTCGCCGGGGATTGCTGGGAGCAACGGCACGTGGGCGGCGGGCGCAGTCATTCCGGGCGGACAGGGAACACCCGATGCGCCGATGGCGATGATGGTGAACGGCAAGGTGTTGTGCGCTGTGTCGCCGGCGCCAACATCCGCAAGTCATTTTCCGTCGCCGACTTCGTTCTATGAATACGACCCGCTGACAAATGCATTCACGCAGGTCAGCGCTCCAACAGGCGGCACCACCTCGAACGATCCCGTGTACATCTGGACGTTCATCTGCCTGCCGGATGGCAAGGTGCTCTGCGCCAAGCAAGGTTCGCGCGCATTCTGGGTGTACACGCCGAATGGCGTCCCAGTGCCGGACGCCGCGCCGGTGGTGTCCACCGTCCTTCGTGCAGCCACGGGGGTCTTCACGCTCTCTGGCCAGCAATTCAACGGCATCAGCGAGGGCGCCTCATACGGTGACGACTGGCAGATGAACACCAACTATCCAGTGGTTCGACTTGAACGACTTGGCACGACGTATTACGGTCGTACCTTCGATTGGAATAGCACTGGTGTTCAAACAGGCGCTATGACCACCACCACCAAGATGACGGTGCCGACAACCATGCCGTTCGGTACGTACGACCTGCGCGTTACCGCCAACGGAATTGCATCGCTTCCATACACGTTCTGGAATCCGAATCCCAATTGCATTGCAGACCTCAACCTTGATGGCAAGGTGGACGGCGCAGACCTCGCCGTCGTCTTGGTGGCGTGGGGAACACCCGGATCAACGACCGGCGGAGGCGATTTGAACGGCGACGGCCGAGTGAACGGCGAAGACCTGGGAATCCTGCTGGCCGCATGGGGCAACTGCCCCGTCTGACGGAGCGAACCGACCCGCCGGTCAACTCACACCGCCACCGCGGCTCCTTGATCGATGATGGCATTCAGCGTGGCGCTTGGCCGCAGCGCCGCAGCGACGCGCTTGACATCCGGGTGGTAGTAGCCCCCGATGTCGATCGACTTGCCCTGCACCGCGTTGAGTTCCGCCACAATCTTCTGCTCGTTAGCGGTGAGTTCAGCAGCAATTGGTGCAAAGTGTGCGGCAAGCGCTGCGTCCTTGGTCTGACGCGCAACAGCTTGCGCCCAGTAGAGCGCCAAGTAGAAGTGACTTCCACGATTATCAAGATCACCAACCTTGCGAGCTGGTCCCTTGTTGTTGCGCAAGTACTCACCGGTGGCGGCATCAAGCGTTTCTGCAAGAACGGCTGCACGCGCGTTCCCGGTGCGCTGCGCCATGTGCTCAAAGCTTGCGGCAAGCGCCATGAATTCACCGAGTGAATCCCAACGCAGACTGTTCTCCGCAACAAACTGCTGCACATGCTTGGGGGCCGAGCCACCCGCGCCGGTCTCAAAGAGTCCGCCGCCATTCATGAGCGGCACAATCGAAAGCATCTTGGCGCTGGTACCCACTTCAAGAATCGGGAAGAGATCCGTGAGATAGTCGCGCAACACATTGCCAGTGACTGAAATGGTGTCCAGGCTCTTCTTCATGCGCTCAAGGCTGAAGAGGCAGGCCGCGGCCGGTTCCAATACGCGGATGTCAAGACCCTTGGTGTCATGATCGGCCAGGTAGGCGTTGACCTTGGTCAAGAGTTGTGCGTCGTGCGCACGCTTGGAATCAAGCCAGAACACCGCAGGCGTTCCGGTGGCACGCGCGCGAGTGACGGCAAGTTTCACCCAGTCGCAGACGGCGGCGTCGGTGACGCGACACGCGCGCCAAATGTCCCCGGCCTGCACCGCATGTTGCATGAGCGTCGCGCCGGCGGCGTCAAGCACGCGCACCGTGCCAGCAGTCTTGATTTCAAAGGTCTTGTCATGGCTGCCGTATTCCTCTGCGGCCTGCGCCATCAAGCCAACGTTGGGCACACTACCCATGGTGCGCGGATCGAACGCGCCGTGCGTTCGGCAGAAATCAATGACGGCTTGGTAGATGCCGGCATAGCTGCGGTCAGGAATGACGGCAACGACGTCCTGCGTCTTGCCCGCGGCGTTCCACATCTTGCCGCCCTCGCGCAACATCGCTGGCATGGATGCGTCCACGATGACATCGCTCGGTACGTGCAGGTTGGTGATGCCCTTG
>JAPLMU010000079.1 GCA_026386795.1 Planctomycetota bacterium
CGCTGCCCAGCCGTGTGCAAGTTCATGCAGCACGATCGAGAAGATCACCCAGAACGCCCAGCTAAAGAGCAAGACGATGCCGCCGCTTTCATATGCAGAGTGGACCCACCAATTCATGGGGGACAGGGTACACGCGTGGGGAGGGTGCGCAGACGCAATCGCTACGACGCGATACTTCCGTACACCGGAGTGCCTGCCGCGATGGTTGCCATGATTCGCGGCAACGTGTCCGCCCAATGACATGCGAATGGATCGTCAGTAAATACGCAGAAATCTGCGTGGCAGCCCGGAGCAATGCGGCCGAGGGCGGGGGCTCGGAGTGCGTCGGCAGCGCCGGAGGTGTAGGCGCGCAGGGACTCTTCCACCGTGAGATTCTGGTTGGTGCGGCACGGCGTGCCGTTGAGGTCAAGGCCAGTGACGGCAGCGCGGATTCCAAGACGTGGATCGCAGCTGACGATCGGCCAGTCGCTGCCGAAGGCGAGGCGCGCGCCGGCCATGAGCAGATCGCGAAATCGGAAGAAGGTGTGCATGCGATCCTGGCCAAGGCGTGCGGATGCGCCGCGGGCGTCATCCGCTTTGTGGAGTGGTTGCATGCTTGCAATGCGACCATGCATCCGCGCGAGATCCGCGTCGTCCATCGTTTGGCAATGTTCGAAGCGCGCGATGCGTGCGTGATCTTCTGGAGCGATGGCATCAAGTGCAATGCGTAGCGCTTCGTCACCGATGGCGTGGACACTTGGTGAGAATCCATGGGTGATGACGGTGTGCGCCCACGCACGGAGGCGATCGGGATGGTGCGCTGCAAACTCAACAAGCATGCCGCGATTGTGCATATCGTCCGAGTAGGGAAGAAGCATGCGCGCGGTGCGGCTGCCGAGCGTGCCGTCGATGAAACTTTTCCAACCAACGATGGCGAGGAGTTCGTCGTTTGCGAAGGCGCGGCCCCACGCGAAATCAACAGGCCACGTGCGATCGAGAATGGTGGCAATGACGCGCACGGTGCATGCAGCGCGCGTATGTGTTCGTAGATACTCGTGTGTTTCGCGCAGATCGGATTCGTATTCCATGCTGCCAACGGTGGTGATTCCGAAGGTGTTGCAGTGGCGGAATGCGGCAAGCAGTGCGGCGCGGCGATCTTCGACGGGCGGAGTTGGTACGCGTGGGTTCACCAATTGCCACGCGGCTTGTTCCAGAAGTAGCCCCGTTGCAGCGCCGGTGGAATCGCGGACGATTTCACCACCGGCGGGGCATGGCTCGTTGCCGATGAGGGCGAGCACGGCGTCGTTGACAACGCATGCGTGTTGATCCATGCGGTACGCAACGCACGGAGTGTTGCCCGCGCCCTGCAGCCATGCGCGCGTTGGTCGTTCGCCGCCCCAGTGTGATTCGTTCCATCCGAAGGCGCGGAGCCAGCGACCGGGGGCGAGCGTGCGGGCAGCGTGTTCGATGCGCGACTCAAACTCTGCGCGTGAATGCACGGTGCTGAGATCAAGTTGCGCAAGCGTTTGCCCGCCCAGCGAAAGATGAATGTGCGCGTCGATGAGTCCGGGCGTGACCACGGCGGTGACGGGCAGCGTGATAGTGGGCACGTCGGGCCGCGCCGGCGCGTCGACGGCGGTGATGCGGCCATCAGCGATATCCACACTGGTAGCCCATGGATTCATGGGATCTGCGGTCCAAAACCGTGCGCCGGTGAGGCGAACACGAGCGGGCAGCGTGGGGCTTGCATGGAGCATGAGGCGCGCGCCTATCCTATAAACCATGAAGCAAAGTTGCAGCAACAGTTCGTGCGGATGCGGGTCAAGTATGCCGGTCACTACCTTCGCGAAAGTTGTTGGTGGTGCGTTGGTGGTGGTGGCAGTGGCCGCGGTGGTATTCGCCGTGATGTCCGGATGTGAGAAGGCGCCCGCGCCGAAGGGACCGACGCCAGTGACGGTGAAGTCAGGAAGCGGCGCGGCGAGCGCGGTGGTTGCACCGACGCCTGCGCCTGGGTCGGCACTTGGGCCTGCACCTGGGCCGGCAACAACGGCTGCACCGGCACAAGTTGCGGCGGCGGCTCCTGTGGCAGGCGGAGCGGCAGCAGCAGCTGCGGCGACGCAAGCGGGTGGATATGCAGTGAGTGGTCCTGATGGCGACCAAACCAAGATCGAAGTCGGCGGCCTGACCATGCCGAAGCCAGTGACATGGGTGTGGACTGTGCCGTCGATGCAGTTCCGCGCGTTGCAATATGCGGTACCGGCACTCGGCGTGAACGCGCCCGCGGCGGAGTTGGTGTTCAGTGTGTTCCCCGCCGGTGATGGTGGTCCCGTGGACGCGAATCTTGATCGCTGGGCGAATCAGTTCCGTGCTGGAAATGTTGCGGCGGAGTCGAAGCGATCAAAGTCAACTGTGAATGGAATGCAAATTTCGCGCGTGGAAAGTCTGGGCGATTACATGGGGATGGGTGCCGCCGCGCCGCGTCCGGGCTACATGCAACTCGGCGCGATCGTGCAGGCTCCGGGGCGCACGGTGTTCATGAAAGTGGTGGGACCGCAAGCGACGGTGGAGTCAAACCGCGCTGCGTTCGAAGCAATGATTGCTGGGATGCACTAACTCCGCTCCTCGCATTCTTCCCCGTTAATCTGCTCCAGGATGATGCGTCACGAATCAGTTAGGCACAGCCTGGCTCACGCGCGCGAACTTTCTCAACGAGACTGGTGATGTCGCGGAGTAGTCCATCGCCAACATCGTAAATCCAGCCGTGGACGCGCACCTCTTGGCCTTGTTCGCGCAGCGCAATGATCACCGGTGATTCTTGCACGTGCACCGCTTGAACGGCGACATTGAGTTCGCACAGTCGACGCGCGCGCGCATCCGGATCGTCGATCGTTTCAAGTTCCTCGCGATAGAACTTGGCGATATCGCGCACGTGGCGCAGCCAATGATCAACGATGCGATCTTGAGGCGGTTGCAGCGCGGCTGCAATTCCGCCGCAGCCGTAGTGGCCGCAGACGATGATGTCGGAGACGCCAAGAACGCGCGTGGCGAATTCGATAGTGGAGATTGCGTTGAGATCGCTGTGGACAACAAGGTTGGCGACGTTGCGATGCACAAAGACCTCGCCGGGAGGCAGGTCAATGATCTCGTTCGCGGGCACACGGCTGTCCGAGCAGCCGATCCAGAGGTAGCGGGGGCGCTGCTGGGCACGCAGGCGATGGAAGAACCCCGGGCGTTCCTGTTCCATGCGCGCAGCCCATTCGCGATTCTGTTGCAGCAGTTTGGAGAGATCGGTCACGGCGGGGATCCTAGACTCGGCGGATCTTGGGTGTTCCTAGAAATTATAAAGCGCATAAATCCTCAGTAATTACTGCACTTTCGGCGCGCCTGCCGGGCTTGTCCTAGAATTATCTCCATGCATGACTATCCCACTTCTTGCCGGTACTACGCGGCGGCGATGCAGACCTCTTTGCCGGCCTTGAAGAAGCGCGAAGACGTACCTGCGCGGGTCGACCAACTTGTGAAGATGGCGGAGGGGACGCTCGCCGGGTACGCGCCCTTCCATGATGTAAGGCTCTTCGTGTTCCCGGAGTTTGCGCATTGCGCGCCGATGTACACCACCGTGAAGGAATTACTTGAGCACACGGCACTCCGGCCGGATGATGTGATCGCTCCGTATCTTCGCTTCTGCAAACAAAACGGTGTGTATGTGCAGACCGGCAGTTTCATTGAGCAAGATCCGAAGTATCCGGGAGC
>JAPLMU010000146.1:0-21926 GCA_026386795.1 Planctomycetota bacterium
CATTTCCCTGGTGAATTCGCCGCCATTGCGCCGAGTGCGGGATGGGTGAGCTTTGGAAGTTATGTAGGAGCCACGGCCGCGGGCAGCGCCCCAACAAATGCAACCGGCGGCGCGGAAGATCCGGCTGCGCAGATGCTTCTCCGCGCCGGGCGCGCCAGCGACACGCTGAGCATCAAGGAGAACTACCTGCAGCAAGGTGTCTACGTCCTACACGGCGACGCTGATGACAACGTCCCGGTGAGTGAAGCGCGCGAGATGTTCAAGCAACTCGCCGCTATCAGTCACCCCGACTTTGAATATTACGAACGCCCCGGCGCCGGTCACTGGTGGGGCAACGAGTGCGTCGACTGGGCGCCGCTCATGCAGTTCCTGTTCCGACACACGCTGCCAGAGATGAAGGACATGACCCGCGTTCGGTTCCAAACGGTCTCGCCGCAAGTGAGCCAGCGCGACGGCTGGGTGCGCGTCTTGCAGCAGAAGAAGCCGTTTGAAGTTTCCAGTGTTGACATGGTGCTTGATGTAGCGAAGCGAACCGTGGCTGGAACCACGGTGAATGTCAAGACACTTGATCTGGTGGTGCCGATCGCGATGCCGGCAAGCGGAACTCCGGCGACAGCGGCGAGTGCTGGCAATGCAAGCGCCAGCGCCTCGGCGGCGAGCGCCCCTACGCAAATCACCGTCACGCTCGACAATCAGGCGATCGTCATTCCGTTGACGACTGACAATCCGCACCTGCGTTTTCACCGTGAGCAAGGCTCCGCGGACAACATCGTGTGGAGTCTTGATCCAGGATGCCGCGACGGTTCCAAGCCTGAGCCGCTGCCTGCGCATGAGAAGAAGCCTGCGCGCGGCGGACCGTTCAAGAACGCCTACGCACACGGCTTCGTTGCGGTTGTTGGAACCAAGGGCGATGACGCGGCCGACGCACTGATCATGGCCAAGGCACGCTTTGATGCTGATCAATGGTGGGTACGCGGCAATGGTCGCTTTGAGATTCTCACCGACACGGCGTTTGATCCCAAGCAATACCTCGGTCGCAACGTGGTGCTCTACGGCAACCATGACCAGAACGCGGCGTGGAGCGCGCTCATTGGCGACAGCACTTCGATTGATGTTCGTAACGGATCATTCGCAGGACCAACTTCGCGCCACACTGGCGAGGACATCGCCACGATGTTCGTGCTGCCCCGCATCGACTGCGACCAGGGCCAAGTGGGCGTCGTTGCCGCCACCGGCGCTGTGGGTATGCGCGCCGCCATGCGCACCCCCATCTTTAGCGCCGGCGTCGGCGTTCCCGACCTGATTGCATTCCGCGCGTCCATGCTCACCGATGGCGCCAGGCATTATTGAAGCTGGATTCTTCGGTAATGACTGGGGCATCGATACAGGAACGTGGATGCGGCGCTGAGCGCGCGGAGGTCGGTACCCGCATGCAAGCAAGCGAGCGGCGACGCTGGTTGCCGCAGCCCGTGCGATTTCTAGTGGTTATCTAACTCAATTCGGCACACGGTTTCCCGTTTGCGCCATGGACGGTCTTCCGGAGCAAAGTCCGCGGGGTCTTTGATGAGCATCCAAAGCAAGCGCCAACGGCACGGTACCGTTCGACCACCTTCACCATCGGTGAGATAGACCACACCATCAAAGTGTCGACCATTCGCAAACTCAATGGCAGGATCAAAGTCGGTGCCACCACCGCCTTCTACTTGACGCCGAACAACACCGGAGTATTTCCAAACGCCATTTTCAGGTATCTCGCAGTCGCACTCAATCACAGTGACCTGAACTCCGAGCTTCCAGAGTGAGTGCACCTCACGAAAAAACGCACTAATCACTGGCTCTTCGATGGACCCCGAGGTGTCAATCACCACCGCGAGTGACTGCGACTGTCGAACGCGCACGCCCGGCGTGGTACCGAAACGCCGGGACTCGGACATGATCGTTGTCTTCAATCGGGTAACGCTTCCGGTCGTTCCAAAAATCCGCAACATCGTTCGCCAATCAGTACGCGCTCGACGCGGCACGGCAGACCGCACCGCACGCGCCACCGCTCCCGGGATGTCGCCCCCTGCTGCACGTGTGTCGCGTTCCGCTGCTTGAATAATCTCGTTGATAGCGCTGCGGGCAATCGAGGTGGCTGGCGTAGCCGCGGCGCCCTCCGACCAGTGCTCGTGACTACCGATTGCATGCCCTTGAGAACCCATTGGTCCATCAGAGATTGGAGAGCCCGACTGCTCAGCGGTACGCAAGCATTCATAATGCATTTCCGTCGTCCCCCCCCGCGTCAGCCCAAGATTCTCAGGCATTTTTTCAATCAGCCATGCCCCATCTGGGAGGCGGTGGGCACCAACAATCTCATTCACCGATAGATCTGCAGCAATGTTAAACAGGCGGGCATTAGCACCCTTACCTCGTTCAAGATGCCTCAGCACCACATGAAGCACCTCGTGAATAAGTACGCCCTCACGCTGGTGCGGCGCAGGCGCCAACTGGTCCCAAAACTGCGGGTTGACATAGAGAACCACTCCGTGCCCCTGCATGCCAACGGCCATCGTCGGCACACGATCAGATACCTCACGCCCCATACGCGTCAACACATGCGCGTAAAACAGCCCATCTCGGCAAGACAGGAGCGTACATACCGCCCGTTCGAGTTCCCGCCGAACGCGCTGTATATCCGCATCGATCATGGGGCAAGGCCCGTGACTTTCGCACGCAGGCGAGCATCGCGAAACAAGAAACTCATCCGGTCACCAGCGCCCTGCAACTGGGTCAGCGCGGCAAAGCGTAAGTCCGCTGGCATGTCCTTCCACAGAAGGAGTTCGACCGTATTCACCTGCGCCCGCGCAGATGGAGGCACGCGGTCAGCCATCAGCGCGGCGACCACGCGATTCAAAATAATCGCCAGGACGTCTACGCGCTGCGCGCCACCCCCAGGGCGAGAAATCTCAACCAACAGCGGCGCCATGTCACGCGTGAAGTCTTCGACCTCGAGAAGATCGATGGCCTGCGGAATTCGACCAAGCAGACTTCGAACAAACCCCACGAATGCATCTGCCGACCCGTCGTCGATGCAGCTACGCGCGAGAGCATCCACTAATTCAATCTCCGCTTCCAAATTATCGATCAGCTCAAGTTGCATAAACAAGTTAACGAGTGATCGGGGCGTCGTACGCGCCGTACCAACTAATTCTGGATAGCCGAGAACGAATGCAATACCACGCTCATCAATGCGAGCACCTCTGGCCCAGTCAGCCCATGCCCGATGATCAAATTGCAGCGTGACATGTGACATCCGAGTAAGCACCGCGTCATCAAGTGGCGTAACGGAATAGTCCCCACCATCCGGGTTGGCTGTCAGATAAATCTGCCAACGCTCAGGCAGACTCCAACTGACCATCCTTCGATCCTGGAGTAACTGCATGATTCCCCGAATAATGCGGCCATCGGCGCGGTTGAAGTCATCAAGCAGAAGGATGCCTTCTGGACCTTGACGATGCATCTCTCGTGCCCAATCAGGCATGATGTAAATGGTGACATCATCAAGCGCATTATCTGGAGTGTTATTGATATCGACCACTTTGGGCATGCCCGTGATGTCGCCCATCTCCTCAAACTGCGCGGGATTGATCTGAACGAAACCAATGCCCTTTCGGATGGCGAGATCACGAATGGACTGAGTCTTCCCGATCCCGTGGCGCCCCCAAATGCAACACGGCACTGGCTCTTGGCCCGCGCGCATCCGCGCTGCATTGCCTTGATACAAATGCTCAATGAATCGTTCAAACGGCTTGCCGGAAAGTTGCGGCCCGTAGAGGATGTAATCAAAGTCCTTTGACATGTATGGTGACTACGTTTCTATAGGCGTGATTAGAACTCAGTGCAAGGCAAATACTGTCGAAGCCATGCCGCTCGGTGATTCCAATAGGCGGACGATCCACCAGAGACTTCGTTGAGCCACGGCATGCGAGACAGCGAATCTGGGAATTCGCACAAACCGCCACCCTGGACGAGCAATTTCTCCAGACTCCTACACCGTTCCACGCTACTTGGTATCCGGACCAAACCGCCGTCGGTAACAACGATGGACTTCAACATACAACCCTGTGGAAACTCCGGAAATTCCAGCGCAGCGCAAGCCGAAAGATGAAGCGCTTCAAGTGAACTGATGCCTAAAACTTTCGGATCGATACGACGCAGCGGGCTTTGATCGACCGAGATCGTAGTAAGGGCAGAGCATCGCGCAAGTAACGCCGGTAGCTCGGTGATTGATGTCCCTCGAATCGTGAGCGTCTTCAGATTTGGGAGGGTGGCAACAAATCGTGGTATGGCGGTCAGACCGTGTCCATGAAGAGTGAGATCTGTAAGCGCGGCAAGTGATGAAAGATCTAAGGGGTAGGCCGAGTCCGGAAGACCCGGAAGAGTCAGCGCCTCAAGTAATGTGCATTGGTTAAGTCCAGGAGAGAGCGCCACCAAGCCCGCGTCCGCCGGCAGCCACAAAGTCTTGATCGTTGACGAAAACTGCCCCAGGTCAGGGACCTGCGACAGTGGCGTATTCTGAAGGTCAATACCTACAAGCGACGCGTTTGTTGCACCGACATCCCATCGCTGAACTGGCGCACCACCGAGATCAACAGACAATCCAGATTCTGCTTTGGCGAGGAATCCCGGCACTTCTTGAAAGCCTGAATGTTCTAGAGACACAGTCAGCGGCGATGACCACGTGGGATCAAGCCCGGCGATGGCTTCGATTACCGCCTCTCGACGCTCTTTCGGCCACAAACTCCAAACCTTCTTGCCGGGCCGGACACTCCTTAGGTTTGGGCAATGAGAGCAGTCCAAGTGGCTCAAGGTACCCATACTCAGAATCTCCTCTGGGATCAGCCTCAATCTTGAACAACGTGTGAGTACAACGCCTTCCAACTTCAAATCAAGCAACGAGTCTGGAAACTCTTCAATAAGTGTTTCAGAGGCATCAACCGTCAGGTTGTTGCTCAGTGGGTCTCGGACTTCGGCCTGGTACTCATCCTCGTCTTCGTCTTCGTCTTCGTCCTCATCGTCGTCTTCAGCGTCGTCGTCGTCCTCGTCCTCGTCTTCATCGTCCACCCATTCGTCTGCAACCTCGTCGTCCATAGTGCTTTCTAAAGTATCAGCTGACGCTGGAACATCTTCCATCAAGAGCAGCTCTTCATCGTCCGCGACTAGCTCCACCGACTGTTCATCGTCTTGTACTTCCGACTCGTTACCAGCATCGCTCGGATTTTCATCTCCATCCCCAATGTCGACAGCATCTCCCATAGTCCATTCGATCTCAATCGATTCGAATGCATCATCTGTCGGTTGCGAAACTTCCACTGCGCTGAAGTCATTTAGCGGATCGGGAAGCGCACGGAGTGGATTGTTTGAAACGGAGAAATGCCCGGTCGGATAGACCATCGGTGGAAGGACTGAAACCTGATTGTCACTCAAATCAATGGATGTCATCCGGCGGCCACTGAATACCGAAGGGCCAACCTCAGACAACCCGTTGCTTGAGAGATTCACCTCAGTCAACACAGGGTGCTCCGACAGTGGAAGCACTACTGATCGCACCGCGTTGTTCGAAAGATCCAACTTTGCGAGCTTGGGTAACTCATGGATCCACGAGGGGATCTGACTGATTTGATTGCCCGAGAGATCGAGTTCCTCTAAGGTCGACGAATTGAACCGCAACGCCATCGGAATTTCCACTAGGAAGTTATTCGTCATGTAAAGCAATTTGGGGACTGCACCGAATGCCCCCACCGACTGCAATTGTGCGTTGTTAGCAGTAACGCTGTCACACCTTGGCAGGTAAGCAAATGACTCGGAATGGAGTGGGCAACCAGAGAGTTTGATGTCACTAAACGTATGCCCCACCCATGAGGCGGGTATGCCATCAACCCGCGTATTCGAAACATCGATCGTCAGCCTTTCATAAGGGGAACTACCTTCAGAAGGTGCTGGATCAAGGATCGGTAGCTCCTGTAGCAGCGATCCACTCAGGTCGATTGACGACTTGCCATGAAACAGCCATGCTGGCACACGGCGGATATGGGTACCGGATAGATCAACCATGTCAGCCATACGCATCGCCTGCTTAACATCCTCCGGCAGCGCATCGAGATCATCAATCGGATACGAGGCGCAGTCCATTATGGATGACTCTTCGGCAATGATTGATCGAGCTTGCACGCGCATCAACTCAATTGCTTCCTCGAATGAGTGCACAAGAGAGTCAGACGTGAGCGATCGGACTCGGGGCTGGCGAACGAGATGCGTCGAAGTGACACCCACGCCATTTGTCTGTGGCGCCCAGAGTGCAGCCGTTCCACTCGATTGATCGACAAGTGGAGGAATCTGTCGAACGGCATCGGCGAAAGCACCCCATGCGTCGTCACCCAACAACTGAACAATTCCCTGCCGCAAGCGCTCATAAGACGAATCAAAGAACAAACCCTGCTTCGAACGATTACGCCGTGCCTCAATGATCTGTGAGACGAGTATCGCTGTGCTGCCTGGGCTGGCGCTTGAGAGGGCCTGGGCTGCCTCCGCCGCCACCTCAATCTGGGGATGTTGAGCGACTAACGCAAGAAGTACCGAGCGTCCCCGCTGATCAGCAATCAAATCTGCCACGGCAAATCGCAGGGCAACAAGCGCTGCGCTCGCGGATGTTGCTGTGAGGTAGAGACCGGAAGTGGCACGCTGTGCAAGCGCCTCGCGGATCTGCCGCGCAGCCATAACCGAGACCCAACTACCAGGAACATTCTCTATGCGGTCATCGGGATGAATCAGTCCAACACGTGCCATTGACACGATCGCTGCGGCTGATAGTGGCCCCTCAACCCCGCGGCTCAGGCTATCGATACGGTATGTGCGGCGGTCGGTCATCGTTGTGCCTCCTGAAGATGAGGGATTGACACTGGTGCGTCACCCGGAAATCACAATGTACCAAGCGGCCCGCCAGCGAAGCCTGTCGTTCATATGGTCAGTCGCCACCCATCCGGGTCGCATGAACGCGCTCGATGAGCCGATGCGCTTCAGGAACTTCCCGCCAGCGTCGGGCAATGCGACCGGCGCCTGCAAGGCGACACGCCACAGCATGGCGATCCGCCTCGCGATCATCACCAAGGGCAAGCCATGCCTCCGATGCGATGGCATGCGCCAGCGCGCGAACCTCCCTTCGTACAGCGAGCGCATGTCGCGGGTCCACCAATACGTCCACCCCCTCAGCGGCTACAGACGCGGAATGCGAGAGCATGCGGAGTGCAGAGAGCACCACTGCGCGTGCCACCGATGAATCGGCTACCCCAAATCGCCCGACAATCGCGGTAATGCCATCATTGACCGCGGACGCGCAACCCGCGAAAGGTGCCGGGGCATCTTGCGTCGCGCGCAAGTGAACCTCCAGAATGTACGCTAGTCGTCGTGCGCGCCTCCGGGACCCGCCGGCGACACACTGGGCTGCTGCAGTGCGGATCATCGTTTCCGCCGACGTGAAGCTGGTACTCGGCGACTCCGCCAGTACGGACTCTAACGCGCGGCGTACCAAACTGAATCGCGGGACACCGCCCCGCATGCACAGCAACACGGTCGCGTGCAGGCGTCGGGTAGCAGTCGCCGTAGCGAGCGCCTTGCTCGCGGCCAGACCGCGGCCGGGGACACGTGCGCGCCGCAGTAGCCCACGAATGGCAACGCACTGCGACTCAAAGCCCGTGACATCCCCAGCGTCGGCGGACATCTCCATCAATCGGCACCGCAATCCGATGGCTGCGGATACGCCGTGCTCGTCTAGTTCGCTCATCTCGAGTGTCGATAGCAAGCGCAGCGCTGCAGCACGTGTCATCTCAAGCGGCACATCCGCCCCTATCCCATGTGGATCTGATTCGGGTGGCAGTTCATCGCTGGTCTGATTCATGCGCAGCCCTGCCCGCTCAGCCTGGCATCTCGCTGTCATCGAGCAAGTCATCCGGGCCATCGAGGTCCGCACTATCTCCATCGAGGAGGTCATCAGTTTGGGATGCAGGTGCGAATGTTCGCAGCGCATCAAAGTCAAGTTCATCGAGCAAGTCATCTGCCGACTCGTCATCACTCGTCAAGATCTCGTCGGCGACGGCTGCAGGAAGCACTCGAGGAGCCAAAGACACCGGCGCTACAGGCACCGCACGATCCACAGACGATGGTTGTTGATCACGCTGAGTCGGCGCCACCGACGCTGTAACAGGTGTCACGGTTGGGCTTGAAGCACACTGCCGAAGCCTGCGCAACAAGTCTCCGAGCGGCGTGCCTTCGCAAGCTCCAGCACGAGCCGCAACAGACGCGCACCACTCTGTGGCCGCATTCGCGTGCACATGATCAAGGCGGGTGACAAGCGCCTGAACTAAATCACCAGGAACACTGAGGACTGCGGAACTGTTCGCACGAAGTTGCTCATGAGCAAACGCAAGCGCTATCCGCCCGTCGGCTTCGCTCAATCCAAGAAGAGTGCTCAATTTGGCACTCAAATCTGCTTGGCCGACCCCTCCGACCGTTAACTCAGTCGCAGCAAACAGTGCTCCCAGGCGGGCCATCGGGTACGTCGTGCTCATCATGGATCTCCAGTGATCAAGTGTACCATTGGCCTCCTCAATCACATGTGATCAGGTTGGACGCGCGCATTATGCAACCAGGAAATCAACATTCCGAGGCCTCACGTCTGGCAGATCAACGAGCACAGGCGATCCTCACCGTAATAACTTGGTTAGCGCGCACGGGTGGGCCGGTAAGCCACCGCGCAGCTGCGGTTATTGCAGAATTCGCGGTCAAGCATGGCGGCGTGTTTACCACTCGACTCCATGAGGCGCTGCGCGACTGTGAATCGATTGGGTTTGAAGAACTACGTTTGGCCTTTGCAACTGTTCTGGCTATGCCCATCAATCACCGCAATGCTCTGCTCAGTGCATGTGGCGGCGTGGCCTTTGCAGATGGAACACCGTCACCTGCAACCGAAATCGCATTGCGTTTCGTAGCGGATACCTGCGCAAGCAGAGCCGACGAGGCAGAGACCATGCTCGCGCGAACTTTCGAGCGACATGCCGCTCGACTCAAACCTCCCGGTGACCCAACATCATTTGCATGGTGGAGCGGACGGGGAGAGCGGCGTCTCGGCGAACAAACCGAAGCTGGGCTACTGACAGCACGTGGTCTGAACGAATTGAGAGATCTTGCCACGCTGGGTCTGATGCCAGACGCTGACGCCCAAGAGATTCGCGATGCATTCCGCGAATTGGCTCGCCAGTACCACCCAGACCGCTTCCATGAGAAGCCCGACGAGGTCCGCCAACGGGCCTTGATTCATTTCCGCCGGGTCCGCGAGGCCTACGAAAGGTTGCTGCCCGAATGATGGACATCTACCGCCGCCTCGGCGCCATAGGACCAAGCGACATCGGACGCATTGAGCGCGCACTCCGCGATGAGTCTGTAGACCCCGAAGTTCGCAGGCTGGCCTCATTCATCATGGCTGATCCAGACCGCCGGGCGGTGCACGATGCAGCCTGGGGCGCAGCCTGTGTCACCGCGCGCCTTCGGACGGCATTTCTATTGGAGATGACAACATTGGCTCGCAGTGCTGCTACAGCCGAGTTTTCGGCCGGGCCACACGATGCCGCCCGCCTCCGCGAATGCCTGCCGGTGGACGGCATCCACCTCAGCCCTCGGCGCACGCGCTGACCGGGCGTCGGAAAAAGAAAGCGAGGCAGGCAATTTGCCTGCCTCGCTGAGTTTCTAGCCAATCCTTCAGTTACGACTCCTTCGACAAGTGAGCCATCCAGTTCACGAAATCGTGAAGACCGACTTGAACCCCATGACCACTTGGGTCAATTGCCTTCTTGAGACTGTTTGCGATTTCCGACGCATTCTGCTTGAGCCAATCACGCGCAGAACGGCGATCAAGGTCAAACGGTAGCGGGCTCGCCGAAACCACGACCGGATCGATCAATCCCGGGAGCGGAACGGTCAACTGATTCTGAGCGTTGATACCCACACGGCGTGGCTTCTTGATGCCATCCTGATAACGATCTGGATTAACCAGCACACGCGCAGCCTCTGACCAACGCACTTCCTGTTCGTCAAAGCTCACCGGCCAACCGATCGCTCGGGCGAATCCCAAGGCAAGGGCCGTCTCACCAACACGGGATGCCTTCCTGATGGCGGACTCACGCTCAAAGTCCAGGTGAGTCACAGCCAACTTCGCATCTGCTGAGTCGGCTGCCGCAATCACACGGATCACCAGCGCATACAGATCGCTGTTCTTAATATCGCAGTCTTTAAGTTCGCGCGCCTCCGCGATGTTCAAGAGACCATGGAACATCGTTCCACCGTTGTCAGGCGAAATGGCGGTGATCTTCAACTGGTCAACCGCTCGGAGGTCATTGAATTTCAGCCCAGCCGAATTGACGAGCGCGGCATTTCTCACGCCCTCTGCAATTCGGACCGCAACAGGGGGATGCGTGATTCCAGCAACCATCTGTTGAAGCAAATCTCCGCCTACACCGCGCAAGCAACGCAGAACCTGACCCAACTCGAGCGAGTCGGGCTCATCAACCAAGCGCCGAAGGACCGCAGAGCCCACACCGGCCCAAATCTGATGCGCCTGAGCAGCGTATGCCTCATTGAGGTTCATGAACTGCTGCCAGTGCTGCCTCGTCGACACAACCGCACTCACCAACGAACGCGGCATACCCTCGAAACTATCTGGCCCTCTAAAGGCGAGTACCTGGTTCCGCTGACCACTGTCCGCCATGCCGCGCAGTAACTCAATTGCGCAGCTCACCACGTTGGTGGTGTGGATACCCTCAGTGTTCGCGTCATCGGGCGTACAAGCAAATGCCTCAATAAGGAACGTGGTGGAATCGCCTGCCAAGACGTGGAGGCAAGTCGGATCTTGTGCCGCAAGTTTGCGCGCGATATCTACTCGTCCCGCAGCGAACGCGTGATGGATCGCGCGCCAACCACGTCGATCACGCCGGGCGAAAGCGCTTGGGTCACAATCGAGCACCGCAGCGACTCCACTCGCGTGCCCAATACTGCCATCACGGGCATTGCGCACTGCCGCCATCAGTGGGGTCACCTCGTCGATCGACGAATCGAACGGCAACTGGAACCTCTTTGCATATCCGAATAGGCGATCGACAAGGTCTCTCGAGCCAGTTTGAGCGATGACAACCGCCAATGAGCGACCGACGGCGTCAGTGGTAGCAGTTCCAAAGAGAATGTTGGCTCCTGATCCAGAAACCAGTTCCAACAGCGCTTGCTCAGCAGACTTTAGGCCACCAGCAGCAGCGTCGGCGAAGCGGAACACAATTGGCTCACGGCTTGAATCAACTAGTTCAAAGGGGTTTGCAATAGCCATCGCCGCCATCGCCGCTGCCGACTCCGAAGCAAGCGCATCCACCGGGGACGCACCAGCAGTGCCATCAACGGCGGCCCAAGCAACAAGCCATTGGTGGCATTGTTCGCCAGTGCCCATCCCATCGAGACGGTCTACCTCAGTAAATACAGAGGAATTCGCTAGTTCACGGAGTTTGATGCGGTCAAACTCTCGGTGGTGATTCGCTATGACTAGCGTTCGGAAATCATCCAGGCCTGCGCGGACCGCATCTTTAATCGGATCTGAGGCGTCATGATGCAGCGCACTCAGCACGGCGAAGAAGTCGCTACGGTCGCTGCCGCGGCCAAATTTCGCCTCGGAATCAGCCAGAGCGCAGAGCTGTCGATCGAAGACCAACCGAAGCAACTCATTCGGCTCGCATTCGAAGCGCTCCTCAAGCGAAACAATGACGGACTGCAACGCCTCGAGCAGGTGATAGGCATCGACGTCGCCTGGACGGTTGCTCCAGGTGTCGATCTCAATCACCGCCACTTGGCGCAGCGCCTTTAAGCACACATGCTTGTGGATATCACCTGACTCCACATCGCGAATGCCTGATCGTTCGACCAAGTTCTCCAACTCCGAACGGACCAACATCGGATCACTTGCGTCTGGTCTCGTGAATGCAAGCTTCGATGCCGCCAACATCAAGTCATCTTTGGATCCATCAAACAATCCGAAGCGGAACTGGTGAAACATCTCGCCGGCATTAGCAACACCGGCGCGGCGGATTATCTCGTACACAAGGAAACGTAAGCGCCGCAATAGATCCGATGGACGGCGCGAAGTCTGTTCAATTGACGGGAATCCGGCAATCCCAACAACAATCGATGGGACATCCATGATGCGCTCAAACTCACGGCGCACGTCTGCGTCCGCCGCATTGCCAACAAGGTCCATCAGTGGCTCACCCAGCGCTGCGTAGCGGCGCAAATGCGCCAACGGACCATCCTTGGCGTGCGGTGCAAACCAACGCAAGAGGTCGGCCTTAGTAGCGGTGGAACTCAGCAAGCCGACCATCCCGCGCACCACGCGCTCCAATTCGATCACTCGAATAACTCGCTTCGCCTCAGCCTCCTGAACATGACCCCCCATGGCTTTGTTGACCAGACGGCTGCGCAAGCACTCAACAATGCCATCTGCAACACGGCGCGAGCGCTCGACATCCACGGCCGCTGTTGAATCCTGAAGTTGCCCCGTGATCTCACTCGCCATCCGGGTAGAAAGGCGGTAGCCAAGCATGAGGTCGTGCGGTGCGGCACCTTCAGCTAGGGCCTGCATGGTTTCTTGCCCTGGAATCTCCTCATCCCAAGCAAATCCAAGGGCAATAGCCCGCAAGAAAGTGGACGAACTCACCCCGTCACCACCAGCACTTGGGACCACTGCCTTCATGAGACCGCGAAGAAGGCGGCGCAGGGAAGCAGACGATGGCCTGCGCGAAGTCAGGACATGCTCGTCGATGTTGTCTGAAGTCAAGCCATGAAATGGATCAATGCCGCCCTTAGTGATGAGTGTTAGCAGCACTGCGGCGACATCCGATGGCTGTGCCATCGCGGTGGGTCGACGCTCACGCATCCAGACCGACTCAAGGCAGTCAAACCCCGGACGCTGATCCACCGGAAATTGTGTCCACTGCTGAATCTGGACGTCGATGATCGGCCGGACCGAAACATCAAACGAGGGGTGATTATCGATGGTCGTCAGAAGTTGTTGGCAGAGAGTGGTCATGTTTCGATTTGTCTACGGGTGAACAGCCGGGGCGGCTGCAAATACTCAAATACTTTCCAAAGTATCAGCGCACGAATAAAAACTTAGGATAGTTGGTCATACTCTTGCCTGCAACTGCGCGCGCAACGCCTGTGCCTCTTGCAGAACCAACGCGATTTTGGCACGCCGGAACAGATCAGGGGTCAGATGGGCGTTTTGCAGCCTAGAAATCACGTCCCCAACCGTGTTCTTCAGGGCTGCTGGATTCGGGGTGTACCACATCACGCTATTGGGAACATAAGGGCATGCCATCGAGCGCAGACGGATAAATTCCGGCTCAAGCAAACGAGCCTGCGGTGTACCGCCTCCAACCGGCCCAACCGGCCCAACCGGTTCAACCGGTCCGACCGGCCCAACCGGCGGCGGCCCATCCAACTTAATCCCAAACACCTCAAGCGCTGCCGCGCTGATGTACGCCTTGTGCTCCGCCGCATACTTTCTGAGCAGCCGATCCATCGAGACCTTGAGTGCTGGTTCATTTCGGGCCAGGCGCTCCCAAGCGGCGCGGATGTCGTCGAACCGGCGCACAGACTCGCGGCAGCGCAACTGCTTGACCAGTCGCTTGATGAATTCCACATCCACTGGTGAACTTCCCAAGTCGAACGCGTCGATTGGCAACCCCGCCTTATTGGCGTTGCTGATCGTTGCGTCAAGTGCGGTTCGGACCAACGGCGCGGCTTCGCCCAACTGCTCGACAAAGTAACTAGCAATGTGTCGCCACGGCTCGGTGAAATTAGGACCCTCGTGGACATCAATCACCGAGGCGGCCAATACCACGCTGATCTCGTAAAGCGATCGCTCAATAACATCGGGCTTCACTTCAGGCGTCACTGGGCTACGAGCAGCTGTTGGACGAGCATGCATGTCGACCCGCTTGCGCTTCCAATGATGCCCCTGCGTGGGAGTGGCGGGTGGTGAACCGCCATACATACTGGGTGCAGGACCAGAGAGAACTACCTCGAAACCCGGTGGAATAAGCGGAAGACCGTCAAATGTTAGTTTGCCAAGAATCTGCACATCACCCAAAACATTCGAGTTCGATTGGCCGTACAGCGAAGATGCATCCACTTCTTCCGTTGCAAGACGCACGACGTAATCCGTAGACAAGCGGTGCCCGAACACTCCGAGGGCACGGGCTGGCTTGCCACCGCCGAGGTCGATCCACGCAATGTGGCCGGATAGGTCACCAGCGAAGAGCGTTGGGTCGTAGAGGGCAACCTCGTTGACCACCGCCTTGCCTTCGAACAGTGCTGCTTCTTTTTGTACAACTAAGAGAACGTTGCTTGGCAGTTTCTCGGGTTGCTGCCCCCCCTGCCCAGTGCCAGTACCGTTACCTCCCGGACCCCGCTCCGGCTCCGGCTCCGGCTGCGGCTGCGGCTCATCAACATGCTGCTTCAGAAACCGCGCAACGGAACGATCATCCGCCGAATTCAGAACCCACGCACTATCGATACTGTCCGCACCGGCACGCTTCAGTGCTCGTTTCGTGAAGTCGCGTAGCACTTCCAAGTTCAGTGCCTCTGAAGTGCCGCGCATGGCGTTATCCAAGAGCCAGTAGCGGCACAGCAGCCATGCTGCATCGCGCCGGTCCAACTGCTTGCGCTCCATATCGAAATTCTGAGAACTCTCAGAGAGGTCAAGCATCAGCGAGACCCAGCGCATCCTGAGCGCCTGCGCCACGCGCCGATCCGCTAACTTCAGATTTGCGCCTGCCAGCACAAGACGAGACCAGGAAGGCTGAAGTTTCGGCACATCAAACACGACTCTCACCGCTTCGCCCGACACCGCCGGATGCTCACCGAGGGCCTGCATGATGCTTTGCCCTGCAATCGATGGGTTGCTCGCAAGGTGCAGTCGGGAATACGCGCACTGAACGCGGAAGTGTGCAGGCGCATACTCAAGAACGCCGGGCGTTGTCGGGATTTCCACCTGGTAATACCGGGGCTGCGACTCGATGGCAGACCCAGCCTGCTTCAAGAACTCCTTGGCCTTTTCGACACGCTCCGACTGCGTCGACTGCAATGTCTGCGAATCCATGCTTCCGATGCGCACTGGTGCGCTACTGTCGTCTAACTCCAGCCGCCGGATTCCGGCCTTGTCCATCTCCAACTCGGCAGAGAGCACGAGCACTTCACTCTTCATCGCATCCGAAAGTTTGATGGCTCCATCGAAGCGGGTACGAGCGTCAGTCAAATGCTTAATCGCATCATCCATCGCCCCTTGACTTCGTTCAAAGCGAGCGCGCTCAAGCAGCACCGCGATGTCCTCCTGGTTGGGCAGCCAGTCCACAGCGAGTTGGAAGTAGCGACGCACCTCAGTCACCGCATTCACTGCAGGGGGCTGCGACTGCCCGTACGGTGCCGACACCCCAGTGACAGTAAATCCAACGTCTGGCGATGCATCCACGATCGCTCGCCATACCAGGGCACATTCGACCGCACGGCTGCCGTTATTGATACGAACTTGCGAAGAAGTCGCAGCCACAATCGGGCCCGCGATCGCGCCCGGCCCAATCGGCTTGGGAATGACATTGCGAACGGTGTTGGTGGCCAGTAACTCCCGCGCTTGTTCTGGCAATCCCAAGTTGGCTAGCTGCAAAGCAACAACCGCAAACTCCGCCCACTCAGTCGGAGGAGGAGAAGCGCCGGGAACTCCGACCGTGATCGGCGACGCCTCGAGTTCGGTGTTGCGACTGAGTTGGTTCAAAACCGAGGACTTCCTAACGATCGATAGATCCACACGGCGCAACTCCTCGTTCAGCGCTTGGACCTTCTTATGGATCGCCATACGGGCTGCGAAGAGGAGGCGAAGGTCGTCCCCGCCCGGTGGGGGAGGAGGTGGTGGAATGACACCTCCACCGCCCGGTGGAGTAACGCCACCAGGTCCCGGCCCTACCGGGGCCTTCCGCCGCAACCTAATACCAGCTACAACGCACATCACAGCAATCACGGCAACCGCCGCTATCAAACCATTTCGAGTGTTCTTCGCGCGCCGCAGGTCATCCACCTGCCCCTGCAAGTCTTTGAGCGTTTTGTTGATGGCTGCAGTGTCGCGCGCGACTAGAGCATCCGACTTAGAAAGTTCACTTTGGCACTCGTCTATCTTGCCCTGCGCTTCATCGAGTTGTCCCGCTGCGATAAGAGCCCGGATAGCAGTCAACCGCGGCTCTTGCTTGGAGGCAGCAACGGCAGAGTTCAAATCAGCAATAAGTGACTTCGAGGTTGATGCATTCGCGGAAGTGATGCCACTCTTTGCCATACCTGTAGTCAAAGTCGTTACATCGGTCACCATTGACTCGTAAGCACCCCCTACAAGATGCTGCCGCGCCACTCCGCAATCCGCTTCAAGCGTGGCATTATTCGCGGCGTTCTGGCAAACCTGTGCAAGCCGTGCCGCCAGTCGGGCAACTTCTGCATCATTCTGCTCACACGCCTTCTCCGCGCTTGTGCGATTGGCGGGCGAAGACCATTGCGCACCCTTTACTGCTGCACTCGCTGCAGCTGCGGCAGCCTTGGCGCGAGCAACAAGCGCATCTCGGTCAGCGCAGTCCTGTCCCTCAACCGCGGACGCCAGCGCTTCAGAGCCCCTGGACGGTTACGCCAATCTCAGCATCCTTCAGGCGCTTGGTTGTTTCTACCACCTGACCGCGAACTCGCTCCGCGGATGCCACGTAACTCGTACGGCTGCTGGCGGCGAGGTACTGAGCCTTGTTGATGGTTGCCTTTAGCCCCTCGATCCGATTCAACAAAATATCCGCCAGCACGGTCTTGTCCTGCTTAGAAGTCGCCTCATCAACGGCATTGATGATGCCTGTCAACTGAGTTTCGATCTCTAACTTCTCGCGCTCAGCCGCAATTCCCTTCTTTACTTCCTCAACATCGGATAGCAACTTATCAATGTTCGCCTGTGCTTCGGCCTTCGATTGCACATCCAATGTCGTCAGAGAATTCAATGTCGCCAGGGACTTTGAGGCAACAGCCTCCGCGCCAGTTATCTGAGATGCAGAACGCTCGCGCAGGAGCGCGAACCTTGCATCGTTGATATCGCTGTTCATCCGATCAACGATCTTGCGCTCTACAGCAGCAAGCTTTGCGCGCTCGAGGGCTTCACGCACTTTGCTGATCCGTTGTTCCGCCTTCTGACCCAGGTCAGGCGTCAGGGCAGGTTGCGCGGCGCGGAAAAAACCCGCTACCTTCAAGAGCCCTTCTTCCGTTTCGGCAATTCGACCACTCTGCATGGATTGCTCGACAGCGTTGAGCGCCGCCGTCATCGGCTCGATAGATTTTTGAGCCTCGTCAAATCGAATGCGCTGCTCGTCGCTGCCCACCAACAACTTCTTCCTTGGCTCGTCTATGAGGCCACTCTGTTCCTGCATGGCCAACGCCTGCTTCGCGATCTCACTCCCGTCGCGGGCGACCAAAGCCTTATCAAACTTCACTCGTGCCTCGTCGAAGCGCTTACACGCAGCCTCGCGGTCTTCGGCCAACTGTTGCTCAGGGGTCTTTGCCGGAGGAGCATCCTGGGCAACTGCCGTGATGGTTGCTTGCCAAGGCGCCGTTGCGAAGGCCAGGGAGCCCCCCACAGTAACGACGACGATGACCGAGAGACCAATTCGAGCGAGCGAGTTCATCTTGTTCATAAGTTTTGACCTGTGCAATCCGGAAGCCCCAACGTGCAAATAATCAGTCGACGAAGCCCTAGAATCGACGCGCCCCTCAGAATCGACGCTTCCGCGGGACAGGCTACAACAATAGTCGAATTCCGAACTCCAAATTGACGACGACGGCTACCATGAGACCCTGACAGAACCCGTCCGAGGCACGGACATCACCCATGTCACATGCCCAACCTGACGCATCGACCTCCGCTGTGATTCTTCGAGCCATCGAAGTTGCCATCGCTACCGATCATGGTGCAGATGCTGATGTTATGGTCAACCCCACAGTTCTTGGACGTGGGTTGTTCCAACTCTCCATACTGTCCACAACTATTGGATGCCACTTCTTTACTAGCCACTTAGATGGCGAACAACGGATAGCACACGCCGCAATCGCCATGTCACGTCTGCGGGCGGCTGCGCGCGATGCTGGCTGGGATGCGGTGCATGGTTGGCTCGTATGCGCGCCAGACATGCAACGTGACCTTCCACGTGGCATGCGCCTCTGGCCAATGAATGCTGTCGATACCGCAAGTATTCGCGCGGTGCTTGCGCAGTCGCTCCACGGCAAACGACCATCGATCGCCACCAGGCGTATGACCATCCGCTTGCTACAGCAAGCCTTCCATCACCCTCTGGGCGCGTTCGATGGAAAGATCGAGCCCGCTCGTGCTCGGGGACATGGAGTGCTGAGAAAGGAACTCGCCGAGTTAGAGCAATGGCTAACGGCGCGTTCGCTTGCTGAGGAACAGCGCGACCTGGTGACGATGGACTTGGATGGTCAGTTGGCGTTGATTTACGGGCCTGCGGGAAGTGGCAAGACGACCGTCCTGGCACGCCAAGCGGCACGCCTGATCGAGTCAATGCGACGTGTGGGCAACCGCCGGACTGTGACTCCATCTTTGTTAGTAACCGCACGCACCGCATCGGCTGCGATGCATCTGCGCGCTCGTGTACTGGGGGCTTACCAGCGCTGGACGATGTTGCGGCGCCTGCCCGCGTGGGTGGACTCCATGGCGCTGCCCGATGCGGTCCGGCGGTTGCGCGCGCGCCGAGACGCAGGAACGGCGCATGGCTGGAACTGGATCCTCGTGGATGAAGCACAAGAGTTGGATGCGGACTGGTGGAGATGGCTTCTCACTCACGGCCTTGCGCCGACCGGCCCACGCGGCATCCTTGCGGTAGCGGACGAAAGTCAACGTATCTGCGCGGAGCCGCCGCCACTTGGGCAGCCGGCCGATGATCATGGCCTGCAATTCAGGGTGCGAGATCTGCCACTTACGTATCGCACGCCCAAGCAGATCATTGAGCCTGCATTCAACTTGCTGTACGGCACTTTCGCACGCGACTTCAGTATGCCAGCGGCACGCGCAAAGAGCCGCAATGAACTGTTGCAAGCGTGCCGCGTCTCGCGTGCTGATGATGAATGGATGCGTGTGCACTTCTCCGCGCGCGGGATCGGTATCTCAGGCGCGCCGACGGGAACAACTCCACGGGTGGTGCGTGCACGGAGTACGCGAGCGGCGGCGATCGCTGCGGTGCAAGACGCACTCTCTCTTGTCGATGATAAGGGCGCCCTGCCGGCGGACGTCGTGGTGATAGCCGTTGATGGTCACGCAGCCCTTGCGATCATGCGCGCGGCCGCCGCACATGGAAGCGAATCTCGCTTTGAACGCACGCGCACCGACCCGCATGGGGCACTAACAAAACGAATACGAGTCCTCACCGTAGTTGAATGCCGCGGTCACGACTTTCCGATAGCGCTCGTGGTGGGCGTTGAGCGGCTTGATGGCTCACACACGACACGCACGCTTCTCTATCAGGCGATGACACGCGCGCAACACATGCTGGTGGCCTACGGCGTTACTGGCAAGGGGCTGAGCGATGAGCTCGGCGAGTGCTGCGTACGGATGGGGTTGGAGGGCGGGCAGTAGACCCCCCAATTTGTGTTTCCCACCGTGTTTCTACGCAAAGCATGCAGTTAGCGCGGGTCGCCTACCCGTTTCAGACGCTCGTCGAACCAGTCAAGCCGAAACTCTAGAAACTCTTTAAAGTCATTAGCGCGGTACGCACTTTCAAGGATCCCGTGCTTCTTAAGTATCTCGCTGAGCCTCGGGCGAGCATCCTCCGCCCCATCGAGTAGTTCCTCCATGAGAACTGCTGGTGACTTCGCGCGAATGATGTTCTGATTTGTCGTGCTCTCCATCAAAGTTAGATTTGCCAAGCAATTAACATCTGGGATACCACTTGTTTTTGCCCAAGCCTTTGGGAAAATATGATGAAGGTCTAACGACTGATAGCCAGAATTCATTCTTGAATGAGAATGAAAGTCAGGAAGATCAAGAGTTCGTAACAAACTCGCGACTAAACGCGAGAGCGATATGGAGTATGGATCTTTCAGCAGAGCGCCGCGAAGATTCATTTCAGAGAAGGTGGGAATGGGAGAGAAGAAGCCCTGATCGACCGAGTTGACTGCACGATCTAAATCGGCGGTAATGACAGACGTCTTTGGTCGCCGTACTTCCAAAATCTGGCGAAGGTTTTCCTTCCACCACCACTTGATAAAGCGGTACTTCCAAGGACCCGGACCTCCGCCCTTCGCTGCCGTAAATATGCTGGGATGGCGGGCAAGGACTGCAATGAGGGAATGCTGCAGCGAGTCAATTGGCCAAGACTCTCGGTCAGATATGCCACATTCACCCAAAATTTCTGCTGCAAACTTGAGAGCAGGTCGAATGGCATTCACGCCGTTGCCAATAGCGTCGACACCCTCTTTGCGCTCCACTTGTCTCAATAGCCGATTGGAATCGAAGTCCGAGATCGACTCCTGACCAGCGGATACCGCCACTGCAATTCGTAACAGATCCTCTTCAAAGATGCCCTTGAGAGCAGTAGAAGGCAATGTCCGCCCGTCGCATGTAGCCTGGAGTTCACGTATCGAGGATCGCAAATCGCGGTCATGCACGACAAATTGCGAGCAGATTAAGTCGGAACTAGCCAACGGGAGACCCTTGCAGTTGATCTGTGTGAAGATTGCTGCAGCCCGGATGGCTGAGCACTCTTCGAGCCGGGTGATTGGGATACTGAAAGTCCGGATCTTCAAAAGTTGCTCAAAGATTGCTTGGGCCTTTGGCAATTGATCGTCTTTGCTGTAACAGTCGAAGAAGGCGTCCTTGAATCGCTCCACGTCACGCGCTATGGCGGAGGATGACTTGGGATCCTGCTTCAATAGGCACCACAGTGGAAGCCGGAAGCACTCCTTCTTTGCTGCCTTTGACATGCAGACCTTCGTCTCCGCATTGAGAGTCAACTTAACTCCATTACTGCCCGCCCTCGGCCTATTTCTTGGAAGGGGACTTTTGCTGACAATCGACCGCTCAATCGGGCGCACGTCTTGCACGTTCGCTTTCGAACCATCTAGCAATTGTTTCATCCAAAGATCCAGGTCGAGCAGCCAGATCCGTTCGGCGCGACTCTCAAACCAGTCGGAGACTTTTCCTTGACGAGGTGTTCGAAACCCTGCGATTAGCGATACCAAACGCTGCTGACCGTCCAGGACATACGGATCTCCAGTTTGAGCCAAATTCGCGCCCGACATAGTTCGCGTCAAATTGACACCACTGGTGTACTCCCCGTCTGAGATCTTGATCGCCTCAACAAGTAAGAAGGATCCTATGGGATGTGACGCTATAACGCTTGCCAGCAAACTGCGAATCCGTTCCCGCCCCCATCGGAAGTCCCGCTGAAGATCAGGAACAATATAGCGATTTTGCATCGCTTGGCTAACAATGTAATTCAGCGTGTGCGAAGTAATGTCCATCGACGCAGGATATCCGTACTGCGGTGCTCAGGCTCGTGTCACAATCGCACCAGCGGACGCGGTGGGCACCTGCGCACGAATCTCATCGACGCGCTTGGGCGACGAAATCAGTGATTGCGTTCACTTTGTCGCCAGCGTCGGGTAATCGTTGTACCCCTTACCACCCACGCCATAGAACTGCGAAGCATCCCACTCGGCAAGCGGCGCGCCATCGCGAATGCGCTCCGGCAGATCTGGGTTAGAAATCGCAAGCTTGCCGA
>JAPLMU010000146.1:21962-66820 GCA_026386795.1 Planctomycetota bacterium
GCGCCATCGCGAATGCGCTCCGGCAGATCTGGGTTAGAAATCGCAAGCTTGCCGAATGCCACTGCATCACCAAGGCCTTCGCGCACATCGCGCTCGGCGCTGGCAACGTCACGCGAGTAACCGTTCAACACAACCGGTCCATTGAAGTTCTTCTTCATTCCTTCAGCCAGCGCGCGGTCAAACGGACCGTTCCATCCGTGTGCCCCGAAGTAATGACTGAAGAGATGCAAGTATGCACACTTGCGATCGCCAAGCTCACGCGCGGCACGCAACATCAATTCACGGTCGTCAGGCGCAGCAGGTAGTTCCGCAGCATTCCCCATTGGCGAGAGACGTACGCCAACCTTGGCGTAACCAAACACTACGGCGGCAGCATCCACGGCATTCATCAACAGTCGCAGGCGATTCTCAATGCTGCCACCCCACGCGTCGGTGCGTGTATTCAGCGAGCCAGAAAGGAACTGATTGATCAGGTACGCGTTCGCGCCATGCACCTCAACGCCGTCGAATCCAGCGGTCTTGGCATTCATGGCTGCAAGTTCATAGTCCCGCACCACGCGCGACATTTCATTGGTTTCCAACGCACGCGGCATACTGGCCGGCACCTCTTCAAGAGTGCCGTCAGCACGCACAATCATCATCTTTGCGGGCGAAGCAGCGGCAACGCAGGACACCGGCGACTGCCCGTTTGGCTGATGTGCCGTGTGACTGATTCGCCCAACATGCCAGAGCTGCAAGAAAATTCGCCCGCCCGCGGCATGAACGCGATCCGTCACGATCTTCCACCCCGCCACCTGCGCAGCACTGTAAATGCCCGGAGTGTTCGGATAGCCCTTGCCCTCCGGCGAGATCTGCGTGGCTTCAGCAATCAATAGGCCATACGCGGCACGCTGCGAGTAATGCACCGCTTGCAGTTCGCCAGGAATGCAATCTGGGTCCTTGGCGCGCTGACGAGTGAGCGGCGCCATGAACACGCGGTTGGGACAAAGTAGTCCGCGCAGGTCAATCGATTGAAGCAATGGGTTCATGTGCTGGCTCGTGTGGGGATTCGTGGTTCATCACCCATGGTGCACGGTGCGTGCTTCCGGGCGGGCTGAAAGCCTATGGCGAAATGCGCGAGTCGGCAAAGGCCGCATCGCGCATTTCGTCATACTTTGGAAATTTCTAACAACCTACTCAGGTCAGGTCAGGCGCCCGCTTACCACTTCAGGTTCATTGCGCCCTGATACTCAGCCAGCGGACGAATGATGCGGTTGCTCTGGTGCTGTTCCATGATGTGCGCGCACCAACCGGTGATGCGAGCCGCAACAAAGATCGGCGTGTACTGCGGCACTGGAATGCCCATGATGAAGTAGGTCATTCCGCAGGGGAAGTCCACGTTCGGATGAATGTTCTTATCGCGCAACATGATCGCCTGCACTTCATCGCCCATGTCGAACCACTTCTTGCCGCTTGGCCCCATCTGCTCTGCAAGCTTGAGACCCCAGCGGCGCAAGATGCCCGCGCGGTGATCGCCATTCTTGTAGACGCGATGGCCAAAGCCCATCAATTTGCGCTTCTCAGCAAAGGCGCGCTGCATCCACGCATCGGTGGTCATCTTGCCGCCAGCGCAGTCCTTATCCAAGTCTTTGAGCATTTCCATAGCCATCTCATTGGCGCCGCCGTGCAGCGGTCCCTTGAGTGCACCGATGCCGCCACACACCGCACTGTGCATGTCACTCTCCGTGCTTGCAATGCAGCGGCACGTGAATGTGCTGGCGTTGAAATCGTGCTCCGCGTAGAGAATCAGGCTGACATCCATGATGCGCGCCTCAAGTTCAGATGGCTTCTTACCAGTCATCAGCCACATGAGATTGGCTGCATGACCAAGCGAAGCATCTGGCTCAAGCACTGGCTTGTTCTCAATAGTGCGCTGAATGGCACCGATCAACGTCGGGATCTGCGCCAAGAGACGCTTCGACTTGCGCAACTCCGCGTCCGGCGCGTTCGACTCGCACTCGGCATCGTGATGAGCAAGGATGCTCACGCCCGTGCGCAAGAGACTCATTGGGTGCGCAGTCGGCGCAGCTTTCACCACCGCAGCAAGTTGATCGATCACCGTCTTCTGAACGGCGCGCATGCCCTTCACTTCATTGCTGAACGCTGCAAGCTCCGCGTCGGTTGGCTTGGTGCCAATCAGAACGAGGTACGCAACGCCTTCAAAGGTCGCCTTCTCGGCGAGGTCAGCGATCTCGTAGCCGCGATAGATGAGTTCAGTCTGCGTGACAGCGCAGATCTTCGTCTCGCCGATCACTTGGTTGGCGAGTCCACGCGTGTCGACAGGCTTTGCAGTTGGGACCGGGGTAGCGGGAGTTGCGGTGACCATGGCGTCTAGACCTCGAGGTGTCAAAAATGCGAGCGGATTCGGTTGATCCATGATGGTAGCGAGGGTGCACAGTTCAAGGCGAGTCGGAGTAGCATCGAACCCGACATGAAGAGGCAATCCGCGCTGTATTTCGTGCTCAGTTCCGCCGTTATTGGTGCCCTTGCGCTCCTACCGGCAGGCTGTGGCGGTCCGCCCGTGGTTGGCGGCGGCCCCCTCGAACCCGCCGGGGCGCCGGCGGATAGCGCGGTCAAGGACTTAACGGCATGGCTGCCGGGTAACTACTCCAGCACCGCGCAGGCCGCCGCGGACAGCACCTATTTCGATGTCCGGCTTCACATCGTGCCCATCTGGACCGACCGCGCCGACGGCCCATGGATGTACGTGGAACAGGCCATGGCCGACTCCCAAGACAAACCGTATCGCCAACGGATCTACCGGCTCATCAGCCTGCCAAACAATCATGCCGAGAGCGTGATCTATGAATTTGCCGGCGCGCCGCTTTCGTGGGCGGGCGCCTGGCGCAACCCAGAGCGATTCAACGCGCTCGACCCCGGGCTGATCTCCGTCCGAGCTGGCTGCAGCGTGGTACTTGGATACCAAGGTACGAACCAGATCAGTGGCACCACCAAAGGCGCCGATTGCGGCAGCGCCCTGCGCGGCGCGACATACGCCACCACCGACGTCACCGTGACCGCCACCGAACTCAATAGTTGGGACCGCGGCTACGACACAGCGAACAAGCAAGTCTGGGGTGCCGTCAAGGGCGCGTATCGATTCATGAAGGAATCACCCGCTGTGAATACCGCGCCGCATCCAGAACAACCAATGGGCGACGAAGCCTCCATCGCCGCACCTGCACCCGAGCCACAACGATGACGACACTCACTCCGCATCCCGGCCGAAGACTTCGCGACGCATGGCAACGCGGCACCGTGATGGTGCCCGGCGCCTTCAATGCCTTGGTGGCTCGCGCCGTTGCCCAAGCAGGATTCGAAGCGTGCTACATCTCTGGCGGCGCAACGGCAAACGCATGCGGCTATCCAGATATTGGGCTCGTCACGCTCACCGAGATGGCGCGCACTATCCGGGAAATTTCCGATGCTTCCAAGCTTCCGGTCATCGCTGACGCGGACACTGGTTACGGAGAAGTGGAATGCTGCGTCCGCACAGTGGTCGAATACGAACGCGCCGGCGCGGCCGCACTGCATGTGGAAGATCAGGTCTTTCCAAAGCGCTGCGGACATCTTGACGGCAAGTCACTCGTAAGCGCCGCGACCATGGTTGACAAAGTTCGCGCCATGAGCAACTACCGCGTCAATCCTGACTTTGTGATCATTGCGCGCACCGATGCCGTTCATGTCACTGGCTTCGGCGATGCAGTCACGCGTGCCAATCTGTATCGCGAAGCTGGCGCCGACATGATCTTCCCGGAAGGTCTGCAAACCGAGAAGGAATTCGTAGACTTTGCAAAGGAATCTCCAGGGCCACTCTTGGCAAACATGACTGAGTTTGGAAAGACCGCTGATATCTCTGCGGCGCGATTCCAAGAACTTGGCTATCAGGTGGTGATCTATCCACTCAGCATGATGCGGCTCGCAATGGGCGAAGTCAGCCGCGGACTTGCCGCGCTCAAGCGCGATGGCAGCGTGCGCGAAAGCATGCCGCGCATGCAGACGCGCAAGGAACTGTACGAACTGCTTGGCTACACCCCAGGCGATCAGTGGAATTTCCCGAACGACCGGTGACGCGTTGCGTCAATTCACAACGATGTCATAGTTCAGTTGCGTTGGATCGGAAGAACTCCGATACCACGAAACCCCCACATCATTCGGGCGCAAGTTGCGCGTTCGCAACATCGGCGGCGTTGGCGATTGCTCCTCAAGCTTCTTTGCCTTCGTGCCCTTCGCGGGTTTGTTGACAACAAACTCAATCGTGACTGGCTTGGTGTTCACCTCGTCATCGGGGACAGCAAAGTTGATGTCGTCAGCAGCGTCAAGTTTCGTGACATAGCCATGCGAACTGCTCGTGTACTGAAACTTCAGATCGCGCATCGCGGTCTTGAGTTCTTCAACGTTCTTTGGGCGCCCGCCCTTCGACCACACTTCACGCAGGCCTTCGGCCAAGAACTCCAGACGCCCGCGAGCGGCAACATATGCACCAGGCTTGGCAACCTTGGCATACTCCTTCCACTTTGATTCGAAGCGCAGAACATCAGGTTCAGTAGCTAACGAGAATGCCTTGCGCATCGCGTCAAACGGCTTGGTGCCGTCATTCAATAGTTTCAGCATGACGGTAAATGAAGGGCCGTATCTGCCCTCCTCGCCATAGACCAAGAAGTGCACCATGGACCAACTCTGCATGTATTGCATGCCAGCGCTGCCGTTATGAACATTGGCGCTCCAGCGCTGATCATCCATCTGCAGGAGATTCATGAAGGGGATGTACTTCTCCTGCACGACCGCCTTGCGCACCTGATCCACCACTTGCGGGCTCGCCTGGCCAATGATCACCGAGGTCCCATCAACCACTGACTCGCCAAAGAATTCCGCGAGCCCTTCGTTCAGCCACGGTGGCATCTCGTTGCCAAAGAACGCGTATGCAAATTGATGGAAACCTTCGTGCTGAATGACGTGCTCGACGCGCTGCTTCGGAAGCCCTTCCACCCAGAAAGCAAGCCCGGCCCCGCGCGGGCTGATGAAGAACATGCCGCCGGAACCGGTGCCGTCGATTGCATACTGCGTGCGCAGGGTGTCAAGGTAATCCTGCTGCTTGGAGAACATCAGCACATTCGGATAGTCCGGCGACCGTTTGCGCAAGCCCGACTGCGCAACGAGTTGCTTTGTGAACTCGCCGTACATCGTGTCGAGATGATCCGCGTACTGCTTCGTCTGCGCTGAAATGAGATCGCTGCGAATCGTGTAGTAGCGACTGTTAGGAAGTTTGTGACCCACTGGTGGCGCGGTGCGATCCCACCATGTTCCAACTGCTTGTTGTGATGCAGTGCTCGGAGGAGCCGTTGCTATTGGTTGTGGGGCGGCGGCAAAGAGCCCGAATGCAGAAAGCGCGACGGACGCAAGACCCATGATGGAGAGGCCTGCAATTGGCAGTCGTGTTCGAATATGTGCGGGCACAACGTTTAGAATAGATTGGCAGACCGACCGCGGATCGCTACGGATCGCCTGAGATCGACCTTTACCGGACTTACCGCATCCGCAGGCGCAAAATATTGGAAATGATGGCGCGTAGGGCTTGCAAGGCCCCGAATTCAGTGCATACTCTTCGTAACCCTTTCTTCGGAAGAAGGGAGCCGTGAAAAGGGCCAGCAACCACTCTGGTGGTCTGAGGTTTGTTTGATTTGGGAATAAGGGCCCGAATCAAACTGCTAAGGGACACTGGGAAAAGGGAACTCTCGTGTTTCGTTCGCTCCGAAAAGAGCGTCCGCCACAAGTGCTACCAGACTGGGTGCGAGGGATTGAAGGGAAAGGGAGACCGGCCGCGAACTCTAGAAAAGGGCGCGGCCGAGTTTCTTTTTAGATACTTCCGGATTCGCAATCGGAGCGCTGTTTCTGCGCCCCCGTTCGCGGACCCAGGAGCCCCAGACGCGATGATTGACCACACGATGCCTTCGGTCCGCCGATCCCCTGCCGGCACCCAGTTTGCACGCCTCGCCGCCCGTGCAGCGTGCGCTGTGGCGCTCCTTGCATCCGCAGCGATGGCGCAATCGGCGAAGCCCGTGGCACCAGCCGCCGCGCCCGTAACCGCCGCGCCGAAGTCGGGCGCCGATACCCGCAAAGAAGCGATGGCTTCGCTCGAAGCCCGGTACGTCTGTGGTCCCGCTGCCGCGGATGAGTTCGGGTACCGCATTGTCTGGCAAACCGAGCCACTGGTCACCAAGGGAGCTGTCCTCCAAATTGCCAACGCCTCCGCCGACAGCGTCTGGTTTGGCGATAGCAGCGGCAGCATTGTTCGACTCCGTCGCGACAGCGGCGAAACGGTCTGGCGCAGTTCAACCTTCCAAGGCATCGAGCGCATGCTTGCTTTGAAGTACCTGCCAGCTGAACACAATGACAACGTGTATGTGGTGACCGAGCTGGGCTCGGTGATCATGGACGCCGCAACCGGCAACCTCTTGAAGCGCACCCGCTTCTCTCAGCTTCCTTCGAACGTGCCAGCGATCTACGGTCAGACCATGATCTTCGGAACGGGCACCGGACTAGCGAGTTGGTTCCAGTACTCCACTGGCTACAACTGGCGCGCTACCACTCTTGGTGGTCATGTAACCGCTCCAGTCACAGTGTCAGGTGACATTGCAATCGTTGGCTCCACGAACGGCACCGTCCTTGCGCTGGATGCACCGTCCGCAGGAATCCGCTGGTCGCGCAAGTTGTCCGCAGGGGTGGAAACCCAAATCGCTGCCGATGCCCAAGCCTGCTACGTGGCTGGCAACGATCAAAGCCTGTGGGCCTTTGACCAGATGCGAGGCCGCGTGCTGTGGCAGTATTTCACGCAGACAGCGCTGAAGAATCCTCCAACTCGCATTGCCGATGGACTGTATTTGCAGATCCCCGGCGAGGGCCTCGTGAGCTTCACTCCCCTGCCGAACAACAAGCCCGACGGTGAAGTCCTTTGGAAGAGCAAGGCTCCCGGAAACATCATTGGTCGCATGAATACGAATGTCATGGCATGGGACCGCGCCACGCGCACACTCAGCGCGGTTGATGTGGGCAATGGCCGCATCGTGCATCAGGTCAGCCTGCCGAAGGTGGAGACGATCGAGTTCTACCCAACGGTTGACGGCGAGATCTTCATTGCATCCAGCGACGGAACGGTGGAGCGACTCGAGCCGCTCAACCGCAAGCCCGGCAGTAACGGAACAGCGACGAACGCTGAACCGACATCCGGTCGAACCACCACCACTGTTGCGCCTGTTGTTGGTGGCGCTGCAGCAAAGCATCCTGGCTGATTGCATCGTGGCTGAACACGCTCGAATCCGCCGCGCGCTGATTTCCGTGAGTGACAAGTCTGGGCTCGTGGAATTTGCACGCGACCTGGCCGCAATGGGTGTTGAAATCATTTCAACCGGTGGCACGGCTGCTGCTCTCGCCAAGGCCGGCATTTCTGTGCTACCCATCGAAAGTGTCACGGGCTTTCCCGAAATGATGGACGGGCGCGTGAAGACGCTGCATCCCAAGGTGCACGGCGGACTGCTCGGCGTGCGCGGAAATCCGGAGCACATGGCGGCCATGGCGAATCACGGCATTCTGCCGATCGATCTCGTCTGCGTAAATCTCTATCCATTTGAGGCAACGATTGCCAAGCCCGGCATCGCGGAGCACGATGCGATCGAGAACATTGATATCGGCGGTCCTTCAATGCTGCGAAGCGCGGCCAAGAATTTCGAGAGCGTGACCGTGGTAACCGATGCTGCGCAGTACTCGCGCGTCATTGCTGAGATGCGCGCGAATAACGGCGCAACAACCTTGATGCTACGACGTGCATGTGCACAAGCAGTGTTTGCGCGCACGGCGGAATACGACAAGGCGATCGCACGGTGGATGGACTCTGTTGGATTTGCGCAGAGCGGTGGTGCAGCAGATGCAACAGCAGGTGCGCACACAGCGGCGGGAGCAACTGCTTCAGGGGCTCCATATCTTTTTCCGCGCGAAGCGAACATTCAGCTCGAACTCGTTGACGAACTTCGCTACGGCGAGAATCCGCACCAGCGCGGCGCGGTGTATGCGGATCGCACCTTCGCAGGCCCGAGCGTTGTTGGTGCGAAACTCATGCATGGCAAGCCGCTTTCCTACAACAACTTGTTGGATGCAGCGGCGGCTCTTGAATTGGTGCAGGATCTGCATGCGCAGCGACCCGCATCCATTGCGTGCGCAGTGATAAAGCACACGAATCCATGCGGCGCGGCGATCGCTGATTCTGTTCTCAGTGCATTCGAGCACGCGTGGAGTGGTGATCCGATGGCTGCATTCGGTGGCATTGTGGCGTTCAGCCGCACTGTCGATGCTGTCACCGCAGAAGCGATGGCTGCCGGTGAACGATTCCTCGAAGTAGTGATTGCGCCCGGCTACGAAGCGAAAGCGCTCGAGACGCTGCAAGCGCGATGGAAGAATGCGCGACTGCTCGCTACTGGAGACTTTGCAGTGACGCAGCGAGCGGCGCACACGAACAGCGCGGGTGGTGGCAGCACGCTCGCCTGGCGCAGTATTCCGGGCGGTATGTTGGTACAGGAACGCGACGTGCTTCCAATCGACGCGGCGGGGTTCACGCACGCGGCTGGTCCGGTGCCGAGTGCGGCAATGCTTGCCGACGCGGCGTTGATGTTCGCTGTTGCCAAGCATTTGAAATCGAACGCCGTATGTATCGGCGCCGGCGGAACATTATTCGGTGCTGGAGCCGGGCAGATGGACCGCGTAGCGAGTTGCCGCAACGCAGTGGAGAAGGCGCGCACAAAGCTTGCGGCGAGCCCTGCAGGATCCGTGGTGGTTGCGGCGAGCGACGCATTCTTTCCTTTCGCGGATGGCCCGACGCTGCTTGCGGACGCGGGCGTGCGCTGCGTGGTCCATCCGGGCGGAAGCAAGCGCGACCAGGACACGTTTGACCTCTGCAACGCGCGCGGAATCACCTGCCTCCTGACCGGCTCCCGCCACTTCCGCCACTAAATAGGTGCCGTTCACCATTGTCCCTAATTAAATTGCTGCCGTTCACCGCGGTCGTCTTTGCGGCTAAACTTTGCCTCCCATGAAGCTCGATCACCCGACGCTGCCGGTTCTCAAGGCGGCCTTTCCGGACGTCAAGTTCCTCGCCGCCGAATTCCGCGGCCAGACCACTGTGATCGTTCCAAAGGAACGCATCAAGGATGTCTGCCGTCACCTGCGCGATGATCCACAGTGCTCGTATGAATTCTGCGCGGACGTGACAGCGGTTGATTACCTCAACTACCCGTCTCCGCAACCGGCACGGTTCGCGGTGGTGTGGTGCCTGACGAGCTACTCGAAAGATCTTCGCTTGCGGCTCAAGACCTATCTCGAGCCGTCGGTCGACACGGCCGGCATCGAGCCTGATCCGGAACTCGTGGTGGACACCGTGACTGATGTATGGCCGGCAGCCGAGTGGCTCGAGCGCGAGGTGTTCGACATGTTCGGCATCCGCTTCAAGGGTCATCCCGATCTGCGTCGCATCTTGATGTGGAAGGATTTCCCGGGGCACCCGCTCCGCAAGGACTATCCGCTGCGTGGTCGTGGTGAACGCGAAATGCATCGCGTCCTCACTCGCGACTCCGCCTAACGGCGCGGGAAGTACCGTGGAAACGCGCGAACACCTTGGACTGAAGGAACTCGCGTCAGCCTGGCTGATGTCCATGGGCTGCCGCGCGGTCGCGCATGAAGTGCCCTGCCCGATTGCTCGCTTCCGTGTCGACGCTGCGGGATGGGCGGAGCATGACTGGCGCCTCGGCGCGGACCCGGCCGCGCATGCCAACATCTTTGCCGCCGAACGCGCGGGGGACGCGTTGCGCTCGCCACGCACCGTGGTAGTGGAATGCAAGGCATCGCGCGCGGATTTCATGCGCGACGGGCTTCGTGTTGATGATTTGCTTGCGGAGCGCGATCGACTGCTTGCGCGCAAAGCGGAGATTGAATCTGACCTGATTCCCGTGCATGAGCCGCACCTCCGCAACGCTGGGAGCGCGCTGTTTGAGGAGCACGCCAGTTGGGATTTCAGCCGAAGTCGGTTGCTCCCTTATCGCCGCGTGCTGGGGCAACTGGCGAAACTTGAAGAGCGCATGCACGGGCAAACGAACATGCACGGGCAAACGAAATTCAACCTGATTGCGCGGTGGCGACTGGCAGACGAGTTGTGGATCCTTGCATCCACCGGCGTGGTGAAGTCGCGCGAAGTGCCGACGGGTTGGGGACTCGCCGAATGTTCGCCCGCGGTACTGCGACGCGGTGTGAAACATGCGCTTGCCATGGGGACGTTGCCGCTGCGCGTGGTGGTTCCCGCGCCGCGTCATGCCAGCCCGGAGTATCGACGCGCGCGCATATTGAGAAACATTGCGATCGAGTTGACGCGGGGTCAGTTTCCGAGGGTGGCGTCGGGATCGGCGGGCGAGTCGGCGGATGGCTCCGGCTCCGGCTCCGGCTCCGGCTCCGGCTCCGGCGGAGGCGGTACCAGCACCACGTCCGTGACCGGGTTGCCGTCATCATCCGATCCGTTGACCCCCACCGACCACAGCGTGTAGCCCGGATGCCACGCGGCGGTCGGGTCGAGCGGCAGCACGCGGTAGACGAACGGCCCCTTCCTGAACGGATCCTTCGGAACCTCGTCGACGAACCGCGGGCGAAGCTCGGTAAGGGAGGCCGGCAGATGTCCTTCGGTGCGGCGGAACCGCTCGATGGCCACCACGGTCGCGAGCCCGCGCTCCAACAGCGCGCCGCGCAGTTCGACCAAGAGCGAGGCCCCGGCGAAGCCTTGAAATCGAACCGAGTTGATCGGGCCGGCATCTGCAAGTGCCGCCATCTCGGCGAGCATCTTCTGCTGGTCTCGTTCCGACGGATCAGCCATGAGCTCCTCGAACAGCACGCCGTAGTGCGCGCGGATTGCCCAACGTTGAGGCCAGTACAGGCCTGGCCAACTGATGTTGAGGCTCTTGGCAATCAACGCGGTCCGCGGTCCAGACCACTCTGGCCGCAGCGCGCCCCAAGGACTCTCGAACCAGCTGACGAGCTCGTCAAGTTGCCAATCCATCGTGGCCGCCTTCATCGCCTCCATCGAAGGCCGAACGGACTGGCGGTGGATGGCGGCGTCGAGCGCGGACGACAGCTGCTCGCCACCCTCGGCGCGCAGCGCCTCAGCGGTCACCCGAACAAGCGGGCAAAGTCCTTCGTAGTTGGTCATAAAGGGCGGCGTGCTCGCGTGGATCCGCAGCGCAGCCAACTGCCACTCCATAGCGCGCGCGAAGGCGGGCGAATCGCGGCGCTCGGCGGCGACCGCTATCGCGGCGTTTGCTAACCGCCACAGCCCCGGAAGTGCGGCGTAGCGCGGCCAGTCCTTGCCGTCGGGCGTATCGATCGGGGCAGGCAACATCGAACCGCCGGCACAAGCGGCGATCCGGTCGGCGGCCAGGGCCATCACCTCTGCCTGGTGCAACCCCCTCGATTCCAGGGTCTGCAAAACGGATTCCTTCGCGATCGCCTCGGGCAACGATGCGTCTCCCCAACGCGTCCGAGGGGAGCTTCGCATTCGTTTGCCGGCGGCCTGGAACTCGGGCAGCCATCGTGGCAGCTCCCAGAGGGCGAACTCCGCCAGCGGTGCTGCAATCGACTCCGTGGACGGTGCGGTGCCAGGCGGCCGCAGTGCCGCGTCGAGCTGTTCGGGCGTGGGAAGCGCGCCCCTGTCCGCTCGGGCGGACCATGATTCCGCAAGCACGAACACCACCACGGGCAAGACCACGATCCCCACGACCAGGACGATCGCCACGACGGCTCTTATGGCAAAGCGAGCAAGCGCGTCGAAGATCAGCGGCAATCCGGCATGCACGAGCCCCGGCGATGGCAGATAGCGGATGTCGCCGTCCGTTCCTTCGACGCAGTACTCGCGGAACTCCCGGATGTCGTTGGCCGTGCCGCACTCGGGGCACTGCGCCGCGAGCACGGAAGAGACCTTGAGACCGACAAGACCGTAGCCGCAACTGGTGCAGTGAGCGGCCTGCCGCAACGCGCGCCGCACCACCAGGCGAAGAAGCACATCGCGCCAGAGCAGCATGCCGAAGCAGAACACCGCGACCATCATGACCACCGACACCGCGATCACCCACGGGGCTTCGGACCAGTCCCAGTTGAGCAGCACCACGGGACACAAGACGAACACGGACTCGAGTGTGAGCACGACCCGTATCACCTCAAACCTCACCCTGGAACGCTGACCACCGCGTGCCATGCTGACATATCGGCTGCACTGCTCGTCGGTGAAGACGTCAAGCTCTGGAAATGCCCGGTAGATCGGTGACGCAATGATGCGCATGGTTTGCAACGGCGCCTGAAGCGCTCCGGGCGGGACTCGAACCCTCAACCTGCCGCTTAGAAGGCGGCTGCTCTATCCAGTTGAGCTACCGGAGCATGACGCGTGTCATGGTACGGCGCAAATTTCTCCCGGGATGCAAGAAATAAGGCGGCGTGTCGGCGGCGAAACCGCCACGGGCGTTACTGTCACCGCGCCTTCAAGGCACATGGCCGCTATCGCAAGGGACGGCCGGAAAGGACGGGAGAGATGAGAACGGGAATGAATATGCGTAGGGGAATTGGGGCGACGACCATCGTTGGGTCGCTCGCGATGTACTCACATGGCTGGTGCGCAACGCAGGCAATAACGGGGGCGCCGAGCGACGCTCATAGTGAGGCGATCGGGTCTGTCGCGCTGCACGCGGTGGCAAATCCGCCGTGCGAGACATCGGCCTCTGATCCATGCCCGATGATGTTTGAGCGGCTCTGCAATCCGGATCCTGAAGGCACCGGCGGAATGGGCGGCATCGTGCAGATGTGCGATTGTGCGTGCGGCGATGGCTGGTGGTCACGCGTACCTGAAACCGTCTCGCTCTCACCAGGCAAGCCACTGACAACACCCGTCATGACCGAGTCAGCCAATTCCACTGCATGGATGTGGCAGACCTCAGCCATCGCACAACCAGGTCATGTTGAGGCGGAAGCATCGATTTCCGGCTTCAGCACATTCTGGCATGCCGGCTCGCGAACCAAGCGGGCGACAGCGCGCCAATCTGCGGTGGAGCGCGAAGAATGGATTGGAACAGGAACCCCATGCCCACGACTCGTCACCATCGCAGCGATGGGTGGTGCCATGCTTGAACTGTCGCTCACCTGCTCGCCGAGCGTCGGTTGCGCGGCAAGCGGATCATCGACCATTGCTGCGTCGTGCAGCTCAGTGGGTCGCGCGAGTGCAGACATCGTTGACAAGACCGTGCACGGAACGGTTGGCTACAGCAGTTACGAACACTCGGTTGTTGTTGATGGGCACTTTGGTGTTGCCATCACTGATAACAATATTGGAATTGATGGAAAGATTTCCGAGAAGGTCAATTGGAAACTCGAGGGCGCGGGAAGTGTTTCTGGAACTGCGGCCTACGTCGTGACTCCGGATCGCTCGTACTGCGCATTCACAAACCGCCCGATCGTGTTTCGATCAAACGGCATAGCGATAGTGAGTGGCGGTGTTTCTGTTGACGCAAACGGCGCAGCCAGCATGTCTGGTCTCGCGCTTGTTGCCCTCTCTGTGCACTGAATTGCTAGCAAGAACATGCGCAACAAAGTGCGCAATCAAGGAAAGTAAGGAAGGAACTACATCATGGATCAGAAGATGAAGCGGCGCATACGCGCGCTGGCTTGGGCGTTGGCATGCACTGTCGGCGGATTGGCGATTGCAGGGCGCGCACCCGGTCAGGACGATGCCGTTGACCGCCTGCGCGCAGCAGTGCAGCTTGACGCACTGCAATTGCGCATGCAATTGGACCAAGAAGAATCGGGGCGCGACTGGAATGCGCTACTCGCGCACAAAGTCACGGTCGATTCCGCACTTGCGCCGCTTCATCTCATTCGCGATGCCATGGAATCGCTCGCGAACGGGTCGCCCGGAGTTGACTTGCTGCGATCGTTTCGCACGGAATGGCGGGACGATGCCGTGATAGGGACTTGGTCGCATCCCGACGGCGCGGAACGAGTGCAGCGATCTCTCGCGGCGTGGGCGCCGATGCGGCCGATCGGTGGATTGACTGCAGGAACTGGCGCTGCCGCTGACGAGGAGCGGCCGATCCTGCGCGTAGAAGTTCAGACGGGATCAGCCGCATGGGTGAACAGTGATGCACCTCCAATCATTGCGTGGACGATCGACGCGACATGGGATGAGACTGGCCCTGAACTTCACGCGCGAAGTTGGTGGCGAATACCGATCGCAGAACCGATGCGCATCGACTTCCCGCTCGCTCCCGACGGACTGGATATCTGGCTGAACTCCGCTGGGGCGCGATTGCGAGATGATCGTGGAAACACGCACGCTGAAACTTGGGAGCCTGTTTCGCTCTTCAACAATCCGCCAGAGATGTACGCGGTATGTGATGCGCTGCGACTGGTTAGCGCGAAAGATTTCGCACTCGTCATGGGGCGGAAATCAATCAATCTAAGTAACACAAAGGAGCTCGTTGCAGCGGTTCCTTCAAAGACTGAGACACCAAGCAGCGAATTCCCTGCGCCAAATGCAACACTGCGCATCCGCACTATCACACGTGCCGATGGAACACTCCTGCGCACAGAGCGTTGGAGCTGGATTGGTGATGAGCTTCGATCAGTAGTGATCGACCAAGAGCCGGTCCGTCTTGTGCACCACTCCGAGCAAGGCGTCGAGATCGTTACCGAAGTTGAAGGTGTCGAAGCGAGTCGCACGCCGCACCGCGCACGATCGGAGATTGTGCAGTTTCCGCACGGCGCTCGCATTGCGATTGCATTTCGACCTGTAGACCCGCAGCGCGACCGTGTTGCCAAAGGTGCTGTCAGCGCTACCGTCCCTGACCGCGTGGTGCTCACCGTGGATGGACGCTGTCGCGCGTGGGCGGAATTTTCATCGGTGCGACTTGCTGCGGCGGCGGATTCAGACCCGTGGCGTACCGATCGCGATAGTCGATTGCAAGCAATCGCGAGCACTCATAGCGCCCTTGCGGCACAGCTCGCCTCCGCAATTGCTGCGCAATCCGTTGCTGAGGTCCAGCGGGCCTTGGCGTCAATCAATGCGCAACATGATGCATGCCAAGCGGCCGATGCTCAACGGGTCGCCGAATGGGAATTGGCAGCCATGCACATGCTTGACGGCGGCATGGATGCTGCATGCGACGCAACACTCGTCGCCCGCTGGCTCCCGATGACGAGTCGTGATGATGCGCTACTGGCTATTCAACGCTGGCGGTTCGCTGGATACGGTCGATTTGCAACGCGACTTGCTGTTATTGCAGGCATATCCAACAAGGAAACGGCGTCTATAGATACCAGCGTCGCTCGTGATCAATCGGAATGGAATGATCCCGATCAAATCAACATGAGTGATTCGTCTGATTCATCGATGACTACTACAAATACTTGTGATGCATCGTTACTCCACGATGGCGCACTCAGGCTTCATGATGCGGTACACGCTGCGATCATTTCGCAGGTGCGAGACACACGCGTGTCGTCGGCGATGAGCGCCGCACTATGCCTCGCCTGTTCGCAACACAGTTCTGAACTCTACGAAGTTGGAAATGCGCGCGCTGATGCCGTCGCGAATGACGCACGCACAATTCTGGCATCCGTTATGCAAGACGGAAGTGCGGCGAGCGAACCGCGAGAATATTCCGAGCGGTTTGCACTTGATACAGTTTCTGCGGCTCTACAGAAAGCGCCTGATGAAGATGCGATTGCTGCTGTACGGGCGGGCTGGGACGTCTGTGCGAATGCGACGATTGCGGCACTGCAGAAAGCTCATCGCGACGCTTTGAAGTCCCGACAATCAGTGGTCATAGAAACAGACATCGCTGCGGTGCAGCGAGCATTGCACCTGCAACGCGCCCTGATCGGCAATGCCTATTGCCCCGCACTGTTTGCGCCGGCTGGCCTTTCGCTCCCCGATGCGTCTGAGGTCAGCCGCACCATAGATTTAGTGATTCGTTCAACGATGGACAGAGAAAGACGGCGTGTTGATCTCACCAACGCATTGCTTGGTGAACATCTCGGGGCAGCGCGCGAAGAGGCGTCACAACGCCGGGTGATTTCGGCATCCGTGAAACTCACGGTCGGGATGTTCATGCAGTGGTGCGCCTCTGGCATGCAGCCCGCCGAATGACACTCTAAAAACGGCAACGGCCGGACGGCGCGCGTACGCAGCCGTCCGGCTTTGTTGCCAACCCGCCGCCTTCTAAATCGGCGGGTCCAAAGCGATCTCCGCAAAGCACGGAGCCCTCCGAGTCCCGGCCCGAAGGCCGCCGGACTCACGAGGACAATCGAATGCATCACCCCCGGCTGCAAGTGAATTCAACGAAATGAATGCGGTGATAAGACCGAGAATCATGACCGTCCACGCGTCCCATGCCGCCTGCGCATGCACTTGGGCACGTTTCAGCGCTTCGCGACGCGGAATCATTCAGGACACGGCGCGAAGCAGCGTCACTCGGCCAATTGGCACCCATTCGGCCACCAAGATGTCGCCATTGGCAAGCCAAATCGCGTCATGCGGATGGACGAACTTCCCAGGAATGAACTGGTCGCGCGAAGCACCGCGGAGTTTGCTTGGGTCGCCATCGCAGAGCTGGACAATGAGCTCATTCTTGGAGTCCAGAATCGTCACAACGCTGTCCAGATCAGGGACCAGCATGCGGTCGCCGCGAACCTTCATGTCGCAGGGCTGACGCATTGCATTGTTCACAAATCCCAAGTGCGTTCCGTCCAACGACAGGTACTGAATGCGTTTATTGCCTCGGTCAGCCACCACGAGCGCCGGTTCGCGCGTGAAATTCGTGCCACGCAAGTCAACATAGATGCCGTGTGGGCACTTCACTTGGCCGGGATCCTTACCAGGACGAGCAATGATCTTTTTCCACTTGCCGTCAGCCGAGAATGCGTGGATGAAACTGGAACCGTAGCCATCGCCGATGAACACCGTTCCATCGGGACCAAACGCTGAGTTCGTTGGGCACCACTTGTCGGCGGATGCATACACACCACTTTCCATTGGGCAGCCAGTTTCCCAAAGAACCGTGCCATCAAGCGTGGTCTTGACGACCATGCGCCGACCAGTATCGCAGTGGTACAGGAACTCGGTTCCATTCTCGGTATGCAAGTCCAGTCCATGGGCGCCGCCAGCAAATTCCTTGCCGAAACTACGTAGGAATTTGCCATCTGAGGAATACACATAGACCGCGTCCTTCAGGGTGCTCGACGGGTGCACGGTGTGCGCCAAGTAGATATTTCCCTTGGCATCCTGCGCAACGCCATGCGTGTCACCGAATGCCGCACCACCGGGTGGTGGCACGAGCCAATCGTGATGAACTTCATAGCGCGTGGTTCCGCTGCCGACAATCATTGCGGCCGGTGCTGTCGGGGGAACGGCTGGCGGCGTGACCGGCGCTGCGCCAGGAGTGCGAGCGCCCACCTGCGAGCTGCCAATCGAGCAAGATGCGATCGACGCAGCGAAACCCGCAGCGCCAAGGGCAGCAGCGGTCGTCAAGAACGATCGTCGTGTGTTATCCATAGGTTTCTAAATTACCTGTAACCCCACCCCGGGTTGCCATGAAACATCCCTGTTTAGTAGCCGGAAGCCCGAGAACCGCACATTAGGGGCCAACCGGTGGCCCTGCGGTCCCAGCGGTGCCCGGCACGGCGGCTCCGACCACAATTTCCACACCAGGGTGGGTCGCCCGAAAGCGATCAATTCCCTGCGCCGTGATTTGGGTGTTGAACACATATACGCGCTGCAAGCGCGGCAATTTGGCGAGCACCATGAAGACACCGTCGGTGGCACTGGTACTGACCAAGTTCACCGTCTCTGCTTCAAGCGTCCGAGACAAGAGGACGGTAATGCCAACATCAGTCAATGCGGTGTTGTCTACGCGCACCGAGCGAACCAATGGCATTGATGGCATTTGCATCATGCCAGCGTCCGAAACTGCTGCACGCGCAAACGACAGTTCCTCAATCTGCGGCGCAATCGGAATGAGTGCAGCAAGGGCGACATCGCCCACACCCTTTCCGCCCGGAATACTCACCGCAAATGTCGACGCCCCGATAGAGAGCGGAACAGCATTGATCCCGTTCCCGCGCAGAGCGGCCGCCTCCGCCACCTGCGAATCAGACAACGCTGGCAAGCCAGCCGATCGACCTTTCGCGACCTTCACCGGTCCGCGATTCTCGGCGGTGGATGCGGGCACTGGCGCGCCACGGACTCCGCCTACCTCACTCGCTTCGCCTGTTGCACTCCCTGCCGGCATGACCGCACCAGCAGCAATCCATGTTCGAAGTACCTCGAGTTGCGACGCCTTCAATCGATCGCCCTTGGGGGGCATGGCGTCATCGTCTTCCGCTGGCAGCATGCAACGTTCAATCATCAGGCTATGTGCAGGATCACCCGCTTGGACAATCCAAGACCCGCGGGAATCGCGAGAAACAAGCGAGGATCTCACATCCATCGACAGACTGCCCTTGTGCTTTCCATTGCCGTGGCACTGATAGCAGCGATCTTGAAGAATGGGCAATACATTCGACGTGTAGTAGGCCAGCTTGTCTGGTTCTGTGCCAGTCCCCGCCCCTTCCTTGGCACCTGTGTCGTCCTTCGTTGGCGCGCCCATCCATGCCTTGAGGATCGGCTGCAACACGTAATTTTCTCCCCACACCATGTCACCGCCAAGATGTCCAACCCATCCCACCAACAATGCTGATGCAAGGAGCACACTCCGCACGATTGGAGTGATTTGTGCGCCTTCACCGGAGCTGCGCGTTGCGCGCGCTGCTAACCAGGCAAGAGCGATCAGGACGATGGACGCCGAGATCCCCAACCATCGATGCCAGAAGAGTGAATCCGAGCTGGCCTCACTCTCGGCAAAGAACCACCCTGTACCACTCGCTGCTACGGCACCAAGCGCTGCAAGACCCAACGCAATCGGTGTGAAGGCGGAAACCGTTGGTCGCCTCTGAATGAGGCGCGTCACTTCGACGGCAAAGGCTGCAAACACAAGCCCAAGCGGCAAATGAACGAGCAATGGGTGCAGCCGACCAAAGGACTCTAGGACTGGTGAAATGGCGTCAGCAATGACAATCGCGGAATGCATGTTCCAAGCGTACCCCGATGGAAGTACGGTGTTGCACGATGACCGCGCCGCGCACGATTCTCCATGCCGATCTTGACGCGTTTTTCGCGTCGGTAGAGCAGTTGGACCACCCAGAAATGCGTGGCAAGCCAGTGCTTGTTGGCGGACGCTCCGGACGGAGCGTGGTCGCCACGGCGAGTTACGAGGCACGCCGATTTGGATGCCGAAGCGCCATGCCCATGACGCGCGCCTTGGCACTCTGTCCACACGCCGTGGTAGCAACGCCACGCTTTGAGCGTTACTCAGAACTCAGTGATCGGTTCATGGAGATTCTTGGGCGCTACTCCCCACTCGTCGAAGCACTGAGTGTGGACGAAGCGTTCATCGATGCCACAGGGAGCCGCTTGCTTCACGGCGACGGCGTAACCATTGCCCGCGCCATCCGCGCCGCAACGCAAACAGAACTCGGTCTAACAGTCAGCGTCGGGATTGGTTCAAACAAGTTTGTTGCCAAACTCGCAAGCGACATGAATAAGCCAGACGGAATCACCGAATCGCCACTCGATAATTCTTCACTCCTTGCAAACTGGCTGGCTCCGATAGGCATTGAACGCATGTGGGGCATCGGGCCAAAGTCACTTCCACGATTCCACGCAGCAAAGGTGCATACGTTCGGCGACTTGCAGCTCATGGCTGAACATGACGTGCTTACACAACTTGGACCCCACGCCATTGACATGCGATCGCGGGCGCTCGGCATTGACAGCCGCGCCGTAGAAACCGTCCGTGATCGCAAAGGTGTTGGTCACGAGACCACCTTTGCAGATGACGTTAGCGATCAAGAATCCATACTAGAAACACTGCTATTTCTGGTGGAAAGCGCAGCGCGACGGTTACGAGGAAGCGGCAGCACTACACGGCGAATCACCATCAAGATTCGCTTCGGCGACTTTGAAACCATCACCCGCAGCACCACTCTGGACGCAGACACCGACCGCACACTCGTGATCCTTGCGGCTGCCAAGGATCTCTTCAAGCGCTGGGCCGCACGAGAATTCGTAGCAGTTCGATTGATTGGTGTGAGACTTGAATGCACCGCCCCGGGCGACGAAACCCAAGCGTCACTGTTCGCCGATCCACAGGCCGAGCGTGATCGCACCGTCGATCGCGTTGCTGATGCCATCGAGCGTAAATTCGGCAAAGGCATGATTGGCCGCGGGCGACCCGAGCCGTAGCGACAAGTCACTCACCGGCACTTGCGCGCATGTTGTTGTACGCATTCAACGCGGCCACTCGATAGCACTCTGCGTAAGTCGGATAGTTGAAGACGTTGGACAAGAAGAAGTCCAGGCCGCCGTTCAAGCGAATAACCGCCTGACCAATGTGCACCAACTCTGTTGCATTTGCGCCAAGAATGTGCACGCCAAGCAGTACGCGCGTTTCGCGATGGAAGATCAATTTCAAGAATCCATCAGCGTTTTGGTCGATTTTTCCACGTGCAATTTCACTGTATCGAGCCACGCCGATTTCATAGGGAACTTTGTCCGCGCTCAACTTCTGCTCTGTGGCACCCGCGCTGCTCAGTTCGGGAATTGCGTAAATACCAACGGGATAACTATCACCCATCGGACTGACTGGCGCACCGAACATTGCAAGTGCCGCGATCCGGCCTTGCGCTGCGCTGGTTGCTGAAAGTGACGGGAAGCCAATGAGGTCGCCAGCAGCAAAGATCGAAGGCGTAGTGGTTCGGTAATACTCGTCAACCTTGATCCGCCCGCGCTCGTCGGCAACAAGTCCCGCGCACTCAAGGTGCATCCCTTCTACGCACCCCTGCCGCCCACCTGAAATGATTGCGGCATCGGCAATGACGCGCTTGCCGCTCTCGAGTTCTACTTGAACGCGGCGCGTTGGCTCTTCAAGAACCGCGATCGATGTGACATTTTCGTTGCACCGGAAGATCATGTCGTGCGTGCGCATCTCATGCATCAGTTCATCCACGGTTTCGTGATCCATGAAGGAAATCGGACGCGCGGCGCGCTCTACCAGCGTGACCTTCGTGCCGAGCGATGCAAAGAACGACGCATATTCAACACCAATGACTCCGCCACCAACAACCACAAGAGAGCGAGGAATTTCGCGAAGCTTTCCGACTGTGTCACTAGTAAGCACAATCGGTGACTCTTCGCTTGATTGATCAGGGCAACCAGGCGGAATCACTGGTCGTGTGCCAGATGCGACCAGTGCGAAAGCTGTGGTGATGGTCCGATCGCCATCCGCGCTGTCGATCATGATTGTGTTTGCATCAACAAAGGACGCAAACCCCCAGAAAATTTTCACTCCGTTGCGAACCAACATCGAACGGATCAGCTGTTGCTCTTCCTGAATCACCGACGAAACGCGCTCCAGTAATTGCGGCATCGTCATCTGTACATGATCAACACCGATTGCCTCGAGAGACCGTTGGACAGTACCCCGCTTCAGGCTAATGACAGCTTCACGAAATGTCTTGGAAGGAAGCGTTCCGAGGTGCACTGACACCCCGCCAACGCCACGCTTGCGCTCGACCATGGCCACGCGCTTTCCAAGTTTGGCTGCCTGAATTGCCGCACTCTGTCCAGCGGGACCACTGCCAATCACCACAAGGTCATATTCGTAGATGGCTTCCATGAGCGGTGCAGCGTAGCGACTCAGCACTTACTTCTTAGCGGGCGGCCAGCACAACACTCCCCAATCATCCGAATACCCGTGATTGATGACCACTTGGATCGCCGCGAGCGCAACCGCGTCCAAAATCATTGACGTGCGCTTCAGTACCGTGCGGTTCTCCCTGCTGCCATAAGTAGAGCCACCCTGCGCAAGTTGTGCATGAACCAAGGCGCATCGTTCCAGAAGGTGAGCTAGCAATCGATCCCATCGGCGGCGAGCGAGCAGGTCCTTGAGATCTACAGCGTCAAAGTGCCGGGCGAGGTAACGGTCAACAAACATGCTCGCCACGAGCGTGCGATCGCGGTTAAACGTGGCAGCAATGATTCCATCCTGATCCGTCGCTACTAGTTGCTTCACAAACGCTGCAAGAGTTGCGCGTTCCGTCATTGGTTGATTGCGCGCAACATCCCAACGCGCGCACAGCGCTGATAGCCCCGCCCATTGCGCAAGCATGCGATCGTCGAGTTCAGACTCACCACAAGACTCTGCATGCTCTAGCCACGTAAAGGCGCGATGGATGCGAATCCGATTGTCTTCATAAAGTCGCGCGTTGGCGTACGAATCACGGCGTGGCTTCCACAATTTGCGAAGCGTAGAAAGGTCGAGCGGTGCCGAGAGAATGCTGGTGCGCATAGGTCGGAAGCGTAGCGTTGAACCGCGACGCAGACGACCCGCAGTCAACCCGTTGCAGCGGCAGGCTCGTCCCACGGCTCGATGTGCGCGGTGGCATTACCGCCGTCCGTGCATCCAAGGGCCACCTCTATCTCATACTCAATCGACGACGCTAGCTCATGCGCAGTGCGTACATCAAGCGAATCGTCCACTTGGACGTGGAAATCCACCCAATGATGCCTACCGATGTGCCGCGTACGAAGCTTGTGCCAACCACGAATCAACGGCTCACGGGCGCCCGCCGTACCACTGATGTGTGCGTCCAGAATCTTGCGAACCGTCTCGTAATCCCCCGCATCTTGCTCATCAACCAATTCGCCGAGCGAGCGACGCACCATACGAATTCCGAGACCAACCAAAAGGCATGCCATCAGGATTGCGACTAGAGGATCGATCCAAGCCAGACCGGTCATTCGTACTGCCACGAGCGCGCCAATAACACCGACACTGATGATCGCGTCGGAAATCAAATGACGACCGTCGCCAACAAGCGCGGCCGAGCCGTTTCGATTTCCAAGTTTCATCAGCCACGCGCCAAGCGCACCGTTGGCGATGGCGGTCGCACCGATGAGAAGCAAGCCCCATTCAATGCGCTGTACCCCGAGGTCGCCAGCGAGCAGGCGATGCACCGCTTCCCAAACGATGCTCGCTCCGGCGGCGCCAATGAGTGCGCCTTCGACTGACATGCTGACAAATTCGAAGCGCCCATGCCCATAGGGGTGCGTGCGATCCGCGGGGCGATGCGCCTGTGAAATTGCCCAGAGCGCGAATCCGCTTGCAACAACATTGATGATGGACTCGAGCGCATCGCTATAGACGGCTGAAGAACCTGTCACTCGCCACGCAATGAACTTGACCGTCATCAGCACAACGCCTACAGCCACTGCAATCGCCGCAGCGCGACGCTCAATAGCGTGCATGGCTGCAGCGGCTTCAGTTGCCATTGGCAGGTGGCGTTGATTGCGCAGTGCCTGCCGCGGCAGGCGTTGGAACAACCTGCGGTGCCGCGCCCGGCGTGACCACCGGATCCGGAGCCCCTGCATCGCCGGCACTTTCAATAAAGACATCAAGGAGCTGCCCAGGGGCTACCGGAACCTTGGGGTCGACAAATTGATAGATGACCTGCAAGACGCGCGTATCAATGCGCTCGGCGTTCTCTCCAGAGAGCGTCTTCTTGGGCAGCACCAACGGCACACGGCGCACGAAGGTCACCGGGAAACTCGCCTGCCGACCGCCGCGCAGCGAAGCAATTGCCTTACCTTTGTCGCTGAAACGCCACGCATCAAGCTCATCAATATCGACGCGAATATAGAGAGGATCAAGGTCCCCAAGCGTCATTTGCGTCTTGGCGCCCGGTCCCGCCGCGGCATACTGACCAGGCCGCGCATCAATACGGAGAATCTCCGCATCAATCGGAGCGCGCGCAATGCAGCGGTCGAGCTCCGTGCGAATCATGCCCACTTCTGCCTTCGCAGTGGCCACATCCGCCGCAATGACACGCAGGTCCTCCGGGTAGGTGCCCTTGCGAACGAACTCAAGATTCGCGTCTGCCTCGGCGGACTTCGATTGTGCATTCGCAAGGTCAAACTCGCGCGTCGGGAGTTCATTATGGCTCATGGCACCGGCTTCGCCGATGGCACGCAGCCGATCGAGTCGCCCCTGCGCGTCGCGCACCGCCGCTCGCATCTGATCTGCTCGAGCCTGCGCTTGTTTGAGTGTCTCTGGCTTCGGCAAACTGCGCGACTGTTCCAAACGCGCCTCGGCGGCGAGCATGCGCGCCTCGGCACCTAATGCCTGCGCAGTGAGTGCACGACGATCGATGATGAAGAGTGGGTCACCCTTAACAACTCGCTGACCTTCCTTCACCATGACTTCTTCAATGAGTCCACTCACGGGCGCGCCAAGTTCAATGAGCTCCGATGATGGCTCAACGAGTCCCGAACCACTGACGCGGTCGCCGTAGGGCGAAGTCACCGGAGGCACAACCGGCGGGGGCGACGGCAGAGCTGCATTCTGCTTGGCGACGGTGTACACCGAAGCAACGATGCCAACGACTGCGAGTATCGGGAGTGCGATGAACTTCCAATTCATGATCTATGCCTAGGTGAGGGGTCTGCGAAGTGCAGGAAAGCGTAGTTCAATGGCGCTGAGCGGCGTCGCTCATCCGGGCGGCTGATTCGGCAAGTGCCTCGGCAGGGGTGCTGACATGGGTAACACGCCCGTCATCAAGGTGGGCGATACGGTCTGCGAAGTGATAAATGCGTTCATCATGCGTCACCACGATCACTACTCGCTCAGCAGCGGCGGTGAGTTCGCGGATCAGAGCCATGACTTTCTGACCAGTGGCGCCATCGAGCGCACTCGTCGGCTCGTCGCATACCAAGAGGCGCGGACCAGTGACGAGCGCGCGAGCAATCGCAACGCGCTGTTGTTGCCCGCCTGAAAGCTTGCTCGGTCGCGTGGATTCGCGGCCCTTCAGACCAACTTCTTCTAGAAGTTTCGCAGCCCGATCGAATGCGTCTCGCTTCGGGTGGCGTCGAAGCAGGAGTGGCACGGCAACATTCTCAAGAATGGATACCTGAGGAATGAGATTGAACTGTTGGAAGATGAAACCAACATTCTCTCCGCGCCAAAGCGTGCGTTCGTGATTGCTCAGCGCGGATGGATCGGTGCCCAGCACAGACATGGCTCCTTCATCGCGCTGCAACAGTCCAGCGAGAATTGAAATGAGCGTGGTCTTGCCGCATCCGGATGGCCCAACCAATGCCATCATTTCTCCAAATCGCACTTCAAGATTCACGCCTCGCAAAGCGCGCACCATGGAATCGCCCACACCGAAGGTCTTGAACACTTCGCTGCAAACGATGCTGTTTGTGGGTTCGCTCATCCTTGGAACACCTCGGACGGATCGAGCTTCACTACGCGGCGCATGCTGAGGAGACTCGAAGCAACCACAATGAAGATCACCGCTGCGGCGGCGATTACTGGAATGTGCCACGTCATCTTGAAGGCTAATTTGTCGCCCGGAATTGCGAGACCAACAATTGAGGTCACACCCAAGCCGATACCAAGCCCCAAGACGCCCGCCACTGCACCTTGCAAAGCAACAAGTTCGAGAAGCCGGGGCGTGGTAGCCCCCATGGCTTTCATAGCTCCGAAATACTTCAAATTGTCAAGAGTGAAGTTGTAAAACATCTGCCCGGCAATTGCCACGCCCACTAAGAAACCGAGCACAATTGCAATTCCGAAGTTGATTGGAATTCCCGTCTGCGTCATCCAGTACCTAATGGTGGTCCATGCGAAATCATGCGGGGTATAAACAGCGAGACCAGTCTCCCGCGCAATACGGTCGCGCAGTTCAGTAATCGAAGCGCCGTCCGCTGCCTTCACAAGAATCATGCTGAGCGTGCGGCGATTGGCTGGCGCAAATCCAATAGCGCGCGAATAGGTGGTGTAGATCGTGGGGACATTTTGAAATGTCGGCTTGGTTTCAGCAATGCCGCCGATCACCGCGCGACGTTCATTGAGTTCAAGTTCCTCGCCGATCTCAATCGGGCGCTTTGGACCGCTCGGATCCGCGGGATTGATGGGCTGAGCGAGGCGCGAGCGCGCACCACGCGTCTCAATGATGATGGTGTCCGGCTTGCGAAGCACACTGACATCGCCCTTCACCATGCGCGCTGGAACGCCAATCAGGCTTGCATCATCGACGCCGACCACATCACAAATTTGCCGGGTGCCACTTGGAAGTTTGGCAACTAGCAAGCCCTTAAACAGGGGAACGGCCCAACCAACGCCGTCCACACTTCGCACCCGCTGCAAGGCTGTCACCTGCATCGGCTTGGTGTCATCCACAAATTGCATAGTGGGATCGGTAACCCACAGATCAGCTTGCGGAGTTTCCTCAATGAGCGCGTAGGTGCGGCTCATGAGGCCGACAAAGATGCTGGCCTGCTGTGCGATCAAGAGCGTGGCAAAGGAAAGCCCCAACAAAATTCCGTAGAACTTTGCCGTGTCACCAAAGAGCATCTTGATCGCAATAGTTCGCATGGAAAGATCTGCTTAAAGCTTCAGTTGGAAGCCAAACTCAACAGTGCGATCAGAGGGCAAATTGAACGCACTTGTCACATCAGCGGCATTGGCATGCAGGAAGATAAAGACGCCCTTGCGCCAACTGGCCATGCGCGCCGGTCCGCCAGGAACCAATTGCATCTTGCGCGCAAAGTACGTGGTTTCTTCCGTGTCGAAGGGCAAACCGCGCTCACGCGCAAGGCGCAGAATCGCGGGAGCATCCGGCTGTTCCATGAATCCAACCTGCGCGGAGACACTCCAAAATCCGTCTGGCATCCAACGAACTACCACGCGCTCACGATCGGCTACATACGGTTGTTCACTCGGGGCGATGGAGAGAAGGATCACTTGCTCGTGCAGAACATGCGCGTGCTTCACGAAATTCACAAGGGCAAACGGCGCCTGCGTAGATGGCGTCATGAATACTGCAGTGCCAGGCACGCGTGGCACTACATCCGACCAAAGCCGCGCAAGGAATTCGTGAATCGTCTCACCTTGTGCTGCAATCTGCCGACCGATCGCCAGTGTCCCTTGATTCCAAGTGACCATCACAATCGAGCCCGCGGCAGCGATGGCCAGTGCATACCAACCGCCATGGAACACCTTGAGCAGGTTCGAGGAAAGGAACGCCATATCGATCGCGAGGAAGGAGCCGACCACGAGCCATACCACCGGTCGTTTCCACTTCCACGTCTTGATTGCCACTTCGGCAAACAGAAGCGATGTGATTCCCATGACTGCCGTTACCGCAATGCCGTACGCATCGGCGAGCGCAGCGGAGGATCGGAACAAGAAGACCGTGGTCAGGCAGCCGATCATCATGGTCCAGTTCAGGAACGGAATGTAGATTTGGCCTTCAGTGAAACTGGACGTGTGGACCACCGCAAGGCGTGGCAAGTAGTTCAGTCGAATCGCCTGGCGTGCCATTGAGAAGACGCCGGAGATCATGGCTTGGCTAGCAACAATGGTTGCGAATGTCGCGAGAACAACCATCGGAATCACCCAGCCCGCTGGAACGAGTCCGTAGAAGGGCTTGTAGGAGCTCAGTGCTGAAGGATCGGGCGGATTCGCAATCGCCCACGCGCCTTGCCCGAAGTAATTCAGAATCAAGCACGGCCACACAATTGTGAACCAACCGATTCGAATTGGACCGATTCCGAAGTGTCCAATGTCCGCATACAAAGCCTCTGCGCCCGTCACGACAAGAACGATCGAACCAAGCAGGAGGAATGTCCCTGTCGGATTCCCTGCGATTAACTGAATTGCGTAATACGGGCTCACGGCCGCGAGCACGCTTGGATCCGAGATGATCGCGCGTAGTCCAAGGATTCCCAACACGCCGAACCACAGCAGCATGACTGGCCCGAAGATACGACCGATATGACCCGTTCCAAAGCGTTGTACCGAGAAGAACAACACCAGCACCACTATGGTCAATGGTGCCACCCACCCTTGCAAACTTTCATCAAAGATGGAGAGACCTTCCATCGCAGAAAGTACTGAGATGGATGGCGTGATGACTCCATCGCCAAATAGCAATGCGCTGCCCATAATGGCCATCGCACCGAAGAACGCAAGGCGGTAATCCGCGCGACGCTGAAGTCCGCGTGGCAGGAGCGAGAGCAACGCAAACAATCCACCCTCGCCGCGATTGGTTGCGCGCATGATCAGCAACTGATACTTGGCAACGACCACAAGAAAGAGCGCCCAGAAAATCAAACTCAGAACGCCCATCACAAAGGCGCGGTCCGCGCTCCCGTGGTGAGCGATGGTTTCCTGAAATGCGTACAACGGGCTAGTGCCGATGTCTCCAAACACCACGCCGACTGCACCGACTGCCAAAGCAATGGCGCCGCCGTGGCTTTTGCTGGGGCGGCTGTGCGGCAACTGTGAATCACGGTCGGAGGCCGAAGGCGAAGCATCAACTTGGGTGCCATTCACCACCGTCGGCACGATCGGTGCTGTCGGGGCGTCAAGTCCTGGGCGTGCGTTGGATGCGTCGTCTGGCACTGGCGATGCCTCCGGGAGGGAGGCGGGGAGACATTGTACTTCGATTGTCGATACGAAATTTCAAGGCATTAGCGCGTATTTGCTGGTTTCACAGTAAACGGCGTCTTCACCTTGGCGGTGACGCCCGTTGCGACATCGGTTGCTTCGATTGCTAATCGATACTGACCTGCAGGCATCGGCTTTGGCAGGCGAACCATGCGGGTAATGAATAGTTCGTCGGTCGGCGCCGCTGCGGAATGAGTTGCATCGAGTGGACCTTCGCTCCATATCGAAGACCCAGCGAGGTTCTCAATGCGAAGCGAATACTGAGCATGTGCCGCAACGCGCCCGCCGATACCGGGAACGAACGGCCAATTGACCAACTCAACATAGACAAGGAACCGATCGCCGGCATGCAATGAGCCAGCATCAAGAGGTTCGATGTCGCCAAAGGCGCGAACCTTGGAAGCAATGACTGGATTCGCAAGCTTAAGAAGCGCAGGCACTGAAGCAGATGTTGGCACGGGTGTTGGTGCCGGTTCTGCAACTGGTGCCGGCGCAGGTGTTGGCTCCGGTGCGGGCGCAGGTGCCGGTTCTGCAACTGGTGCCGGCGCAGGTGTTGGCTCCGGCGCGGGCACAGGTGCCGGTTCTGGATCCGGCCCGCGCGCCGGGGTCGGAGCGGGTCGCTCGCGAACTCCGGCTCGATCGGTCACGGGAATGATCACCGTTCCAGTGAGCATTGCGGGCGCTACCGGGGCGGGTCCCTTGTAGGAGACCCGCTTTGGCATCGTTGGTTCTGGCGGAAGTTCGACCGGCGCCGCTGGCATCGCTTCTGTAATCCGCGACTCAGGAATTTCTGCCACAGGAGCAACCTCTGCAGGCACGATCGCCGGTGCCACCACAACCACTGGCTCCGCCGTCACCGCTGTCGCTGCAACCGTAGCCACTGGCTCCGCCGTCGCAACTGCCGCTGCCGGTTCCGGCAACAGTGGGGGCGGAGCAGTGTCGATAGCGCGCATCGTGTCCGTCGGCATCGCCTCTGCCGAATTCACTTCCGGCACTGCGGCAACCTGCGCCGGACTCGCTGGTGGCAATGTCATCTCAAACATCGGCATCGCGGACGGTCGAACGCTCGAACTCGTCGTGTGAGCAGCAACGTGTGAGTCAATTTGCCGCCGCACATCTGCCTGCGGCAATGGATCAACGGTGTCATGAATCACCACAGGGGATGCGCGTACTGGAGTGATCGGCGGAGGCGCAGTGCGCTGACCCGAAGAACACGCCGTTACTGCGGCAAGAACCGGAAGCGTGGCGCAATGGAACAGCGTGCTTGTGTATTTCATCGAATGCGTTCTCCGATGGTAACCAATAGCGCCTCATAGGTTCGGGTGCTATCCGAACTGAGCCCCGACTTCGTCCGCATATCGGTGCGCACGCACTCAGACAGCAGCGCGGCAGCGGCGTCAGTGCCAAGCGCTCGCGCGGCGCGACACACCAACGCCTGCGCATCTCCCCAAAGTTTCAGCTGTTTAGCAACTGCAAATTCGTTCTGCCCCTCGTCCAGAAGCCGCGCCGCATCGTGCGCCTTACGAAGGAGATCGATGATGGTCCAGCCAATCATCACATCTGGAACGCCAGAAATACGCACTAGTTCGTTCAGCTTCACAAGCGCGGCGCGCGGCCCTTCCCGAATCAGGACCGATTGCAACCCAAATGATTGCTCCTCCCGCGAGAGACCAACAAATTCGGCGACCAGCGCACGTGAGATTGGTTTGCCCTCGCCAGCCGCGGCCGCCAATTTGGCGAGCTCCGTATCGATACGCGCGAGGTCCGGCCCAATCTTTTCAACCAGTAATTCCGCAGAGCCAGCCGCCAACTGTGCGCCGTGACGCTTCTCCGCTCGCGCACCGCACCAGCGGATTGCTTCTTGATCGGTCGGAGGTTCGCACTTGATCACCGCACCTCCGCCCGCCTCAACAAGCTTGTCGAATTTCCCGGGATTCCACCGCGCACCCGCACGCATAAGGAGCGTGCTCTCTTGCTGCGGATTCTCCGCGTAGCGCTCCATGGCACGGCGGCGATCTTCGGCACCGATGAATGACTCAGCATTGTCAATCACAATAAGCTTGTGCTGCGAGAGCAATCCATAGGAGCGCAGTTCGTCCATCACCTGCGCTAAGGTTGCTGATGCGCCATCAAACTCAAATCGATCGACGGACCCGAATTTCTCTGTCAGCGCTGCATGGAGTTGCCGCGAGCGCTCGACACGGGTGAAGGAATCCTTACCCGTAAGCACCACGATCCGCATCGACGCGTCGGGGGACATGCGGGTTGCCTTCGATCCAGAAGCTGCTGAAGCACGTGCCATCGGGACGCGGATTGTAAGACGCCCGCGGGGTACGCTCCGACCGTGCCGGAAACGAACTTTGACGGAATCGTCGGCCCCACCCACAACTATGCCGGGCTATCACCCGGAAATGTGGCAAGCACCTCGAATCAAGGTGCCATTGCCCGACCACGTGACGCGGCGCTGCAAGGCCTTGCCAAAGCTGCCGCACTCGCGCGCCTCGGGCTTGTACAAGGATGGATTCCACCACAAGAGCGACCGCACATTCCAACTTTGAATGCCCTTGGGTTCACTGGTTCGGAAGAAGTCGTCATTGCAGCAGCCGCACGCGAAGCGCCGCATCTCTTGGCCCGTGCATCAAGTGCCAGTGCAATGTGGACCGCCAACGCCGCCACAGTGACGCCTTCGAAAGATTCTGGTGATGGCCGTGTCCACATGACTGTCGCCAATTTGCGAACCATGCCGCATCGCGCTATCGAAGCGCCGCAGACTGCTCGCACATTGCGCGCGATCTTTCATGATGCGGAGCGATTTGTAATTCGTGATGCGCTTGCGAACTCAGATGCGTCTGGAGCACCATCACCGTGGGGCGATGAAGGCGCAGCCAATCACACGCGATTCACGGCGAGTAGCAACAACGGGGGCGAAATTCCCGGCGTTCATCTCTTTGTGTTCGGCGCACAAGCGAGCGGTGCCGGTCGGCGCCCTTCGCGCTACCCCGCGCGCCAGACGCTTGAAGCTGGTCAGGCAATCGCGGCACTGCACAGAATTCCCAACGAGCGATGTATCCACGCCCAACAGCATCCGGCGGCTATTGACCACGGCGTATTCCATAACGATGTGATCTCTGTTGGAAACGGGTCTTTCTATCTCGTGCATGAACTTGCACTCCTTCATCAAGACCGAGTCCTTGATGATCTTGCAGCAATGGTTGGCCCAAATTTCCAAGCGCTCGTTGTGCCGGAATCTGAAGTGAGTGTCGCGGATGCGGTGCGCACTTATCTATTCAACTCGCAATTGATCACTTTGCCCGACGACACGATGGCACTCATCCTTCCTGTGGAGAGTGAGGGTCATCCGGGCATTGCGCGGCTTGTGCAACACATGGTCAGTAGCGACGCATGCCCAGTGAAGTCGGTGATTTATCTGAATGTCCGTGAAAGTATGCGCAACGGTGGCGGGCCCGCGTGCTTGCGGCTACGGGTTCCACTGACGCCGGAAGAGGTATCGGCGGTCGCTCCAGGATGCCTGTGGACGCCAGCGGGTCACGCAGCCCTTGAGTCATGGGTGCGGCGCCATTATCGCGAGGAACTCTCCCCAAAGGACCTTGCCGACCCGCAACTCCTTCGCGAGTCCCGTTCTGCGCTCGACGAGTTGACTGGACTACTTGGCGTTGGCTCGATCTACGACTTCCAACACTCGTAAGAGACGCCCGGCGCGCGCGTGGCATTGCCAAGTACGATAAATCGCGTGGATCGAACCAAGCGCATCGTCCTCATCTTGGCCGCCGTGATTGCTGTGGGCATTGCGGTCAGCGTGATCATCCGACAGCGCACCCCGCCCGCGCCAATTCCTGTTGCGCCCGCACCTACACCCGCGCCCGCGCCTACACCCGCGCCCGCGCCTCCACCGAAACTTGTTGAAGCGGGCTCGGAAGATGTACATGGTCCGCCCACTGCGCTTCGCGACTGGATTGCGCCAGAAGAAATCGCCGCAAAAGAAGCAGCTCGCCTCGCGGAAGAATTGCGAACGAAATCGCGCGACGCATTTGCGCGGGGCATCGCGGCGCAGAAATCTGGCGATCAAGTAGCAGCCATTGCCGCATACCGCGAGGCACTCACCATTGATGCTGGAATGGCCGGCGCATGGACAAATCTTGCACTGGCGCTTGATGCCACTGGGAACACCAAAGACGCACTCGAGGCCGCGCGCAAGGCCGTTGCGCTACCTGCCATGAAGGACGCGAAGCGCCGCGCCCACGCAATGCACACGGTTGGCCACCTTGCACTCAAGACTGGCGCGCGCGACGAAGCCGTTGCAGCGTTTGAAGAAGCACTGCGCGCGGATGCCCGGCAAGCTGCGGCGGCGCTCGCCCTTGCCAACATTTGGAACAACGAAGGAAAGCCCGAAAGAGCCCTCGCAGCACTCCTGGTTGCCAAAGAAGCAGGCGCAGAAAGCGCTGCGATCTACACCGCGCTCGCCATTCACTGGTGGAATGCTGGTGACATTGCAAAGGCCACAAGCAACTCAGAAGACGCGCTCCGCATCGATGCCAATGAAGTTGAGGCGAAAGCAGTTCTTGGCTGGTGCTGCCTAGCACAGAAACATTGGGGGGATGCCGCGCAACGACTGGACGAAGTTGCTCGCGCGCGGCCGGACGACCCTGACGTACATGCCGCACTCGGATACGCCTACGACAAACTTGGACGGCACCAAGAAGCTGTTGCCGCCTTTGATCGCGCCGTTGCCATTGCGCCGGCGCATCCATCCGCACATGCGCAACGTGGCGCAGCACTCGAAGCAACTGGCGATGTTGAACGCGCGCGCCTTGCCTACGAAATTGCTGCAAAGAGCGGCTCACCAGAAAGTGTGGCTGCGTCACAAATGAAACTTGCGGTAGTGGCATACAAAGACAAGCGTTGGGCTGACGCACGAACACTGGCCGAGGCAGCCATCGCTGCTGACCCCAAGTCCGTTCAAGCGCGCTACGTGCTTGGTTTAGCGTGCTTCGCGCTTGGCGACCGCAAGTGCACGGGGGAGCAGGAATATCAACTGACCCTGCTCGATGCGGAACGCGCGGCAGATCTACGCAAGCTCATATCCGAGGAATGACTCGATGATTGTGCTGCATGTGATCGCCGGACCAGACATCGGTAAGCAACATGTGCTTCCGGATACCGAGCCACAACTCATTGGACGCAGCACGGAGGCGTTGGGATCGATTGATCCGACCGTCAGCCGGCGCCACGCGGAGTTGACGCCATCTGCTGGCCATTGGCACATACGTGATTTGCGGAGTACGCAGGGAACATGGGTGAATGGTCAACGCATCGAAGCCCGCGTGCAATTGCGCGCAGGAGATGTCATTCGCTGCGGTGACACGCAGATGCGTGTTCAAACAATGGAACCCGGCGCAGTGACGCCACTGGTAGCCGAAACAGATCCTGCTCGATTGCAGGCGATTGGCGAAACTGTTGCCACCATCAGCCACAGCGTGAAGAACATCCTGCAAGGTCTCCGCGGTGGTGCAGATGCGGTAGAGCTTGCGCTACGCCGTGGCGATGTAGAGATGGCGCGCGAAGGTTGGCCGATCGTTGCTCGCAATCTTGATCGCATTTCTTGGCTCGTCATGAACATGCTTGCTTACGCGAAGGATCGCCCGCTGGAGATTGAAGAGACCGACATCGGAGCGGTAGTCCTTGAAGCGTGCGAGCTGATGAAATCAACTGCTGAGCGCCGCGGTGTTCTATTGACAACACAGGTCGATGAGTCAATGCCGCCCGCGCCCATCGATGCGAATGCTGTCCATCAGGTACTTCTCAACTTGCTTGCAAACGCAGTAGAAGCTGCGCCAGATCGGAGCGGTCGCGTGACTGTGCGATGCTCACTTGATGGCGCGCGTGGTGTGTTCCGTATTGATGTCAATGACAATGGCGCAGGAGTGCCGGCCGAACATCAGCCCCGCTTGTTTGAGGCATTTGCAAGCACAAAGGGTCAGCGCGGCACAGGGCTCGGACTTGCGGTGGCACGCGCACTTGTTGAGCGGCACGACGGAACGCTTGCCTATGCAGCGATTGCGCCGCATGGAACACAGATGCGCGCAGAATTCCCAGCGGACCGCGGTGATCCAGACTCCGACCGCACCCGCGGACCAGTGCCCGGGAGCCCATCAGACACCGCATGGGACGCAGCAATCCAGTGAGCTGCCCGTTACCTCATGGTGATTGAGTGACTCCTCGACTCTGACAACTACTGAACTCAGCCCGACAAGGGCGGCGCAAAGTCCTCGCTCTTAGCGCGACGAGCGAAATGATCCGCGCGCTCCAATGCACACGCGAGTGCCAATTCCACATCACCAACCACACTGCCAAGGGGCATCACCTCAATAAGTCCCGTGCTGCGCAGTGATTCAAATCGACGCGCGTCCACGCCGGCAATTACCAGCGCACGGCGAGAATGATGCAGGCGCTCGGCAACCGCGCGCAATTCAACGGCGCCATCAAAGTCCACATCATCAGCGTCACTCAAGTCCAAGATCGCGACATCGATTTCTGGATCCAGCGAGTCCACCCACAGTTGCATGTTGGGCAACCGATGCAATCCGCCTCTGTGTGAACCGCTGCATCGAAGCCTGAAATAGGCCACATTTCTCGGCAACTCCACTGCAGCACCCTCGGCAACCAGCGTCTCTGGTTCGAGGTCCGCAATCGGTCTCGAAAGGTCTTGATAAATAACCCACAGCAAGAAGCTGACTGGCGGAATCATCGCCCAACCATGAAGGCGAGGGACGATCATGGCTGCCAGCCCCGCGCCGAATGCAAAGCTACCGACAATGCTCACTAGTAACACAATCCGATGTCTGTGCGACATTCCGGCTGGAGTCTCGGTGCTTCGCTTGCGGTGCGGCTCGTGTCGCGAAAGTATGTGCGCAAGTTCCAGACCAAGGTCAGTGATGACGCCCGTGACGTGGGTCGTGCGCACTACGCCGCCAGAGATGCGAGTGATTGTGGCATTCTGAAGACCCATAGCAAAGCAGGCGACCGCGGTCGACGCGAACATCGGCGAAGCGACCATCACGATTCCATCTCCATCATGGAAGCGGGCATGGCGCGCAACAAGGAGACCGAATCCGATCAGCGCGATAGTCTCGATTGCCATTGGGAACACATAGATTGATTTCCAACCGCGCACGCGCGCCGCGTCCGTTGAAATGCCAGATACCAGCGCACCAGCGAGGAACCAGGTTAGCAACCAGCCAGCAAGGGCCAAGAGCGACAAACGACCATCGCCAACATCGCGCCCAAATCCAGCGGCAATCCCACTGACGTGCGAAACAGCCGTCCCGCAAGTAATCAGTCCAACGATATTTGTGTATCCCGATACCCACGCCAACGTGATCGCGAGGCGTGTTTGCTGGCGGAAAGAATGGGCTTGAGCGACGAGCACGGTCGGCGGTTACCTCACCGGGATGCGAAGTCAGCAGCAGCAGTCGGCACTGTTTCCACGATGTTTGTGACAATCTCATCGGCGCCGCGCCCCTCGGCCTCCGCCTCGAAATTGAGCAACACGCGGTGGCGCAGAGCGGGAAGCGCTACTGCCTTGATGTCCTCTGCCGCAACCGTGGCGCGACCGGCCAACAACGCCTTCACCTTGGCACCGAGCACCATCGTCTGTGCGGCGCGCGGACTTGCCCCGAAACGCAAGAACTGATTCACAAGCGGCGTTGCGAACTGACCCCGCGGATGCGTAGCCAACACCACCCGTACCGCGTAATCCTGCACGGCGTCGGAAATCCGCACGGCGCGCACTAGTTTTTGGTGGCGAATGATGGTTTCCGCGTCAATGACTTTCTGCGGTTCATCAATAGTTCCTGCAGTAGTACGCGCCAGAATTTCTCGCAAATCAGCGCGTGTTGAGTAGCCAACCTCAAGCTTAAAGAAGAATCGGTCGAGCTGCGCTTCGGGCAGTGGGTAGGTGCCCTCTTGCTCGATTGGATTCTGCGTTGCCATCACAAAGAACGGCTTGTCGAGTTGATGGGTAGTGCCACCAACAGTCACACTGCGTTCCTGCATTGCCTCAAGCATTGCGCTCTGCGTCTTCGGTGTAGCGCGATTTATTTCATCTGCAAGCACAATTTGCGCGAACAGTGGACCCTTACGAAACTGGAAATCACGACCGGACGGTGTTTCCACCACGATGGTCGTACCAGTGACATCGGCCGGCATGAGATCGGGCGTGAACTGGATGCGGCCAAACTTTAATTGCAGCGCCTGCGCGAGGCTACGAATCAACAGCGTCTTGCCGAGTCCGGGTACGCCCTCAAGCAGCGCATGCCCGCCGGCAAAGAGGCACACCAGAATGCCGTCGATGATTTCTTCGTGACCGACGATGGCCTTTTGCACCTCTTTCTTTACGCGATCATGGTCGGCGCGGAAAGTGGCGATGAGAGCTTCGGTTTGTTGTGGGTCGGCCATGGGATTCTCTGTAGACCTACACATCGTAAGCCCGGGGGGCGATCAACGATGTTCCTTTGGAATATGCGGACGAAAGTGCCGCTGGCGGGGTGGCGCGCAACTACGCTCTCCGTTGGCCGCTCAGTGCGCGGCTCTTTGGACTTTGGAGGAATGCGGTCAAATTCCGCAGCGAATGCGTCACCGTAGGCCGTACCCGCGTGGGTTCGAGCGAGCCGGGTCGACCGAAGTCCGAATGAAACGTCGATTTCCTGCGCACATCAGGAATGAAGGATCGCGAATGCTTTCGAAGCCCCGGACATTGTCCATCGCTGCGTCACTCGCAGCAGTCGTTCTTACTCAGTCAAACGCCGTTGCGGGGCTCGTCGCCAACTATCAGGTCGGCACGGGAGCGAACGCGTCTGCCATACAAGTGGATTTCAGCAACGGCAACACCTATGAGATCACCATCCACTGGGACACACCGCTCAACGGGTTCGATGGTCTGCTGACGGCAACGCAGTCCATAAGCGGCGCATCGCTTGTGTACGACGTCTACTCATTCGGTAACTTTGTGACCGGCATCGACATCGGCGCCGACTACGAATACGGCAACGGCGATCTCTGGCCCGTCGAGAACTACTGGCACTACTGGACACAGGTCAACGGCGCATGGGAGATGGCCATGTTCGGTGCAAGTGATCGAATGCTCAGTAACGGCAGCGCGGACGCTTGGGTGTTCGGTTCGAGCGACGCACCGCAGACCGTGCCAGCGCCGGGCTTGGCAGTCTTTGCGCTCTTGATGTTGCGCCGCCGCGACCGCCACTGAGAGGCGCGGCTACTACGCGTTCACGCGTTACTACGAAAGAAACTGCCCGCGCCGTCAGGACGGCGCGGGCAGTGATTCGTGACACCTTATCCAAGAACGGATTTACTTCCCGGGCAACCGATCGAGGACCTTGTCGATCAGCCCATAAGCGAGCATTTCCGGGGCATTCAGCCACTTATCGCGGTCACAGTCATTGTGAATAGTCTCGCGAGTCTGCCCAGTGTTGTCGCTGTAAAGCGAGTACAGCTTGTCACGCAGGCGCAAGATGTGTTTCGCATGGATCTCAAGATCCGTTGCCTGCCCCTCGATGACTCCGCCAATCAATGGCTGGTGCATCAGATTCTCAGCATGCGGCAGCGCGAAGCGACGACCCTTGGTGCCGCTGCAAGCGATCACACTGCCCATACTGGCGGCCTGCCCAATGATGTATGTCGCCACTGGGCATGGCACAAATCGCATGGTGTCAACAATGCCAAGACCAGCGCTAACGCTGCCACCTGGACTATTGACATACATGCTGACCTCCGCCTTCGGATCCTCATTAGCAAGGAACAGAAGCTGCGCCACCACCAAATTCGCCATCGTGTCCGAGACGCCGCCGCCTAGGAAGATGATGCGATCATTCAGGAGGCGACTATAGATGTCGTAGGCGCGCTCGCCGCGACCGGTTTTTTCAATGACGATGGGGATCAATGTCATGGTGTTCGTATTCCTATCTCACTGCGCCGGATGCGGCGCCACAGGCATGCGTTCGATGATTCGGTCAATGAGTCCGTACTCAAGCATTTCTTGGGAATTGAGCCACATATCGCGCTCGCAATCGGCGGCGATCTTCTCCATGGAGTGGCCAGTTGCCTCGGCATAGAGATTGTTGCAAACATCTTCAATGCGCTGCATCTGCCGTGCGAAGATCTCGAGGTCAGTTGCCTGACCCTCAAATCCGCCAATGCGTCCTTGATGGACCAAGTTCTCCGCGTTGCGCAATGCAAAGCGACGACCCTTTGCCCCACAACAGGCGATCACACTGGCCATACTCGCGGCTTGGCCGACGATAAACGTCGATACCGGGCAGGTCACCGAACGCATCGTGTCAATGATTGCCAGCCCGTCGGAGATTGATCCACCGGGGCTGTTGATGTACATGCTGATCTCAGCAGTGGGATCTTCGTTCCAAAGGAACAACAGTTGTGCCGTGACCACCTGCGCGAGCGGGCGAGAAATTGGCGCACCCACAAAGATGACGCGATCACGCAGAAGCCGACTGTAGAGGTCTACTAATTCCTCGCTCTTGCCACGCTTGTCGACCACGAGCGGCACCGAAATCCAGCGCGGCTCATCGTCATCATCTTCGTCGCGGCGAGGATCAGCGCCTGGATCAGCATGATTCGAGGTAATCGACCACACATCCGAGAGCCACTCCGCACTCGAAGAGATCGGGCTAGCCAACATCGGCGTGGCGGACATTAAGTTGAGCAACTCCGCTCGCGTCAACGCTTGCCCTTCTCTGGGAAGGTCGCCACTTCGTCAACCAAACCGTAGGCCTTGGCCTCTTCTGCATTGAAATACTTATCGCGCTCAGCATCCTTGGTCACCGTCTCAACAGGCTGACCAGTGTGCTTGGCAAGAATCTCATTCAGCTGACGCTTCATCTTGAGAATCATTTCGGCCTGGATCTGAATGTCCGAGGTCTGGCCGTACACGCCGCCGTGTGGCTGGTGAATCATCACCTTGGCATGCGGCAGAATGATGCGCTTGCCCTTCTGACCAACGGCCAAGAGCACTGCTCCGCCGGAATACGCGCGACCGATGCAATAGGTGCCCACCTCGCTGGAGATGAACTGCATGGTGTCGTAAATGGCGAGCGTGTCATCAACAGCTCCGCCGGGACTATTGATATAGAAGTTGATGTCTTGGCCACGCTTCTGGCTTTCCAAGTACAGCATCTGCATCATCACCCGCGCCGCGGAGGCGTGATTGATTTCGCCGATAAGGAAGACCACCCGATTCTCCAAGAGGAGTTCATCGATGGTCATCTCGCGGGTGCGCTGGTAGGAAGTGCTAGCGAGGGTCTCCGGGCGAATCATGTCTCGACCGATACCAGCTGCTGCCAGCGTGTTCGGTGAAGCCATCATTCCGCCATGGATGCCGTTTGGGTAGTGGCCGGTCGGGAGGTTCAGTTGCATGCGATCCTCAATATGGAACCCGAGGGAATCCGCGGGGGACGGGAATCATAGTCCGCGTCCGGGGGCTACATCGGCGATTCGGGGGCGCAACATGCATCTCTCCGGGCAGATCTGGGCACCAATTGAATGACCCCGGCCCGCATGCACCGATCCGGGGGGAACTTACGATGCGAGGATGCACAGCGAAGCCACCATCGGCGGAATATTTACCGCAACCATCGCCGCGATCACGCTGGCGATCGGTCTGTCAGCGACGAACCCCGCGTGGTGCCAAGATCCATCGTTGACCCCACCCAACTCGGCTGAACCGCGGCCGGTGAAACCTGCTGCCGCGCCGGTCGCTGAAAAGTCCGCATCACCATCGACGATTCCTGCAAATTCAACACCTTCCGCAGCGGCAGTGACTCCAACCGCCACGGCACCCGCCCCAACGTCTGCGCCGACCGCACCCGTACCTCCACCCGCTTCCGAAGCCGCCGCCTCGCCGCCTGTGGTGATTGAGCGCGGCGATGAACACCCCGCCCGTTCCGCTGGCATTGGCTACATCCACCAATTCAGTGCTGATGTCGGGGACAACGCCAGTATGGGAGCTGATCGTTTCTATGGAAGCTTTTCATCGCGCGTCTACAGTTCCGATGATCTCAATGTCACCGTTGCAATGGGTTATGAATACGACTGGTATCACTGGAGCGGCGTCTCCGAACTCGGCGTTTCGGATCCGTTTGGCAGCGTGAACCTCTTCGGTCTACAGGCGCGCGGCAGCTTTAAAGTGGCAGACGAATGGACGGCGTCACTCGCTGGCATCTTCGCTATCGCCGGCGAATCCGATGCCGACACCGGAGACAGTTTGTATGGCGGCGGCATCGGCAGCATTGCTTGGACCCCAACAGCAAACATGATGCTTGGTATCGGCGTCCTCGGCGTGACACAGATCGAGAATGATCCGATCATCATCCCGATCCCCGTGCTGCACTGGCACTTTGCCGATGATTGGCTGCTTTCCACCATTCGTCGCCCACCAGCGAGCCCGTTCGTTGGCGTCGATGTTGCCTGGGAACCCGAAGGCTCCAAGATGGATGTTGCCTTCGGAATTGGCTGGCAATTACGCCGATTTCGCCTCGGAACAAATAGCAACCCCACTATCAATAATGGCGTCGGTGAGGACCAAAGTTGGGCCGCATTCGTCACCGTTGGCTACGACTTCACGCCCACCTGTCGCGTTGACATGCTTGTTGGAACAACGTTCTACGAGCAGTTGCAAGTCGAAACGTCCAACGGTTCAAATGCCCGCAGCACCACTGTTGATCCCAACGCACTGCTCGGCGCATTTCTCACTGTGACTTTCTGATTCGCGCCCATCACGCCTCGCATATCTCTCCGCGATCAACAAACGCGAGGACTGCGCTGACCGCGTCAGGAGCGAGGTTAAACATGGCTGTAAGCGCGCGGCGGTACCCCTCCATCTGCAATCGATAGGGCGCGATCCGTTCTTGGAATTCCGCCCCGCGTACATCACGCGCGCCGGTCTTCCAATCGACCACCTCAGCACGTACCACGCGTCCACCCTGCATGCCGAGCACAACGCGATCCATACGCCCGCGCTGAATACGACCATCAATCTGCACTACAAACGGCATCTCGCTCCGTACCGCAAGTGCATCGCAACGCCACGACGCGTACCGCGCTGGTCGCAAGCATTCACCAAGCGGACCCTGCGCAGCGGACATCACCAAGGCGCGCACCGATGCGCCCAAGACCGCATCAACTGGTCGCCCAATCTCCACTGCTACCGCACGCAAGACCTGCGGCTCCGATGTTGGGTCGATTCCGTCAGCACCCAGCCATTCAACATGCTCAAACCATGCGTGAGCGAGCGAGCCCCGCGCCCCGTCGTCGGCACCGGTGAATTCCGCGTCAAAGAGCGGAACACCACCTGCACCAAGGCGCTCATGCGAACTCGGCGCGGGACCACCGCGTGCACCCGGGCGCGCAATGCGCTCCACCGCGGGTGCCACTGCAAGAACTTCCGCCCGCGCGGGTGGTGAAGTGCCTTGGTCGTGCGCCGCAACTTCACCGCGTACTGCATCTGCACCGCGCTCCCAGAATCGTTCATTGACTATCTTCGTCGCGCGCAGTGCTGTTTCAAATTCCGGGAACGCCAATCGCATGATCCGCGTTCCACTCAGGCGCATGGTGTCTGAAACTGTCGGCGGCGCGCACACCAAGTGCAGCGCCTCGCGAGCGCGGGTGACACCCACATAGAAGGACGACACGTCGTCAAAGATGCGCCCCACTTCCGCCTCGCGACGGAATGCCTCAAGGATCGGCGAGTACTCCATGATTGGACCTGCCAGCACCGGAGCAATGGCGATCGGTGCCTGCGTTGGATCAGGCGCAAGTACAGACCACTTACCAGCGCCGCCATCAACAGTACCCATCGGGCGGTCCATGCTGCCAAGGACTACCTCGTCAAATTCAAGACCTTTGCTTGCGTGGATCGTCATAACGCGAACACGCTCGCTGGCCGCAGCACGCACCCCGCGCGATTCAACACTCCGTACAAAGTGCCCGGGCCGAGCAACATCCGCCGCGTCGGCGTCATGAGCCATCGCCGAAAGTTGGCTCAGACGCTGCAAATCACGTGCTGAACACACTGGCCGAAGTCGTTCAATCGTCCGATCAATCCAGTCAGGCAATCCATCCGCGTGCAAAGCGCGACGCACATGCGCCGAGATACGGTCCGCCTCACTGCGTTGCGCAGCGCCCCCGCCAAATGTTTCCATCGCCGCAAAGCCCAAGATGGAAGCCACTGGCTCGCGACTCACTATCCAATGCGAAGCGCGGTCATCCGGCTGATCCGCAAGCCGAAGCAGCGCCATGATTGCCGTGACTGCCGGTGAATCAAGTAACTGCGACCGTCCCTCGTCGCTCGCCGCCACGCCGGCGCGTCGAAGTTCGACAACGCACGCGGTAATTTCGGTATTCGATCGAACCAGAACGGCAATCGTTGCATCGGGGCGCCGCGCATGTCGGTCTGCAACGATCGCCGCAACCGTCGCCGCAACTGCATCAGCTCCCGATCCCGACGCGCGGAATGCGCGCACGAACCCCGGCAAGTCCTGCACGCGAGGCGCCGCAATATGTTCGACGAACGTCCAACCATCAAGCGCACGTAACAGCGGGCTACGGTCGACACCAACTGGCTCAGCCAGCCCAGCGTCCGTAAAGATGCGCCCCGTTCCCTTCGTGCCGGCGTCGAGCCCCGTGCCGCTCACCAAGCCAGAAATATCACTGAACACATCGTTGACGAAATCAAGAATCACCGGGCTTGATCGAAAGCTGGTGTTGAGCGGCGCATCTGCCTCAAGACCTTGGCGTGATCCCACCTGCGCCAGCAATGCCGGCGTCCCACCACGCCACGCGTAAATCGACTGCTTTGGGTCACCCACAACCAAGAATCGACGGCCACCAGTCGCCATGATTTCATCGATAAGCGGAACAAGCGCGGTCCACTGCGCGGGCGAAGTGTCCTGGAATTCATCGAGAGCAAGGTCGTGGATCGCACGATCAAGACGCTCGCGCATTGCTTCCGTTCCTTCGCCACCGAGACAATGAGCACGAGCAACCAGCGTGGTGATGTCCTGAAATCCGTAAGCACCTTCCGAGCGGCGCATACGAACCAGCACCTTATCCACGCTGCCCACCAGTTCTTCTGTTGCCCGCAGACGTGCACGAATCAAATCTTGCACTTCCGCGCACGCGTGACACACCAGCGCATCCAAGCCTCGCGCAAATGCTGGCGCCGCTGGTGCACCGTTGAACACTCCTTTATCGCGCAAGCCACTCACAACCGAATCCTTGAGCAAATCAAACCAGTGACCGTCCTCAGCCAACCGAATGACACGAGGAATCGCTTTCACCCAATTCTTCACTGGAGTGCCCGACTTCGTCTCTGGAACGGGCGCCTTGCGCATTGCGTCGATCGCCTCGGCGCGAGCCGTCGCACTCGAGCGCCGCGCCTTTGGGAACAACTTCAAACTGTCGTCGGCGAGCACCAACCACGGCTTGCGAGGGTCAGGCCCCAGTGTGCATCGGTCCCAAATGGCAAACGCACCACCAAGTGCGTCATCAATTCCAGCCTGAATTTCTACTTTCGGTTGTCCATCGGCCATTTGCCGAGCAAGATCAACCGCTCGAACCGGATCGGATGCAATGACTTCACCAATCGCATCCATGCGCATGGCTTGCTGCTCATCGTCTTCGGCAATGCGCCACCCTTCCGGCAGACCAAGTTCTGGAGCAAACGCGCCAGCCATTTGCATGAAAAAACCGTCAATCGTCGAGATCGACATTCTGTGCAGGGCGTCCACCACTTCGCGAAGCACAGCGGCGTATTCCTCATGCGTCGCAGGACCAACCTGTGAATCGTCAGAAAAACGCGCTCGTTCATCAGCATCAAAACTTCCCAATGCCAGATGCCGGAGCACGCGTTCCAGAATTTCGCCAGCAGCCTTTCGCGTGAATGTCACCGCCAAAATTCGATCAGGCGAAGCGCTCTTTGTTGCGCGCCGTTCCTCAATCATCCATCGAATGAGACGATTGGCAAGCAAGTACGTCTTACCACTACCAGCGTTTGCAATGACGACGGAACGAGTAATCATGACATCACCTCCCCGCGCA
>JAPLMU010000005.1 GCA_026386795.1 Planctomycetota bacterium
GTTGAGTACCGGCACATGCAGACGCATTCCGTGCTCGGTGGACGATTGTTTGCAGACGCTAACAACTCGTACGACGAAGCCATGCGCGATGTCACTATCCATCACCACGACAAGTGGGATGGCACCGGCTACCCCGGCAGCGTGAGTGCAGCGATGATGGCGGAATTACCAGTGGAGATTGACACTTTCCCGGTGAAGAAGGCGTTGCGCGGCTTGGAAATCCCACTCTTTGCGCGCATTGTTGCGGTGGCGGACGTCTACGACGCGTTGACAAGTAAGCGCGCCTACAAAGAGCCGTGGACTGCCGATAAGGTCACCGAGTTACTTCGTCTCGAGTCCGGGCGCGCCTTCGATCCGGAGCTGGTTGATATTGCGCTGGAACTGGAGGGGTACTTCCGCTCCGTGCGCGTGCGATTCCCATAGGCAGTGCGGCAATCTGGGATGGGTTTGTCCCTCCCCAAGTTGTATTTCACTCGCGGGGGGCGGCACTCGAGACCTCCAGTTTGAGAATTGTTTCTGAATCAGTATAGTTCTGCTGTGTTTGCGATTTCACGGGCATCGCACGGGCGGTGCCTTTCCAACGACCTACCGGAGTTTCGCATGAAACAAGTCATTCGTATGTCCGTAACGTCTGGTCTGCTTGCCGGATCCTTTTCCGGTGTCGCCTTCGGGGACTTCACCACGACCCGCTACACCTCGGGCACGAGTTACGAACTGGCGATCAGCCATGTCGTTGACTTTGACCAGGTTCGTACGCTTCTTCCGGCTGACTCAACAACTGGAATCCCCGGCGCCAATTATTGTGTCCCAACAAGCAGCGCAAATCTTTGCGCTTACATTGCAAATCATGGACGTCCAGGAGTGACGCCTGGAGCGGCGGATTGGGAATCGAGTTCGAATTACTCCGCTGGTACATCGTTCATCAGTTACCTCGGCGCGTTGATGTTCACTAACCGGGACACTGGTACATCGATGTTCTCTGCGTGGTTTGGAATGTCGAACCTCCTTGGGACGGAGGCGCCACTTTCGTTCACCGTCGCAGCCGAGTACTGGAGCCCTTTGAATGTTGTCTCATTGAAAGAGATGGCCAAGTACAGCATCAACAACGAAGCGATTCAGATATTTGGTTATGGCTTCTACGACATTCAAGGAATCAACAGTGATGGTGAAACGGTCATCGATCGCGATGGCGGCCATTGCATGACGCTCGTCGGTGCGGCCCGATCGGGAAGTACGCGGGAAATTACCTACGCCGATCCGGACGATAGTGCGGGGGAGGCTTCACAGTCTTCGTTTAAATACCCCACGAAATACAGTGTTTGGACGGAGAATCTGGTGGTGTCTGCAACAGTGTCCGGCTCGACCTCGAAGCCCGTGCAGAGTATGAACCACATTGTCCTGTCGTCCTCCGCAGATTTGACCCTCATTGATAATCGCCTTTCGGTGGCCCCGACGTTCTTGGCAAGTTGGGGGACTTTCGACACGAGCCTGGTGGCGTCGCTTGTGCTGCGCACAACATCGCTGACCTATCAGCCGGGAGTGCTGACGAATATCGTCACGCCACTGCCGGTCGTGCCAACAACCGGTGCGTTGGCAATGTCGCCAGGCGGTGCACTGTTCTGCCTTTCCAACGGGCAGCTCTTGGCAGAGCACATCACCGCAGCGGAGCGTTCGATGGTTCCCGTCGTTGTTGCTGGTTTGGATCTTCCGTCAATCAATGCGATTGCCTTCTGCAATGATCGCACCTTGGTGGCGGTTTCCGGACAGCAGCTGTACGCCATTTCAGAGCTTGACGCTGGACTTCCCGAACCAGGTGACAATCGCCCAGTCATTGCATGGCAGGCGCAATTGCCCTTCGTTGGCGCACAAGTGGTAACGAGTTACAAGGGACAGAATGGAACCGCTCCGCACTCGATGCTGGTGTTCTCGCCGTCGCGGCGTTCGATCTATGAGGTGAGTGGCGATCCGGCGGTGCAACCGACATTCCGCACGGTTCCAGCTCAACTTCCCCTCGATGTGGCGTTGCTCAGTCAGACAACAATCGTAGAAGATCGCCACGGCGGACTTTGGTTCGCGCAGAAGGGAAGTTCGACTGTATCGCTTCTGAATCCTGCGGGAACGTTCTCGTCAATGACGTTGCCGGTGGTTAGCCTCAGCGCCTTCTCTCTCGACGATAATGATCAGCTGCTCGTTGGCGATCAAGGGGTGATTCGCGCGTTCCGCCTCACCGCGAATGGAATCGTGGAAGTGGGGATTCAAGGATCGCCCTTTGTCGGTACGCGCGTGGGAGATGGGTTCACGATTGCTCGCAGTAGTACCAACTACGAGTCGCGTTTTCATAGCGGGCCGGGTTGGCGCAATGTGCTTCCTCCATTCCTAGTATGTGTGGGCGACTTCAACTTCGACGGCACGATTGACGGCGGCGATCTCGGGATCATGCTCTCGAAGTGGGGCACCGTTATCCCGCCTGGCGGCTCGGCTGATTCCAAGCTCGATCTCAATCAGGATGGACTGATTGCCGGCGGGGACCTTGGCATCCTGTTGTCCAAGTGGGGTGCGTGCCCGTAAGGCTGTCGCGCTGGTCGCTTTATCACGCACATTCACCAAGCCGACCCACAATCGCGCGCACGCACGCGCTGTGGGTGGCCGCTTCCATCGCAGCTCGGAAGGCGCGTGGATCGGCGCCGACTCGTTCTGGGCACGTCAGAATCAGGCTTTCTACTAGGCATTCATCGCCGGTAGACGCTGCTGCATCCAAACATGCATCAATCCAAAGATCGGTGAGTCGTGCATCGGGAAAGCCGTAGCGAACATGACGGAAGAGCACGAGGTCAAGGACGCGCGTCGGTACCGCATCGCGTCGCACCCATTCGTCAAGCACGAAGCGGAGTTCGCCATGATCGCGCACGTAGAAGAGCGCGATATCAAGCGCGTCGTACCAACGCGGGGTGAGACGCAAGAGTCCAAAGTCGACGGTTGCGAGCGCAACGGCCAGTGGCCCCGGAGCTTCCGGCAGCAGTGCGATCGGCGTAGTGAGCGGGGCATCCGGCGACAGTCCGTCAAGTGTTGCAAGAGCGCGACGAAATTCCAATGCGCCGCACTCGGAACATCCGGGCGTCATGCACATGCCGATATCGGATGCATTCCAGACTGCTGCGAGGAATTGGTTTGCGCGCGAGAACAGCGTCTCTGCAGCGCGGATGCGCGGGGCAGATTCGATGTCCTCAGGATGGTGACGCCGATGGTGCGGATTCGTCGACATGATTGGGCCTCCTGCCCGAACGGCCGCTTACGCAAGCCATTCACATAGTCGCTTACGCACGGGGTCGATGCATTGTTTCCCTGTTACTTCTGTGTAAGAAATCTGATTGGATGTCGCTCGCCGGGGTGGCGGTCGCCCGATCGGGGTGGATTCCCCGAGGCAAGGATAGGCAGGTTGCGCCTGGCTTGACCGCCGTAACTACATTTACAGAAAGCACTTACAGCCGCCAAAATCGCCGCTCGTCCCGATGCAAACAGTCAGGATTGCGGGTTTGCGCCTCGGATGGGTGGCGTCTGCGGTGCCGCGGCGTACCAGCCGAATTCGATGATGAGTACGCCGGCGACGCCGAGGAGGAGCCCAATGCCTGCCGCCGATGCCGAACTTCCGGAGGCAATCATGCGCCCCGTTGCCGTCACAATCGCCAGTGCCGCGCAGAAGGGCCAGAGGCGCGGTTGCCAGAGTGTCACGACGCATGCCGCCGCGCCGACGGTTGCCGTGCCGAGCGCTTCCCCTGCCACTGCGATGTCTGCGAGGCCCGACCACATCACGCCCAATGCAAGCATGCCGGTCCAGCGCGCGGTGTTACTCCAATTGAATGCCGCTGCTGTACCGAAACCAATCACCGACGCGGTGAACCAGAAGAATGGACTTCCAAAGAATGCGGCCCATGCCCAAAATGTGTTTCCGTCAACCGCGCGTTGTGCAGTGGACCAGCGTTCCACCAAGGCATCACCATGACTGCGCATGATCGTAATTGGAAACACCGCGCCGAGTGCACACGCGATCACAATCATTCGCCCGCGGCCAACCCCGAGAATCGGGCGCGCGCGCGGGGAGCGGTCGTCGTTCGCTTGCACGGCGTCTTCGTTCATCGTCCGCTGCCCACCATTCCGCCAGGGAACATGCCTGCCGCTGGATGCGCATTCGGACCGAGATCCCAGTACGCGGGTCGCGCGGTGTAGGTGTACGCCTCGGGCGCCCATCCGTATGTCTTTGGATCATCCGCCATCGGTACATTCAGATTCGGATCGCGGCCCGGGAAGCCGCTCGTGTCGTAGTACGGGTCTGCATAGCCGTTCCACCATGAGTTGCTGTAGATGCTGCGCGCGGGCGATGCACCGAACGAGATCGGCGCGGGAATCACGCCATTCTCCGCTGGCACATTCGTGGGCGTACTCCCAGCGGGCACTCCGCTTCCGGGCTCCCATCCCTGCGGAACCTGCGCGCGTTGCTCGCGTTGTGCGCGGTCCCACTCGAGCTGTACTGCGCGGCGCCGCAATGCTTCAGGGCTCGGCGCCTGTCCGGCATCGGGGCCCTGCGCTTTCCAACCCATGGCGCGCATGTAGCCGCTCGCCCAGCCTTGGTAATCGCCCAACATGTTCTCTTGCAGCAAGAACGCAGTCAGTCCGTCCACTGCGCGTCGATGGCGGTTGAACTCATTCCACGAAGCGCGCGCAACGGCAGACTCCACTTCGACCGCTTGCTCAAGATGATCAATGTCGTTGGTGTCTGGAGTGGGGGGCGTGCCCGCAGCTTGCGACTTCGCGCGCGCCGCGGCTTCGTCAAAGGTGATCTGGTCGAGCGTTGGAACATACTGGCGTGAGAATCGAGCCCAGTTTGATTCCATGTTGCGGTCGTCAATGAAGGCGTGCATTGCGCTGATGCGTCGCCCTGACTCCTCGGTTCCTAAACGAGAGGCGTGATCAACCATCTCGAGTGCCTCGCGCTCCGCTTCAAGTTTGAGAAGCGCGGGATCGTTCGGCCAGACGGTACGACCGGTGGGAACCACAACTGGCAAACGCGTGCTGCTGGCAGTCGAGTGCGCAGTCGGCGCTTCCGGCGGGCGCGGCGATGGCTTTGGATTTGTGAGTTCGGGTTCGACCGCTGCGCCGGAATTTGCTGCGCCGAATGCGCCGCTGGTGGCGGAGGGTGCTTGTGCGGGCGGGGCGGGTGTTTGGACTGTCGCTGTCGCTGTCGCTGTCGGCGCGGGGACGGGCGTCGGTCGCGATGAGCGCGGCGGTGCGGCTGACTGAGCAAACGCCGCCCCACACGTCATGGTGATCGAAGCAACTGAGAGGATGAACGAGGCGCTTGGAGTAGTCATCTTCATGGAAGTCATGAAGGTTAGCCGCAGACGCGGTATCCTCGCCCTCGATGAACACCCAGCACGACCATAAGCACGACCACCCGCAGGCCCATCGTTCTTCCCCGCGCGGCATGTCCGCCGGTCACCTCCTTAAATTGTTCCTTATGAACGCCGTGCTATTCGGTGCATGCGGAGCCTTTGCAGGCATGATCATGGGCGACTGGGTTCCAGCAGGCAATCAGTTGCGTTTCTTGAGCGCCGTGGCATTGATTCCGTTCGTGCTTGCCCTCGTGGCCACGATCTTGCACGCCAAGGCGGGCAACTGGACCAGCGCGGACAACATGAGCGAGCGATTCTTTGGCGGTAAGCCTCAATGAATGGAGCGCCTGTGAAGATGCAGTCCGCATGCGATGGGCGACATGCTTTGCACGCCCGGTGCGCGGATGGTGACGCCGTTGCACTTGATCGACGCGGTGCACTTGATCGACGCGGTGCACTTGATCGACGCGGTGCGCTCGGTCTACTCGGCGGTATGGCGTTTGGCGCGTTGCTTGCAGGGTGCGAATCAATGCGCGGCGGGGCATCGACGGATATATCGACGGCCGCAACGCCTGATGCATCACCCGACGCGACGCTCGTGCGCCACATGTCGCTCGCTGAGTGGTCTCTGCATCGCTCGTTGCAGGCCGGCGAGATGACCAACCTGGATTTTCCGTTGCAAGCGCGCGGTACGTATGGAATCTCTGCGGTTGAATACGTCAGCACGTTCTTCGCAGGGAAAGTCGCCGACGAGTCATACCTTCGCGAATTACGCACGCGGTGTGACGGCGAAGGCGTGCGTAGCGTTCTGATCATGATTGACGGTGAGGGCGACTTGGGCGCCGCCGATGCCGGCGCGCGTCGCGACGCGATTGAGCGCCATGTGCCGTGGTTGCACGCGGCGCAGTCGCTCGGTTGCTTTGCTATTCGTGTCAATGCGCGTAGTGAAGGCACGCGTGAAGAGCAGATGGAACGCAGCGCGGATGGAATCGGAACGCTGGCCGATCGCGCTCAGGAGATGGGCCTTGCGGTGATTGTGGAGAATCACGGCGGTGTCAGTTCTGATGGAAGTTGGATGGCTGGCCTCATGAAGCACATGGCACGACCGAATGCCGGCACGCTTCCTGACTTCGGTAATTTCCGACTCAGCGAGACGGAGCAGTACGACCGCTACAAGGGCATTGCGGAAATGATGCCGTGGGCGCGCGACGTCAGCGCCAAGAGTTATGGCTTTGA
>JAPLMU010000081.1 GCA_026386795.1 Planctomycetota bacterium
AACACAGAGAAGCGGTCCATGCGCTGGATGGACTTCGGATCAATGCGTTTTTCTGGCTGCAGGTTCCGCACTTCACCGGCAAATGTCACGCTCCACTCCGGGGTGGGAGTGAACAGCGTGATGGGACCGATTCCGGACTTGCCTTCAACGAGGGCGTTCCAGAACTCTGGCACGGTGTTGCCGACGTCTGTCACGGTTCCGAGCCCGGTGATGACAACTCGTCGAAGTGTGATCGTCCGCATGGCGGGTGGGGGGTCCGTGGAAGGAATGCGCCCCGACCCGGGATGGGGCCGGGGCGCAATTTCGGTCAGCGGGTGCGACCCAGACTCAAATCAAGGGTCACTTCTGTCCCTTGGCCTGCATCTGGTCGTGAATGAAGTCCACAGCGTTCCCGACGGTGAGAATCTTGCTGGTCTGGTCGTCTGGGATCTGGATATCGAAGCGTTCTTCGAGTTCCATGACCAGCTCGACGAGGTCAAGGCTGTCAGCGTTCAGGTCGCTTGTGAAGTTAGTGTTACGGTTGATCTTGTCTTTATCTGCCGAGAGTTTCTCAGCAACAACAATGATCACCTGCGGTTCAATCTCATCCTTGGTCACGGTCACGTCGCTCTCCTTTGAGAGGGTTACGGGCGGCCGGAGGTTTCCGGCCCCTTAGGCGAAGGGGGGAATATAGCGCATTTCATCGGCCCATGGTGGCGCTCTTTGGCACCGGGCCGGCTGGACTTCCTTCCAGCCAAGGTCACATCGGCAGACCGCCGTCTACAACAAGAACTTGACCGGTGATGTACCCGGCGTCATCGGCAGTCAGATAGGCCACCGCGGCGGCAATATCCTCAGGAATTCCAAGCCTGCCCACAGTGATGTGCTCCGCGACCTTTTTCTTGTCGTCCGGGCCGAGGAACGCGGTCATATCCGTCTCAACGAAGCCCGGCGCCACCACATTGGCGGTGATGCCCTTGGCTCCAAGTTCCTTGGCCATGCTCTTGGTGAGGCCAATGACGCCTGCTTTGGCGGACGCATAGTTGGCCTGGCCCTTGTTGCCTTCAACGCCACTGACGCTACCGATATTGACCACGCGTCCAAACTTCCCGCGGAGCATGGGGCGCGACGCAGCGCGGCAGGCGATGAAGACCGAGCGCAGGTTGACATTGATCACCTCATCGAAGTCCGCATCGGACATTCGCATGAGGAGACCGTCCTTGGTGATGCCGGCGTTGTTCACAAGAATGTCGAGACGCCCGTGCTTCTCGGATACTTCTTCCACCATGCGCTGCACGGCAAGTCCATCAGCGATGTCACAGGTGCGGTGTTCGCAGCTGCCGCCAGCGGCAATGATCTCTGCCTCAAGCGACTGAAGTTGTTCCGCGTTGCGCGCGACGGCCACCACATGGCGGCCATCCTTTGCAAGGCGCTTTGCGATTCCGCGGCCGATTCCACGGCTTGCTCCAGTGACGATTGCTACGCGCTTATCCATGCAGAAGCTCCTCTATAGATGGGGGGCGAAGTGTAACTGCGCAGCGGAAACCATGAACATGACAGCGGGACCGGCGTGTGCCAGTCCCGCTGTTTGCGCATGCCTTCAAGGAAGGCGCAGCGCGACAATTCATTTGCTGCCAGGGCCGCGACCCGGGCGATCAATGCCTCCCGGCGGTGGCTTGTTGCGCATCGGAGGAGCGCCAATTGGCCCAGATTCCTCGCCGGAACCGGAAGCCTCGGGCTTCTCTTGCTCCTGAACACGCGCGGTCGGCTTCACGGTCTCATCGGGCTCGAGCGCAACCTTGCGATCTGCGTCGACCACCTTGACCCATTCGACGATCAGGTTTGAACCGCTGACCTTGCTCATGATGTCAACGGGTTGGACATAGCTCTCAAAGAGTTGCGTCTCTACCTTCTTGCCTTCGCCAGTTGCCTTGAACGCCCACAACTGCGCTTCGATATCACTGCCGGCGCGGTAGACGGCCATGACATAAGCCTTGCCCTCGCGGTTGGTGGTGGTGAGATCAATGCGAGTGACCGGAGCGCAGGCCTTCTCAAATCCGGCACCACTCTTCATGGCGTCGAGCACTGCAGCATCTTGCGGTCCCATGGCAGCGCGAATGGCTTCTGGCTTCGACTTTGCAAATCCGTCAAAGAACTTCAGGACGGCAACGCGCTCTGGGTCGGTTCCCGGAGCCTTGTCTTCCGGAAGGCGGATCTTGTCACTGATTCCCAGTTCCTTCATGAGCTGGGCGATCGGCGTGACGGTTGGTGCTGCCGGCGGTGGTGGCGGTGGCGGCGGCGGTGGTGCTACTGCCACCGGGGCGGCCTCTTCTTCGCCGCATCCACTCAGTGTGAGCGGCGCAAGCAGAAGAGCGGCGGCAAGTCCAGCAGCCGTTGCGACGCGCGCAATGGATCGGAATGCATCACCTTCAGGCGTTCGCTTGGACTGCATGATCTCGTTGGGGTTGGTCGTGTTGGTCATGGGTGTTTACCTCTGTCGAACGATCGATCCGTCTCATCAATCCCTTCAGGACGGTATTCGGAGCAAGCTCATGGAAGGTTGCTTCGCTACCTCCTGTGATCTCTCCGACCTTGAGTGCGCCGATCATGTCGGTGCAGGATTGGCTCCATCGTACCGGGGAGACGATTTGTTCCACCAGCAACTTTCGCAGCCGCGCCGGATCGTTCCGGTGGTGCCGAAGACCGGTCACATTGCTCCACACATCCACCAAAAGTGGCTTCAATTCGACGTGTTCCAAGGCGCGAGCCATGCCTTCGGCGGCCGAGGCCATCAGCGGGCTGTGGAACGCTCCGGCGACCGCCAGTTTGGCGGCGCGCAGCCCCATGGTGCTGGCAACTTCCACCGCGCGGTCGCAAGCGGCCACGGATCCGGAGACCACAATTTGTCCGGGGGCGTTGAAATTGGCAGGCACAAGCACTTCGCCCTTTGCAGCGGCCGCGCAGACTTCGTTCGCTTGTGTTTCATCAGCACCGATCAAGGCCACCATTCCACCGCGCGACGCCTCCGCAGCTTGTTGCATGAGTCGTCCGCGTGTGGCTACAAGGCGCAGGCCATCTGCAAACGAGAACGCACCCGCGATGCACAACGCGGTGTACTCACCGAGCGAAAGGCCGTTGGCCGCGACGGTGGCGATGGCAGGGTGCTTCTCAAAGAGTGCGGAGTGACATGCCATTCCGCAGGTGAACAACGCAGGCTGACTGATGTCAGTTCGATTGAGCTCTTCTTGCGGACCAGCGAAACAGAATTCACTCAAGCGCCGAGCGCCGAAGCTAGTAATCTCATCGGCTGCTTGGTAGACGCTGGCTGCTGCTGGGCTGAATTCGACCCATGTTTGACCCATGCCAACCGTTTGCGCACCTTGTCCGGGGCAGAGGAAGACGAAGCCATTGCTGATCGCGCTCATCGATAATTTCCTTCTTGAGTGAAGTGCGTTTCCGGCAATCCGGCGCGCACTCACATATTCCAAACACACGAAGCCCACGTCACGCCTGCCCCAAAAGCCACAAGAATGATGGGTTTCCCAGGACCAATCGTCTTTGCTTCAAGTAACTCGTCGAGGCAGATTGGAATGCTCGCCGCGCTGGTATTTCCGTAACGATCGATATTGATGTACACCCGATCGGCAGGCAACTTCAGCTTCTCGATAGCACTCTCAATGATCCGAATATTGGATTGATGACAGATGTACTGCTGCACATCGTCAACCTTCATGCCAGTGGCATCAAGTGCGTCGCGGATCGCTTCTTGAAAGCGCGTCACTGCAAATTTGTAGATTTCTCGCCCGTGCATGCGGAGATGGCCAAGGCGAATCGGATTCGCTTCATCGCCGGCAGGGACATCCCGATCAAGCTTGGGGTGGTAGAGCGTGCGCCACAAACGTCCGTCGCCGTGCATGGTCTGGTGGATGCAACCCTTGGAAGGATCGGGGTCCGCAGTAAAGATGGCAGCGCCGGCGCCGTCACCAAAGATGATCGAGACCGAACGGTCTGACCAATCAACGAGGCGGGTCAGCACTTCAACGCCAATGACAGCGATGTTCTTTGCTCTGCCGCAGCGGATCATGGTGTCGGCCAGATTCATGCCGTATAGAAATCCGCTGCAGGCCGCAGCAAGATCGAACACAGCGGCCTCATCGGCCCCGACTGCTTCGCTGATGCGTGCTGCTGTAGAAGGGCAAATCATCTCGCCGCTGACGCTGGCCACGATGATCATGTCAAGATCTGCAGCATTGATGCCGGATTGAGCAAGCGCCTTCAGTAGCGCATCGCGCCCGAGCGAGAAGACGGTCTCCGAATCATTGGCGCGGCGGCGAGCCTTGATGCCGGTGCGCTGCTGAATCCACTCGTCGCTGGTGTCGACGATCTTCTCAAGTTCTTTGTTGGTGAGCTCTTCAGCAGGAACCGCGCGACCCGTGCCCGCGATCCGCACGCCACGCCCAAAGGGCACAGCAGTCATGCCTCGACCTGCTCCATCTTGACGGTGGCAAGGCGCGCAACGATCTTCTCATTGATGCGTGCCTCAGCGAAGGCTTTGCCGCGCAAGATTGCATTGCGAATGGTCTTGTCTTTGCTCGAGCCGTGACTGATGAGCGATACTCCGTTCACGCCCAAGAGAGGCGCACCGCCGTACTCGTGGTAATCGTGCTTGGAATAGATGCTCTTCACCACTGGTTCAAAGCGCATGGCGAGTTCTGGATCAGTGGCGATGACTTCGTGCGCGATGGCGCGGAAGATGCCGGCGGACAGACCTTCAGCGAGTTTCAGCATGACGTTTCCAACAACGCCGTCAGTGATGATGACATCAGCTTCGCCGTTGAATACGCCGCGTCCTTCCACAAAGCCAGTGAAATTCAAGTGATCAAATTGGCGGATCAGGTCGCGGGCGTTTCGGATCAGATCCGTGCCCTTTTGCTCTTCGCCACCAACATTCATGAGCGCCACGCGTGGGTTCTTGATACCCATGATTTCGCGCGCATAGACATCGCCCATCACGCCGTATTGGGCGAGATGGGTGGCCTTTGGCTCAATGTTGGCACCGACATCAATCAAGATGATCGGGCCACTAAATGTTGGGATGGTGACGCAGATGCCAGGACGAACCACGCCAGGAAGGCGGCGCATGAAGTACTGGCTTGCAGCGACACATGCGCCGGTGTTGCCAGCACTAATGACTACATCGAGGCGATTCTCAGCCTTCGGTGACGCCATCTGATTCATCACCACGATGGAGGAATTCTTCTTGGCCTTCATCGCCTCAACAGGCGACTCTTCCATACCGATCACTTCAGTGGTCGCAATGATCTCAACGCGTTCGTCGTTGAGGAAGCCACGCTCTTCGAGTGCGTCGCGGATCACGGCTTCGTCCCCAAAGAGGACCAAGCGATCAGCATGCAACAAAGTCGGGAGCGCCTGAACGCATCCCTTAAGGATTTGGTCGGGGGCATTGTCGCCCCCCATCACGTCTACGCCTATGCGCATCGGAGGAGTTGTGCGCCAGACCGGGGCTTACGCCTCGGGCTGGGCCACCCTCAACTGCAGGCCAGGACGCACGTAGCCGCAGTCGCGACACGCGGTGTGTGGACGCTTGTTAGCGCCGCAGTTTGGGCAGTTGACGGTGTGTGCGGCGGTGAGCGCTTGGTGAGCGCGGCGGCGGCGCGTGCGGCCGGGAGATGTGCGGAATGCTGGAAGCATGGTGTGTGGACCTCTGTCTGTTGACTGATATGCGCTGCATTCCCCAGCGGGGGCCTGACCGAAGCGCAGGGGTCGGATGGTAGCCGAAATAGCATGTGCAACGCAAGAAGCGTGTCGCATCGCTGACAGACAACCCTGTTTCCGGTAATCTTGTGCGCCCTGATGTTGAAGTTCGAATTGTTTACCGATGGAGCGTGTTCAGGCAACCCCGGCCCCGGTGGTTGGGGGTTCATTTTGCGCGGTGGCGACCTTCCGAGCGAGCGCTTTGAGAGTGGTGGCGAGCTTGGAACCACCAACAATCGTATGGAACTCACCGCAATTATTCGTGGTCTTGATGGACTGGCAGACGGTGCGCAGGTGATCGTGACTACGGACAGCGATTACTGCGTCAAGGGCCTGAATGAGTGGATTGAAGGCTGGAAAAAGCGTGGTTGGCGCAAGGCTGACAAGTCACCGGTACTGAATCGTGATCTCTGGGAATCACTCGACGCGCATCGAACCCGCCTACGGGTGCGTGCGACATGGATTCGCGGCCACAGTCAGCATCCAGAAAATGAGCGATGCGACCAATTGGCCGTTGCTGCCATCGATGAAGTGCGTCGAACCCGCCAAAGTGTGCACATTCGTGGCGCATAACTGCGTTCATCATTCGATGAATGCATCTCGATTCTGCCGTCGTAGCGGTTGCGATCATTGGCGATTCTCGCTATCGTTCACCCCTTCACCCAAACGGAAACATAGATAGAACCATGCCAACGATCAATCAGCTCGTCCGCAAGCCCCGCCGTTCGCCGGATGCGAAATCGAAGGTTAAGGACCTCGAAGCATGCCCGCAAAAGCGTGGCGTGTGCCTCCAAGTAAAGACCGTCACCCCGAAGAAGCCGAACTCCGCGCTCCGTAAGGTTGCACGTGTTCGTCTCTCCAACGGCAAGGAAGTCACCGCCTACATCGGCGGCGAAGGCCACAACCTGCAGGAGCACTCAATCGTGCTCGTGCGTGGTGGTCGCGTTCGCGATCTTCCTGGTGTTCGTTACCACGTCGTTCGCGGCACGCTTGACTGCCTCGGAGTGGAAGGTCGCAAGAAGGGCCGTTCGCAGTACGGTGTGAAGAAGAAGGCTGCTGCCTCGAAGAAGAAGAAGTAATCACGCACATTGGTGAGCGGGCTGTTCCCGCACACCGTTCCATCACGTATCGGCGAGTAATTCCGCGCTTACCTCAGGGACCTTTGTCCCGCGCGGCATGAAACCACCGGCTTTCGCCGGTTTCGCCAGAAGGAGATCAGAGATATGCCCAGGAAGTTCACCGCGAGCGAATCGCAACTCAAGCCGGACGCCCGCTATCAGGACAAGGTTGTTGCCAAGTTCATCAACTGCATGATGTACGGCGGTCAGAAGGGTCCAGCCACGCGCGTTGTGTACGACGCGTTCGATGAGATCCAGACCCGCCTCGATAAGGACAAGAACGAGAACATGCCGAAGACGGCGATCGAGCTCTTCCAGAAGGCGTGCGACAACGTGCGTCCTGCTGTTGAAGTTCGTTCCAAGCGCGTCGGCGGAGCCAACTATCAGGTTCCGATGCAGCTGAACCGTCGTCGTCAGCAGAGCCTGACCTTCCGTTGGATCATCGACGCGATTCGCTCTGAGCGTGGTCGTCCGATGCACCTTCGCCTAGCGAAGGAACTGATGGACGCAGCGAAGAACGAAGGCAAGGCAGTGACCACCCGCGAGAACACGCACCGTATGGCTGACGCCAACAAGGCGTTTGCTCACTTCGCGTGGTAATCACTGGTTCAGCCGCCTGATTTACTGAAATTTCCCGAAGCGCCAAGCACAAACTTGGCGCTTCGGTGTTTTTACCTATCGCTTCGGTGTTTTTACCTATCGTTGTATCTATGTCTGACTCGTTGCCCGATCCGCAGTCTCGCCACCATCGGCAGATGATCTTGCCGGGGTTCGGCGTTGCGGCGCAGACGCGTCTCGCGGAGGCGCATGCGCTGGTGGTTGGTTGCGGCGCGCTCGGGTGCGCAGCGATTGACTTGCTTGCGCGCGCAGGTGTGGGCACGCTGACGCTGCTGGACCGCGATGTGGTGGAAGTCACCAACTTGCAACGACAGTCGCTCTACGTAGACGCTGATGCACGCGCGGGTGCGCCGAAGGCAGAAGCAGCGAAGCGTCGCGTGCAGGCGATCGATCCAGCATTGCGTGTGCACGCCTGTGTTGAGCATCTTTCATCTGACAACGTTGAAGAGTTTGTCAACGATTGCGATGTGATCATTGATGGGCTCGACAACTACCGAACGCGCTACTTGCTGAATGATGCGGCGGTGAAACTCGGCAAGGCGTTTGTGCACGCCGGTGCGGTGGCGATGCGGGGTACATCGATGCCGATACTGGCTGGGGTAGCCGGTGCGCTTGGAATTCCAAGGTCTGACGCCCCGTGCCTGCGGTGCGTGTTCCCCGAAGTACCCGCGCCGGGCGAGGGCGAAACATGTGACACGGCCGGAGTGTTTGGTCCGGCGGTGGCCATGGTCGGCGCCTATGCGGCAGGGCAGGCGATCAAGTTGCTTGCGGGGCGCGCGGATCTCTTGGACTGCTCATTTTGGTCAGCTGATCTGGAAACAAACCGAACGGGACGCCTGTCGCTTGCGGGGGCGGCGCGAGCGGACTGTGCATGTTGCGGCGCGCGGCGATTTGAGTTTCTTGACGCGGATTCGGACGGCCGTTGCACGGTGTTGTGCGGACGCAACGCGGTGCAGGTGCGCCCGGCAGCAGTGGCGCACCTCGACCTTGTGCGCCTGCAGTTGCGGCTCGCGTCGCTTGGAACCTTCGTCATCACGGATGGCTTGTTGGTGGGTGCGCTGCAGGGGTCCTTGGAGCTGTCAGTGTTTCCGGACGGCCGGGCGATTGTGCGCGGCACCACGGACCCGGTGATTGCGCAAACCACCTACGACCGCTGCATCGGACAGTAATGAAATTTGCTTAGACTCCGAGTCCTATGTCATACGCCCATTACGTCCTCCCCGGTCTGAACCTTGGTCTGAACTACGCCGAGACCCTCGCCAAGACCATCCCTGCTGACAAGTTTGCGCACTTCCCTGCAAAGGATGTGGTGTGCCCCGCCTTCTACATGGCGCATCTGTCCATCTATCCGCATCGCGCGCTCGGCATGCTCGGCCGCCCCGATCTCATCGTTCCAAATCCTGCGGGTTGGGATGATCGCTTTAAGGCTGGCATCGAAGCCGCGCCTGGCGAGTATCCGTCCAAGGACGAGATCATGAAGCACTTCACCGCTGGCTACCACTCCGTGGCCAAGGCACTTGAAACCGCTCCGGATTCCGTCTTCGCTGAGGAAAATCCTGCAGAAGGTCGTTTCAAGGAGATGTTCCCGCAGAAGGGCGGCGCGATCACCTTCCTGTGCATCGGCCATATGCAGATGCACCTTGGGCAGATCAGCGCGTGGCGACGCATCATGGGCCTCGGGAGCGCCATGTGATGCGCGTAGCGCGGATGCTTCGATCGACGATCGCAGTATTCGCGCTGTTGCTATCAGTCTCTATCGCTCCACGCGTTGCGGCGGAGAGCGATTCTGTGCGCTACGCCACCGGTGCTATTGATCTGCTTCCGCTCAACGCCGTGCTTGTCATGCTTGATGGCGCATCGGTGAGTACCCCGCGCAGCAGCGTGCTGGATGCGTATGAACACTATCTAGCGGACTGGCGCACTGCGGAACTTGCGAACGCAGCGAAGCGTGGTGCCAGTAGTGGCACAGACACGCCCAGCGGCCCGTACGCCCGCCCGATTGCAGAATCCCGGGCCACTGTGCTGCAACAGCTCACCGAACTTGACGCGTGTGCCGCACAGCGCGAACGCCTTGAGGATGCCCTCTTTGCGGCCATCGCTCTGGCAAGCGATGAATCAATGCGTGCCAAGATCGCCAACTTGCGGGCGCAACGAGCGTTGCAAAGTGCGGTTGCTGATCAACCCACTGACACGGCGGCACTGGGCGCGCAACTTGCAGACTTTGACGTTGAAGCCGCCCTCATTCGCGCACTTCCTGACGACCATGACGCACTTGCAGCCGCGATGACTGCGTTGGAACCAACCCGCGCTCGTCGGATCGCTGCGATCCGCGCGTTATGCCAAGGGGTGCGCCAATCGCGACTGGACTTTGCAGATGACATGGATCGCCTGGGGGTTTCAACAATGTCCATGCTGGACTACATGGAACTTCGCGCCGCTGATCGGGCATTGCGCTCACCTGATTCGGAGGACGAGCCCGTTGCCGGAACGGAATTTGCGCGCATCGCTGGTGGAATGAGCCAAGCATGGGTCGACAAACGTCAGAAACTCAGTGGCCCAGCATCCGCGGTGTTGCGCGCGCAGTGGGATGCGTCTCGCGTGCTATTGGAAACGCTTCCCCCACGCGCGCGCTGGAAACTTGCGCTCCGCCTCTGCGACGAGGTGTACGACTTCAACGCTTGCAATGATCCAAGTACTGGAATCCCACTGGGCGGATTGCTGGCGCCACTTGTGCGGCCAACGCTTGACAACGCCTGTCGCGAATGCCTTCATAGCGCCATCGAAAAATGGCGGGTCGACTTCCCGGCATTCCTGGTTGATGCGGGCAGCAAGCTTGTTGACCGACAGTATCAAGCGCTGGGAAAGGTTGACGAAAAAAACCAGTGGTATCAGGCGAACATAGCTATCAGCGATCAATTCGCCACGGAATTTGCAGCATTTGAGAAGCGCGCACTCGCCCCGTGCGGCGCACAGTGTGTTGGCAACGATGAGGAATCGCCAGACTGGTTATTGCTTGCCAACATTCCCGAAGCGAAGGACATCGTGGATGCAGCCAAGACGGAGGAGTTGGAAGCCGAACAGGCAGCGCAAGGTGAAACCGCTGATCCGCTTTCCTTGGCACTTTCACAAGTAAATGGGAATGACACTCCCACCAGTTCATTTGCGGACTTGCCAGCGCTACTGACCACCCTTCGTTCCTTGGGAATGCCGGAAGAATCTGCAGACACTATTCGCAGCCTGCATGCGGACTACATGCAGCGCTGGGGAGAAGTTGCCGAGCCGTTGGAGGTTGCGTATGAAGAATCGTTTTATCAAGGCACGATGAATGCTGATGGCGTGGCGCAGTGCCCGCCGTGCGTGCGTGCCGATGCGGAGCGGATCGCCGCGAGCGCACGCGTGGAGGCGGATTTCCAAGCGGCTATTGCCGCCGCGCTCGGCACCGGGCTGAGTGATAGCGATGCGGCGCTCTTACGGATGGCGTGCAATGCGGGTAACCCGCAGTCCTTAGCGAACCGGTCATACCTTGACCAAGACATGCTTGGCGCATTGCGCGTGAACCCCGCGCTGGTAGTGATATCCGCGCAACTGTCGCCCGCCGCCCGCCGTGCCGCCGTGGACGTTCTTGCTGCGCGCGAATCCCCAGTGTGCGCCACCATCAAAGCAGAGCGCGATACCCGCATGCTTCTTACCGCGTCGCAGCGCGGATCCATGCCCGATTCGTTGGCAAGTATGAGCCAACTGGAACGATTGCGATTCCATACTGCGCGGCAAGTACACATTGATCAGATCACTGCGAATGCATCGGCCGCCGCGCGCGCAGCCCGCGCAACCGCGAACGAAGCGATCAACGCCGTATGCAATGCCTTATCCCCGGAAGATGCCGCGCGTGTGCGCACGGCCGCAGTTCGCCGCGGCTATCCAGATGCACATCGATCCGATGCAGAGATCGCCATCGTTGCGCTTGCACTCTGTGACGCGCTTCCGCCCGACGACGTCGCTACCCGCGTGGCCATTGCACGCGCGGCCGATGCCTGGCGATCCGAGGCCACCGTGCTCTGCCAGCAGCGGATTGAGCGCCTGAACGCCATGATGAATGGCTCATATGCAGACCCCGCGGCGCTTCGTTCCGCCATTGATGCATCCGGCGTCAACGCACTCGCGGCCATCGACACTGAGCGCCGCGTTCTTGCGGTAGAACGCCTCCGCGTGGTGGCTCCCGCAGAACTCCGCGCGCGCTGCAAGGCGTGGCGATCCTTCTGCCTGCTCGCTGGTGTCGAAGCGAAGGATCGCGACCTACACTCCGCGCCATGACTCCATTTGCGAGCGAATTTCTTGGCACCGCCGTCTATGTGTTTCTCGGCGTCGCCGTCACCGCAAACATGCGCCTCGCGCGCGCGCCGGGCGTTGGCGGCAGTTACGCAACGGCGGTACTCGGTTGGGGCGCAGCACTCGCAGCTGGCTTGTTGGTTGCTGGACGAAGCGACGCGCAACTCAACCCGGCAGTCACCGTGGCGATGTGGTCGATTGGTCGACTCCAGTCCGGCATGTTGTCATCCAATATCACGGCGCAATGCGCGGGCGCGTTCGTGGGTGCAGCAGTCGCGTGGTTGCAGTTTCTGCCGTACTGGTCGCGCACCGATGACTCGCAGACCAAACTTGCAGTCTTTGTGAATGTGCCGCGTATTCGTGCGCCGCTCTCCAACCTGCTTTCCGAGGTTCTTGCGTCCGCCGTGTTTGTGTACGTCATCTTGCGCCTGATAGCGGGAGCATCTATTGACGCTGGCGGCGCGGATCAATTGGAGGAAGGCGTTGCCTTCCAACTGACGGCCACTCCAATTTCAGTTGTTCAGCCAATCCTGTCCATCCTGATTGCTGGCATGGCGCTTGCGGTGATCGCCCTTGGTGCTGCCGGCGCGAGCGATTGCATCATGAATCCCGCGCGCGATCTTGGTTCCCGCGTTGCACACGCATTTCTTCCAATTCCCGGTAAGGACGGAAGCGATTGGCGCAGCGCATGGATTGGAATTGTTGGTCCAGTGCTCGGTGCGCTCCTCGCGGCGATGCTCTGGCGCGCAACGGTTGGTTGATCAAGTGTCATGCGACATTTAAAGTTTGTCACCCGCGCCCTCCGCATGCATAGAGCTTCTCTATCATCGGTTGAATGACCGTCACCGCGCTCATCACGCTTCCGCTCGCACTCGCATCGGTGTTGCAAGCGCCGCCCGCGCCCGCCCCCACCCCTGCGCAAGAACAAGCACAAGGCATGGCAGAGATGCCGTGGTTCGCTCGTCTCGGAATGCGGTCACTCGGCATCGAAGGAAAGCTCCCAGTCATTGATCGCGTGGTGCTTGTTCCAAACGAAGGCGCATACCTCGCTGAGATTGCACGCTGGACACCAAAGGCGCGTTGGCCCGTCCTCATTGAAGACGATGCCTTCGCTCCGCGTTTCATTCGAGCATTCAAGCCAGCGCAAGTGGTCCGCCGCGCTTCAAGTCCGGCGCCTGTGGATGATGCTGCGCTGCGTTCCGCAGTTGATGCTGCGATCACGCATGCGTGGGGCGGCGACCCTGCCAACGGTTCCGTGGCGGCATTGCGTTCCATCGGTCTCGTTCCAGCTGGAATTGTTGGCGCGTCTGTCAAGGATCCAGCATGGACAGCGGCCGTTGCACTTGCTGCGGGACGCGGTGAACCACTGGTGTGGATCGAAGAACCAGCTGGTGGCAGCAGCAATGACGTTCTCAGTGCAACAGACTTCGCAGCCCTCGATGCCGCAGTACGCACTTCCTTCGCATCAAGCGGCCTCACGTGGACTGCGCTCGGAGATGAACTCGAAACATTCACCCTGTGTCGGCACGCTGCGTTGCGCGTAGATCTTCCGTCGCCAGCCGGCGGACGAAATCCGCAACTTCCCAAGGAAACTGGGCCACTTTCTCTGACCGATGCACTGTGCCGTAACGCCGATGGATCGCGCTGGGGTTTCGCGGCGCAGATCTTTGGCGACAGCACTCGCTCGGCATACATGGCCATGTGCTCTCTGTTTCTGCATCGCACCGAAACATGGATGTTCGATGGATATGCCAACCGCACCGGCGGCATGTACGCGGCGTATTCATTTGCGCAGGCAACACCGGTCCTTGCGCAGGAGGGCTTCACCATGAAGTCATGGGAAGGCACCAATGGAACGCTTTCGTCGTGGCGATCACTCTTGCCCAAAGGCATCGGACCCGATGTCCTCTTTATGAACTCAAGCGGCAACGCAGATTTCTTTGAAGTGGAAACGTCTTCATTCGCTCCATCCACCGATATTCCCGTCCTGCGAAAGCCGATGGCGCTCTCCATGATCCACAGTTTCTCACTGCAAGCACCCGATGCCGCCTACACCGTCGGCGGTCGATGGCTCGACCACGGCGTCTACGCCTATGTTGGCTCTGTGCATGAGCCGTATCTGACGGCGTTCATTCCGCCAGCGACAATCGTGCAGCGACTGGCGGCACTGACGCCGTTCCTTGTGGCTGCGCGTCAGTGGCCTGGCGACCCGCTCGCACAGGTCTGGCGCATTGCAACGATCGGCGACCCGTTGATGACGGTGCCAGCGCCGAAGACGCTCGCCATGCTGCCCGGCCGCGACCCTACGCCCGCCCTTGAAGCAGGCGAGATCGATGTTCGCGCATCGGCTCGCGCGGCAATTGAGAAACTGAAGGGCGCCGACCCCGCGCTGACTCGTGAATCCTGCGCGACTGCCATGCGTGACCTCGTCCTCGCTGGTGATGACACAGTTGCCGCGCAGTTGTGGAAGCTTGCCAAAGCAAAGGGTGCGCAAGATGCAGTTGCGCGCATTGCACTCGGTCCGATCTTCCGCGCCGGAACACGCGCAGAGTTCATGGAAGCATGGTCGATCGCCAAAGATCCAACCGCTGAACAACGCGACATGTTGTGGCATCTCTGGGCACTCGACATTCCCACACTGCGGGACCCGGCAACACTCGCGACACTCAAGGGAGCCATGCGTGCTCCGCGCCTTGATATGGATGCGCAAGCGTTGCTGCCAACAGTGCGCGCCGTAGAGGGCCGCATTGCTGCCGACACGTGGCTGAATGATTTGATTTCCAAGACCACCGATGTTGAGGCACGACGCAAACTCGCGCAACTTCAGGGCCCAAACTAACGAGCGCCCGCGCCTGCCGCATCGCGCACGCGCTCCGCAACTTTCGTGGGGTCATGCTCAAACGCAACCGGAGCGCCCGGCGCATTGGGTTGCCGCACTCCAAGAAATCGCTCGTTGGCGGCCTGCTCAGTGCAGGCAATCAGTGCGATGCTTCCAACAAATGTCGGGTGCAACTGGTCGCGTTGAATAAGTGCGCCGTCTGATTCTTCGCTCCAACTGCGACGACCTGCTTCGAATGGTTTGCTTGAACGCAGATCATTCACCAACTTCGCTAGTGGAAGTACCGCAACTCTCGGCTTGTCCTTGGCCCACGCGCGGATGCGTTCGTTGGCCTGAGCAATCGTCTCAAGTTTCGGCATTTGCGCTTTGGAAAGCATCTTGCCAACCGCAGGTGACATATCAGGAACATCGCCAACCACCAGCGGAATCCCTGCCTCGACAATTCGGTTGAGTTGCGCAAGACCCTTCTCAAGAAGTTGCAAGCGTTGCGATTCTTCCTTGATCGGCGTTCGATCCGCTGCAAGCGCGCCGTACACAAACCAGAACAGAAAGTCATCTGCAAAGACCATGGTGACGCGCGGCTCTTCGGTGAGCGTTGCATCAACTTGCGCGCTTCCGACAGCGCCTGGATTTGTGAAGAAGAGTCCAGTGGCATCACCCGTCACTTCGCCCGCACCAACGCGCGCAAGCGACGCCAAGCGCGCAACCGTCATCGCTTCGAGCCGCCCGGGATGTGTGCGGGGCAGCGGGGCGCGCACGCCGAAACCAGCGCTCGCGCTCGCACCCATCACATGAACATGCGCGTACAGCGTTGCTGGATCGATCCCTGGCGTGGCATCGCGCGCAAGACTCACTGGCATGGCTGCCGGGACAGCCAACAAGAGCGCCACAAATGAAAGCGCGAGTGCTAATGCAGATACTCCGCGCAGCCCAAATCGATTGCTTTGCTCACTCATGCGGGGTCCTCTCCGTGCGGCAAGACTCGCACCTGTGCCTTCTGGTTTGCCACCAAATGCCCAGGCGGCACGCTTTGCATCACAAAGACGCCGCCAGCAATCACTGATCCATCGCCAATAACGGTGTCGCCACCGAGAATCGTTGCGCCTGCATATACAGTGACGCGCGCGCCCAGCGTCGGATGTCGCTTGTTTCCTTTGCGAAGCGAACCATCTGCGTCGCGCTCGAATTTCTTCGCTCCAAGCGTCACGCCCTGATAGATGCGGCAGCCTTCACCAAGAGTGCAGGTCTCGCCGATCACCACGCCAGTTCCATGGTCAATGAACACGCCGTGGCCGATCTGCGCCCCGGGGTGAATATCAATTCCAGTGCTGGAGTGTGCAATCTCCGCAAGCATGCGCGGCAGAATCGGCACTTCTCGAATCCACAATTCGTGTGCAAATCGGTGCGCAGTCAGCGCTGTGATTCCGGGATAGCAGAGGATCACTTCCGCAACACTGCGCGCCGCTGGATCGCCGCGGTACGCAGCTTCAACATCGGCAGCCAGCGCGGTGCGGATAGCCGGGATCTGCGCAAGTACCTCGCTGCAGATGCGATCGACGGCACCATCGTGCTCAGGCTGGACGCTCGGCGCGGCTTCCACCGCACGCCGCGCTGCAGCAATGCACTGCGAAAGTGCAATCCGCAACGCCGGTACTCGCTCGGCAACGAACGCTTCAATCGCACCGGGTTCATTCGCAGTCCGTGCGTCGCGGGCCCCGCCGCCTTCGGTATCCGTGAGGTGGAACCCCGGGAAGGCAATTTCACGCATCGCGCCCAAGAGCTGCCCCGCCGATTCACGGTTAATCGCCAACACTTTGCCGATCCGAGCGGTGGCAGGGTGCGCCGCGATCGACGCCGTGATCGCCTCATGAATTCCGTGCTTTGGCGCGATGCTCATCGTCCACGATCGTATCGGGTTCGGCTATCCTCGCCCGCCCGCGCCGATCGTTGGCGCCTCGCATCCAGAGCCCCCTGAAGCACCTATGGCGATCCTCATTGACGGTAACACTTCGGTCATCTGCCAAGGAATCACTGGCACATCCGGCGCCTTTCACACCAAGGGCTGCTTTGAGTACGGAACGCGCATGGTTGGAGGAACCACCCCAGGGAAGGGCGGTCACCGACGCTGGCGTCAAGACCATTGTGGCCATCACCGAAGGCATCCCGGTGCAAGACATGATCCGCGTGCGCGCGCGCCTCGCTGAATACCCCGACTCCGTGCTTGTTGGCCCCAACTGCCCAGGTGTCATCACTCCTGGGCGCAAGACCGGCACCCCCGGCCGCTACGAGGGCGGTTGCAAGATCGGCATCATGCCGGGCTATATTCACACGCATCGGCTCGACGCTTCCACGCGTAAGGCGGTGGGCATCATCAGCCGTTCCGGAACGCTCACCTATGAGGCTGTCTGGCAGACCAGTGAACGCGGCATCGGTCAGTCCACCTGCGTGGGTATCGGTGGCGACCCGGTCAAGGGTCTGAACTTCATCGACATCCTGGAAATGTTCGCCGCCGACCAAGACACGGATGGCGTCATCATGATCGGCGAAATCGGCGGCACCGACGAGGTGGACGCCGGCCGCTGGATTCAATCCAACATGCAGCACAAACCAGTGGTGGCGTTCATCGCGGGGCGCACCGCTCCAGCCGGGCGCCGCATGGGTCACGCGGGTGCCATCATCGGTGGCGCGGACGACACCGCGCAGGCGAAGATGGATGCCCTGCGCGCCTGCGGTCTCAATGTGGCAGAAAGTCCCGCCGACCTCGGATCCATGATGTTGAGCAGCCTGACGGCAGCGGTCCACAGCCACGCCTAGCCCAAACGGGCGGTCGTGATTGCACACGCGTAAGTACGGCAAACCCCATGTATTTACGGGGGTTTTTGTGTACGTGCATAGTTATCTGACTACGTCGCCGGCTCCCCACCTTCGCCATTAACAAATTCTGAGCACCTTTGCTTGACCCGCCCCAAGTGCGGGGCACTATGTAGACGTTCTGGGGTGACACGAGAGGTTGGTCAAAGGGCGTCTGGTTCGGCGAATGCGCCGCACAGATTGAAACATTGCTTTGCTTGTTTCCCGTTTCCCTTTCCCTTTCCCTGTCTGGAGTACCTACACATGAAGTCGTTCCTCTTTGTTGCCACCGCCGTGGCATGCGTTTCCTCCGCCGCCTCCGCTGGCGTGATCTACTCAACTGGTTTCAATGCCTCCGAGGGCTACGTTGTGGGCAACCTCAACGGCCAGCAAGGTTGGGTAACCTACCAGCCATCAGCCGGCACGGGATCGGCAGCCGCCAACATCACCGCTGATGGTCGTATGCAGATGAACAGCGGCACCAGTGCTGCTGAGTCTGCCCGCTTTGCATGGAATGCCAACTACGGCGCACAATTCGATATCGAACGCGCTGCCGGCAATACCCGTCTCTACACAACCGTGGAGATGAACGTCCCGCGCGCCCAGTCATCCGTCGCTCGCATCGGTCTCTACAACTACGACCCGACCGGATCCAAGATCCTGAGCGGGTTCTACATTAACGTTAACACCGGCATCTTGACCTTGGTTGGCTACTACAACAATGCAGGAACCGTTGGTAACTACGGTTTTACCACCACAACTGCGATCACCTTCGACACGTGGACCACGATGACCACCACGTGGGATTCCGACACCGGTCGATTCCAAGTGTTCATGGGTAGCACCGGGTTCTACGTTGACGGCGCAGGCGCTGGCTTAACCGCTAACCAAACCGATTTCTATGCGTCCCGCAACGGTGGAACCATCGTCGGAACTGCGCTCTTTGACAACCTCGAAGTGGGAACAACCACCCCAGCTCCAGGCGCAATGGCTCTTCTCGGAGTCGCTGGCTTGGTCGGTGCACGCCGTCGTCGCTCATAAGTCAGCACGACCTGCATGATTAATTCAGGACCCCGGCCTCACGGTCGGGGTCCTGTCATTTTGCCACTTCGCGGTGGCGCGCATCGGTAACCTGCCGCTATGGCCACGGATCGGCCCTTCGCTGCAGCAACTTCTCGGTCTTCATTCGCCGCGCTTTACGGAAGTCGGACGATGTTGGTGCTATTGGTCTTGGGGTTTGCAGGCGGAGTGCCAAACGTCTTGGTCACCACGGTGACGCAGGCATGGACCTCTAGCGCTGGTTGGAGCGTCACCGCGATCGGAGCCCTGACATTCTGCACGTTGCCGTACGCGCTGAAATTTCTCTGGGCACTGGGGGCCAGTACCCACCGACCCCGCGCCTGGCATCGAATGGACTCCTGGTGAATTCGCCGCGGCCGCACTGCACAACCGAATCTTCTTCGCACTGCTCTGCGCCGCCGCGTTCTTCTCCGCCACACAAGACATTGTTGCCGACGCGTTCCGGGCCGAATCGCTCGCGCCCACAGAACTTGGTGCCGGTGCAAGCACATTCGTATCTGGCTACCGCATTGCATTCGTGGTCTTGGGTGCCGGCGTGCTGCTGGTGGCAGAGGCCATCACCTGGCGCTTTGCAACGCTCGGCGC
>JAPLMU010000077.1 GCA_026386795.1 Planctomycetota bacterium
TGGTCGACGAACGCGTCGTAGGCGGCAGCGTCCTTCGCGAACGGTCGCATGGCGACTATGAAATCCTGCAGCAACGGGTAGTCAGGGCCGTCCTTGAACTTGCCGATAAAGGCGCGCAGGCCTTCGTCCATCTTGTCATCGCCGAGGTGCTCCATGAGCATCCAGAAGACCCAACCGCCCTTGTCGTAGGTCACGGTGCCGTCGCCACGGCGGTTACCGTCGACCTCCGTCATTGGGCGTTCTTCGTCCACCCGGCGGCCGTTGGCGTAGGTGAACTCGATTTCGCGCATGAACGCCTGCCGCGCGCGGTCGCCACGCAGTTGCCGGAAGAGACGCGCTGTGGAGAAGTGCGCCATTCCTTCACTCAGGATGTTGCCACCCGGTGCTTCGCCCGGTGGAAGGATGTTGCCCCACCACTGGTGTGCGGCTTCATGTGCAACGATCATGAACGGTGCGTCTTGCTCAGCACTGGGCTTTGCCAAGAATCCGATGGACTCGCTGAAGACGATGTTTGTTGGAAAGCCTTGTGCATAGCCGGCGAGCCCTGGGAATTCGCTGATGCGGAGCTCCTTCCACGGGTACGGCCAGAACCACTTGGAGTACCACTCATGCGCGCCATCGAGTGCTTCCAGCATCGCTGGCACATTGAACGAGTGCGCGGGCAGATGCCAGATAGCGGTGCGTTCGCCCTTTGATTCCTGCCACTTTCCGGCGACAAGGTTGACGGCCATGATTGGATGATCGCTCTTCCATTCCATGGTGCGGGTGGTGCCATCGACGGTGTCAGAAGTGCATACGCCTGGCATGTTGGCGCGGTATTCGGCGGGGAGTTTCACGCGGGCGGTCATGGTGGTATGGCCACCAGTACCGAAGGCGGTCTTGGTGACTTTCTTCCAATCATCCGGCTCCGGGCGCTTCGCTTCGGGGGTGCGTTCGGGGTCCATGCCGACGCCGTCTACATAGCCAAGCATCGGCATGAACGACACGCCAAAGCTGTTGAGGACGGTGCCTGCGGGCAAGATGAACTCACCTGCGCCCGCAGGATTCTTGCGCGTGCCAGCGGGGACGTGCGCCACGTGTTCGAAGCCGAGTGTCACTTCTGCGCCAGGTGCCAGTGGTTCCTTGGGTGTGAAGATCCAGAGACCGGAACTGTTTTCGCAGACTGGGTTACGCGGGTTTGCCTTGCGTTCTTTGGTTGCTTCCTCGGGATCCCAAGTCTTTCCTTCGAACGTGAACTTCACGCCTTCGAACGTGCTGTCCGGCGTGACTGCGATGCGGCGCATCGGCTTGTCGGTGGTATTACGCAGGCCGTAACTACCCTTGACCGCAATACTGTTGGCAGCGGGATCAAGGTTGAGATCAAGATCGACCTTCCTGAGCTCCGGTTGCGGCACATCCTTCCATGTCGATGCGTTGCCCACGTAGTAATCACGTTGCGCTTTGAGTTCCGGTCCACCATTCGGTCCGCTGCGCACCATGAGTGCCAGCGTGATTCCCACGGCGATGGCTGGCCCGCCGAAGACAAGCATCCACACGACGCGCTTCCACGCGCGCGCAAATTGCAGGCGCGTGGTGATGCCCTGCGCGTCCGGCGTGCGGCGGCGCCACCATTCAAGCGAGATGTGTAGGAGCGTCAGACCAACCAGGATCCACAGCACGCGGTTGAGAACCAACACGCCGCGGTCGAGTTCCAATGCGCCGAAATCTGTCCACGTGAGGCCACCCCATAGGTGCCAATTGAACACCCAGTTCATCCAGCCCATCTGCACGCACCAGCCAGTGAGGATCATGGCGCCGATGCCAGCGCCGTACACGGCGTAGCGATTGCGGAACTGACTCCAAACGAGCGTTATGAAGCACATCCACGCAAAGAGCGTTGGTAGGAGCATGGCGCCCCAGGCAATGACCAGCGGGCCCGGACTCGGCATGAGCATGATGCCCGACTGTACGCCTTGCACCACCATCGCCAAAATCATGGCCGCCCAGAGACCGCCAAAGAGCGCCACCGCCACCACGGTGGTGCACGCCGCCATGCGTCCGAGCGTCAGTGCACCCGTGCGCGATGGGCTGGCATTCACGATGGAAGCAATGCGCGAACGTTCATCGCGCGCCAGGCTTTCTGTGAAGTAGTAGAGCACTAAGAAGGTGGAGAGCAGCGTGATCGTGTCGTAACTCTGCGCGGCGAAGTTGCCAGGCGTGGTGAGCGTCGGCGTATCGAACGGTCCAGGCGAGTAAATCGCGGGACCCACCGTTTGCAGAATGATCAGCGGGACGAAGATCCACAGACCCGGCGAGCGACGCATTTCGCGCACCTCGGCCCGGAAAGCATCCACCGCGGCGGTCAGTACGCCGACATCGCCGGAACTCATGCCGAGGGATGCAAGCGATGATTCTTTGCGTGGCGCGGCCTCGCGCTCGCGACGGGCGCGATCGGCGTCCGCAATGATGCGTTCTGCTTCAGTGGTGGTCACGACATGCGGGTTGCGCATGCGGCGCTGTTCGCGTTGTGCGGCTACCAGGAGCGCAGTACCGGCAATCGCCACCAGCGCCACGCGTGCGCCGGTGAACAGGGCATCAAAGCCGACCGGCTCGTGGTTGTAGAACGCCACGCCCTTGTCCACCTTGAGCCAGGTTTCGTTGAGCCAGCGGAAGCCGGTGATGTCTATGGCTTGCAATGCGCGGTTGCCCCAGTGCGGCAGCCATTCGGGCGAGAAGAGCCAGATGAAAAACAGGCTGGAAAGAAGGAGTGCTACTGGTAACGCAAACACCAGCACGGTCTGGCGGGTGATGGAACCGATCGCGAACGCGATGGCGCCGAGCGAGAGAGCCGGGATGGCCACGAACACCACCATCGGGCGCAGGTAGTTGGCCAGAATGAACGGCCCGCGCATCTTCTCGGGCTCCGGGAGCGGGTACAGCTGAAACAAGCCGATCTGCATCGCAAGGTGCAGCGCCATCACCACGCCGAACACCAGCGCGATGCCGAGCCAACGGCCGATCACGTATTCGCGCGGCGTGATCCCGGTGCTGCCGACGATGGGCATGACGCGGAGTGTGTCGTCTTCGTTCACTGCATTGCCGAAGGTCGTGCATACGAAGAACATGTAGAAGAGCGAGAAGACCACGATGTCGCCGAACGCCAGGTTGAACTCGCTGTTCACGAAGGCGCGGTCGCCACCGGCCTGGCTTCCGCCGGCACCGATGGTGACGCTTCCGGAGGAGAATCCCCACGTTAGGAAGAAAAGGATGGCCAGCAGCACCCACCACGATGGGCGTCGCCAAGAGGTGCGGAGTTCAAGGAATGCCAGAATCAGTGTGCGGCGCATGGGTGGTCCGTAGTGTGTGGTTATGCAGCGTTCGTTGCGCGCGCTGCGTCATCGGCGCGGCTCTCGTCCATGACGCCGAAGTAGACGTCTTCCAATGTTGGCGGCACCTGCACGAAGCCTGTGGGCTGTGATCCTGGTTGACCCTGTACGCGGGTGCGGAACATGGAACCTTCAACCAGCACCGCTTGTGTTACGCGGTGTGAGCGACGGATTTCTTCAAGCTTCTCCGGTGTAATGATGCCTTCGGCTACGCGGCCCTCAAGCCGGTTGCGCGCCTCGGAGGTGCTACCGCTGGTGACGCAGCGACCGCCGCGAATCACCGCAAAGCGCGGGCACAGCGTGGCGATGTCTTCGACGATATGTGTGGAGAGCAGCACGATGCGATCGCGTCCAAGCTCAGCGAGAATCCGGTAAAAGCGTTGGCGCTCTTCGGGATCGAGGCCGGCGGTTGGCTCGTCGACGATCACCAGGCGCGGGTTGCCGGCGATGGCTTGCGCGATGCCAAGACGCTGGCGCATGCCGCCGGAGTACGTCTTCACCTTGCGCTTGGCGGCCTCGGTGAGATTGACGCGTTCGAGCAGTTCTGCAACCAGTTGCTTGCGACCCTGCGGCGCGTCCACACCCTTCAGGCGAAGCAGGAAATCAAGCATCTGCGCACCGTTGAGTGATGGGTAGAAACCAAAGTCTTGCGGCAGGTAGCCAAGGCGGCTCCACACTGCGCGTGGGTCCTTCACGATGTCCACGCCATCAAGCGTGACACTGCCACCGGTTGGTTCAAGCAGACCGCTCAGTATGTTCATGAGCGTGCTCTTGCCAGCGCCGTTGGGACCAAGCAGTCCAAAGAGGCCTTGCGGGATATCGAGCGATACGCCCTTGAGGGCAGCAACGGGACCGGGATAGATCTTGACGAGGTCTCTGATTTGCAGCATGGGTTTCCTTGAAAGCGAAGACTTGATGGCTGAGTAGCGGGTGCGATTGGTGGTGGAGCGTGATCTACTTCGTTGCGGGTGGGGTTGCTGTGGCGGTCGGAGTTGCCGGAGCCGCCGGAGCCGCCGCGAGCGCAGTCACGCGAACGTTGCCGTTCGAACTGAGAATGCTGGCCTTGGACTTGCCTGCGCCATCGATATCCATGGTTCCGTGTGCCTTGTCAACGGCAATGTTTTTGGAGCGACCGCCGCCTTCGAGATTGACGCGGCCGTTTGATGTCTCTGCTTCAACATGCCCGCTCCAAGAAGCCGGCAATTCCAAACGCACGCCACCGTTTGAGGTGCGAACACTCACTGGTCCATCCTGACCGGATGCCAGCGTCGCTTCAACGGTTCCATTTGAAGTTTCCAATTCAGCGGGCGTACCGATGTTACGAGCATCGATCGCGCCGTTGGATGTTTGCAGTAGTACCGGACCGCTGTGACCATTGATCCGAATGACGCCATTGGAGGTTCGCGCCTTTAACTGACCAGCGAAGCCCTCTCGATACCGTCAAGTCGTGCAGCGCGGATGTCAAGATTGGCGGAATCAGAAGGGGAGTGTGCTGCGCCGGACTGAAGTGTTGGAAACTCGGCGCGAACACGAATTCCGCCGTCGGTGGTTCGTTCGGCGATCAATCGCGTGTGTTTTACGCGATCATTTGACTCGGCTTGCGTTGCACCACCGCAGTGGAATTCAGCGGTGACTTCAAGCCGAGAGAGTGTCGGATCGCGCGATACCGTCACTCGGCCGTTGGTGCCATCAACCAGCAACTTTCCACCGTCGGCGACAGATGTATCGGTGATGACGGCAATACTGCGGTGATCGGTGTCGGCAACAATGCTGTTTGCAACGGTGATGCATCCCGCTACGGCAAGCATCATGCTTAGCAATGCAGATCGCCAAGCAAGGGTGGCAAACGATGTACGAGTGTGTTTCATTGATAAGGTCTTGCGTTGATATATGGTTTGTATTTAACGAATTTTTGGTGGGTTCATTGGATGAGGGCGTGCCACCTGGATGGCTTGCACCACGTGGCCGTACACCCAGCCGAAGCCGCGGGCGAGCCAGAGCGTCCCGGTGGCGAGCGCAAGCCCAATAGCCAGGCTTGCCACTGCAAGTGGCACAGTAAGCCACACGTCTCCGGCGGCATCGGGCACGAGTTGTGTGCCCATGAACATGATGTCTGCATCATCACCGGACACATTCGCGATGGGATGACCGAGGAGGTGGACCACTGGAATCACCACCAGCGCAAGGCTAGTGACCGCCAGCGTAAACGTCACGGCGAACGTCACCACGCTCACTGGGAAGTTGCCAAGCAGGAAGCCAAGCGAGAGCCAACTTCTCACGTCACGTAGCCAGCACCAAATGCGCTGCCAGAATCCAATGTGATCGGCACCTTGCACGGGCTGTGTTCTACGGGGCATGCGCACGCCAAGAAAGAACTCCACTACTTTGCCTTCAAAGAGGCAGATGGCGCGGGCGGAACCAAGTAGTAGCACGACAAGTGGGACGCCAATCAAGATCGGTGCAAGGCCAATCGCCAGTGAACCGATGGTGACTGACCATACAAAGTATGCGAGTGAAAGTACGAAGCCGACGGCGCCGAAATACACAACGGCACCCCAGGCGCGCCGATCAAACCACACACCGATGATGGGGATATCGCGCAGGCGCTGGTGCTTGGAAACTGCAGAAACATCCACTGGCGCACGCGCGGAACTATTACTGGTAGCAGCTGTTGCTGGAGTGATGTGCCATGAACGCGGCTCATGCTCGGCATCCAGGTATGCGCGCGCAATTTCAGCGGGCGTGCCGTATTCAGCAACCGCCATCTCGGCCGTTGCGCCAGCGGCGATGGCGGCGCGGAGGTGTTGCTCAGCATCAATGATGGCATCGTGTCGCAATGCTGCATCTGCGCCTTCAAGTTCCAAGCCAAGTTGCGCGAGGTATGAGCGGACGACCTTGTCAGCGCTTGGTGATTCAGCGTGTTCCATCAATGCCTCCTAGAACGCGATTCACCCATTTGTTGGTGCTTCGCCATGTTTCGCACCATGCGTTCAAGACGCGGCGCCCTTCGGCGGTCAGTGTGAAGCACTTGCGTGCTGGTCCTTCGTGTGATGCAATCAGTGTGCTCTTGACTAAACCGTCGGCTTCCATGGAGCGCAACATTGGATACAAGGTGCCTTGCTTGAAGGAGAGTCCTTCGGGCGCTTCATCCGCCAATTGCCGGGCGATTTCGTATCCATGGATCGGCGTTGCCGCGCGGGCGATGGCCGCAAGCACCACCAACCAGGCAGTGCCAAGGCTGAGGTCGCGCAGGAGTTTGTCGGCAATGTCGGGCGGCACGAAGTTGGTAGTATATTCTGTACAGTACTGCTTGGCAAGTAATTCTGAGCATTTACCTACTTTATTGGGGTTACCATTCTTTTTAGGAGATTCACCCATGGTTGAACCGAACGTTCCAGCAACTTCATCGGGCCTTGTACTTGACGGCAAATTCCACGAGGGTCCATTTCGCCCCTTCTCGGGCTGGCTGCTTGCGCCAGTAAGTGTTGCGCTGTTGGGTGGTGCAGTGTTGTTGGTGGTCACCGCGGCGCGGCACTCGGAGCCGTTGCCAGGCCTTCTGGCGGTGCCGTGCGGAATCTTGTTCTTGCTCTCGCTGTGTGGCTACTTCATTGTGAATCCCAATGAGAGCCGCGCATTGGTGTTGTTTGGTCACTATCGCGGGACAGTGCGCGCCATTGGGCTGCACTGGACCAACCCGTTCACCATCAAGCGGCGTATCACGCTGCGGGTTCGTACCTTTGAAACTGGGGCGCAACAGGCACCAAACCTGACCGATGCTGCTGGAAAAGTGCTGCAAGAAGGTGTGCGCTCTCGGCATCCATTGAAGGTCAATGATCTTGATGGCAACCCAATCGAGATTTCTGCAGTGGTGGTGTGGCGCGTCGTGGACACAGCAGAAGCGATCTTCGCAGTGGACAACTATGAGCGATACGTCGAAATTCAGAGCGAAGCAGCGCTGCGCAATCTGGCCAGTCATTACCACTACGACTCACCAGAGCCAGGTGGCACCAGTCTTCGTGGCAGTACTGATTTGATCGGTCTTCGCCTCAAGGATGAACTTGATGGACGCTTGCGCGGCGCTGGGGTAGAAGTTCTGGAAAGTCGCATTTCTAGCCTGAGTTACGCGCCGGAGATTGCGGCGGCGATGTTGCAACGGCAGCAGGCCACCGCAGTAGTGGCTGCTCGGCAGAAGATTGTTGAGGGCGCGGTTGGCATGGTGGAGCTTGCCATGGAGCAGATTACTGCCAAGGGAATTGCCACATTCACCGCAGAGCAGAAGGCGGAGATGGTCACCAATTTGTTGGTGGTGCTCGTCAGTGAGCGCGGCGCGCAGCCAGTGGTTTCTGCGGGGGTTTGACCGGGCGCGAGCCGAGCCGAATCAGAACCACGGTTCCACTCGTCAGCACGGCTCGCGGAAAGCGGCTTTAATGACCAAATGCAAGTGACTGAACGCCCTCATGAACCTCCGCGCTGGGCGCAGTGGGGCGTGGTGTTGGCTTCGGTCATGCTCATCTGGCATTCACTTGGCAATCACTCGTTGTTCCCGCCGGACGAGGGTCGTTACGCCGCTGTCAGTGGGTGGATGGCTGAGCACGGCAACTGGCTGCAG
>JAPLMU010000190.1 GCA_026386795.1 Planctomycetota bacterium
CCGCGAAACTCAATTTCCGGATGACCGCGAAGGCGCATCCGTTGGCCTGACAACCGCCGCAATCACCGCGCTCGCCACGGTCCAAGTCAAAAACGTGTCGGCAATTCCGGCGTAGACCCAGCGTGCGGGCAACTGAAACCAGGCGAGGTCCGGGCCATCGCCAGCCATCGCCGCAAAGAGGGCAATGACCATGCCGATCGTCCAGCGCCCCACCCAGGACGGACAGCGCATGCCAGCCATCAGGATGCTCATGAGAAAGGCGCTGAATGCCATGTAGCCGAATGCAGTCAGGTACCGCCGTGCGCTGATTGGGTCGCGCCCCTGTTTACGAACCAAGAGCACGCCCACGGGTCCGCGCTGTGATGCTTCGCGCCAGTCTGAAACTGTGCGTGCGCGATGCTCAGCATCCATGGCGTTGAGCGCCTGCATGTCGATACCGGGGAACGCGTACGCCCCGTCGCGCGGAGCGGCGCGGCCAATCGCCTCCACCAAAGCGGAATCCGCGGGCAGCGGTTCGACGGCCCAGTCATACAGGCGCACCGCCGACCATGAGACATACGCCCACACAAATGCGGCGATCGCTCCGAGAATCGTGCCCATGATGATGCGTCGAGTCATCGTTGTAATTTCACCACTCCGGCCCGCCCGAGTAGCGGCCGAATACGTCCGCCATTGCCTGCACCATCTCGCCGAGGGTGCACTTGTTCAACGCGCCCTCGACTAGCGATGGCATCACGTTTTCGCCCTTGCGCGCTGCTACGCGGATTGCATCAAGCGCAACCTTTACGCCCACCACAATGCGATCGCCCGCTTCCATCTCTTGACCGAAGCGGTAACTCGCTTCAGCGATCTGCCTGCGGAAATAGCCCTTGTGGATTCCAGCCACCACGCCGCCCATGTCATCAATTTCCTTAATGAACTGGTTCGCGTCTTTCTCCATCTGATCGGTCAGCGCTTCCACGTACCAACTGCCGCCCAGCGGATCGACGGTGCGGTGCACACCGGTTTCATGGGCAAGGATCTGCTGCGTGCGCAACGCCACGCGAACGGCGGTCTCTGTGGGCAGACCAAGCGTCTCATCCATGCTGTCCGTGTGCAAACTCTGACAACCACCGAGCACGCCGGCCATCGCCTGGAATGCAACGCGCACGATATTGTTGAGCGGCTGCTGTTCCGTGAGGCTGCAACCGGCCGTCTGCACGTGAGTGCGCATCAGCATGCTGCGTTCGTTCTTCGCGCCGAAACGATCGCGCATGGCGTTCGCCCAGATGCGACGCGCCGCGCGAAGTTTGCATATTTCCTCGAAGAATTCGTTGTGACTATTGAAGAAGAAGCTGAGGCGCGGCGCAAACGTATCCACCGGCATGCCACGCTTGATGCACGCTTCTGCGTACTCCATTCCGTCGCGCAACGTGAACGCCAGTTCTTGCGTGGCACTTGAGCCAGCCTCGCGAATGTGATAACCGGAGATGCTCACTGAGTTCCACTTCGGCAGGTGCTGCGCGGCGAACTCAATGGTGTCCACCACCAGTTTGACGCTCGCCTCCGGCGGATAAATGAACTCGTTCTGCGCGTGGAACTCTTTCAGAATGTCATTCTGCAGCGTGCCGCCGACCGTCTTCCAATCGACGCCGCGCTCCTTGGCCATTGCCAAGTACATGGCCCAGATGACCGCGGCCGGACCGTTGATGGTCTGACTCACAGTGACCTCACCGATCGGAATGTCCGCGTACAGACGATGCATATCTTCGATCGTGCTGATCGCAACACCGCATCGGCCAACTTCGCCTGCGGACAACGCATCATCAGAATCGCGCCCCATCAGCGTGGGCAGATCGAACGCCGTGGAAAGTCCAGTGTTCGCCTTGGTGCCCTTGGCATTCTCAAGCAGGTACTTGAAGCGACGGTTGGTGTCGTCAGCAGAACCGAACCCAGCAAACTGGCGCATGGTCCAGAGGCGATCGCGGTACATCGTCTTGTGCACGCCGCGCGTGAACGGGAAGACGCCGGGCTCGCCGATGCGCGCATGCGGCTTGGAAGCGTCCGCAGGGTCCGTGGTGTGCACTGTGGCGGGGCCGTAGCGCTCATCGATCACGTAGCCAGAGAGCGTCACCGTCTCTGGGTTGATGGCGGGCTTCGTCGGCACGGCAGGCGCGGCGGAAACAGGGGTCTTCGTGGAACTGTTGGTCGGGTGGGCAGACATTCCCGGATTGTAGGGGCGTCAACTAGTCTTCTCACTCGCAAATCACCATGAAACCGCTCCATACCGGAACCCTTGCATTTCTCATCTGCGGCACCGCAATTGGTAATGATTTGTTTGCGGAAACACAGGTACCGGCTCCACCGCCCACCGCTTCACAAGTCGTCGAGCCGCAGCATGCCGCGCCGTCGGCCGAGGGCGCGCTGACCCATTCTCCGGGCGCGGCCAATGCCCAAATCACCGACCCTCGCCCCCCCGAGTTCCCGCTCATCGACTCACACGGATTCTCGCTCGACTTCCGCCCACAGATTTGGATGCCTTCCGTGTCCGGCAGCGTTGGTGTCGGTGACCGCACAGCGAACGTCGATGAGAGTTTCATCGACATCCTGGAGAACAGCGACTCAGTGATCGGACTCTCGGGACGCATGACCGTGGCCTATGACCGATTCGAGGCGTTCACCGACATCACTTGGATCAGACTTGGCTTCGACAAAGTCACCACTCCATCCGGCGCGCGCTTCAGCACCACCATGAGTCTGATGATCTCTGATGCGTGCATTGCATACAACCTCCTGGAGCCCTCAGTAGACAGCCGCGGACGACGCGGCCCAACACTTGCTCCGTATACCGGCGCGCGCATCTTCTGGGCCAACACCCAGGTCGACGCTACGGACTATCCAGTCAGCGATTCCGCTTCATCGGTATGGGC
>JAPLMU010000165.1 GCA_026386795.1 Planctomycetota bacterium
CAAAGCGGGCAAAGGGATTCGAACCCTCGACATTCAGCTTGGGAAGCTGACGCTCTACCAACTGAGCTATGCCCGCATAACCGCCGTCAGTCTATCAATTCAATCCAACGCATCCCTGCACAACCCGGGCTCATCACGCCAGGTCAGTGCACGGTCGCGCGACACCCCTCCCGCCCCAATGTAACCACGCAAATAATTTTCTTGAATTGCCGTGATCCACTCCGCCGCTACATCTCGCCTACTACCCCGGAGAGAAGGAACTCGCAACGGCGCATCACCAGCGGTGATGTTCGTCGCGACAAGGGAAAGAGTCGCCGATATGTTTCGCGACATTCGTACCTCTGGCCCTCTGGGTCAGAACAATTTTGGAGTTTCCTTTCCATGCGTTATCTCATTTCTGCCGGGTTTATTGCTCTCGCGGCTTCGTCCGTCGCTTTCGGCGGCGTTGTCAACGTTGTTACTTTCACCAACCATGCCGAGTGGCATGACGCGCCAACCGATCCGGACATGGCGCTCTTTCCAGCAAACTGGGATATTCACTTCCGCACCGACACCATGACGGAAGTTACGCCCATCGGCGGCGTTGCCTCAGGCGGCGCGGGCTGGTCGCGCTGGACCGCTACCTCAAGCAGCGGCGAGATCGTGAGCACCGGCAACGGCATCTACTCCACTCCGGCAGGCTCCTCGATCATTCTTAACTTCACCGGCCCAGTCGGCGCTGACCATAGCGGCCTGCGTGGCATCGGCGGTGGCTTTCAGTTCTTCAACTCCGCGGGCGAATTTGTCCCCGGCAAGATTTGGTTGAAGCTCTCGGACGGAACTTCGATCTTCAAGAACTTCAACAACCAGACCGCCTTCGCTGGCTTCTGGCTGACCGATCCAACCCTGACGATCACTGGTCTCACCATCGAGCCAGCCGGCACCGCTGCAGCAGCGAACTTCGTCGGTATCGACACGCTGTACCTCGGTTACGCAGGCACCACCGCACCGGCCCCCGGCGCGATTGCGCTACTCGGAGCAGCTGGAATCGTTGCCAACCGCCGTCGTCGCTGATCGGCAAATCGCCTACAGCGGACGCTCACTCCATGATTCACTCTCCAGCGCGCGTCCCCAATCGGGGGCGCGCGCTGTGTTTGTGACACGTCAAACCGCTAGACTGCCGCTCCCAATCAGGAGTTACTCATGAGCCACCACGCTGAACAGACCGTCCGTCAGATCTTTGCGCATCCCACGTCGCACAACATCCATTGGCGCGAAATCGTGCACATGTTTGAGAAGCTCGGCGGGACATGCGACGAGACCAAGAAGGAACACCTCAAGGTGATCCTGCACGGTCACGAAATGACCTTCCCAATTCCGAAGCAGGGCAATCACACCCTCGAAGACGATCACGAGATCTCTGAGATCCGCCGCTTCCTGAAGCTGTGCGGCGTCACCGCGCGGCCTGAGCACTAATCATCCTGCGGACTCCCTGTAAGTGATCTTCAAGGATCGAAACGTCTTGCTCGCCACCACCGTGGCCGCGCTGGGCTATTTTGTGGACATCTTTGATTTGCTGCTCTTTGCGCTCGTTCGAGTGCGCAGTTTGAAAGATGTGCTGGCTCCAGAGATCGCAGCTGCACAGCAGAAGTTGCTCGAGACCGCCCGCTTTGCTGACAGCGCCGCCATGGAGCGCGCCAAGGACATGGTGGCGGACAAAGTCCTGCGCGATGCGGGCGTGATGCTTGACAACATCTTGCAAATGACCGGCCTCGTGGTCGGTGGCATCGTCTGGGGCGTGTTGGCTGACCGACTCGGTCGCTTGCAAATGCTCTTTGGATCCATCTTGGTCTATTCAGTGGCCAACATCCTGAACGCATTCGTTGCCAATGTGCCCGCTGACTCGATGTTCTCTTTCATGCACGTCATCGGACTGGGAAGCGCATACAACCAGTACGCAACGCTGCGCTTCATTGCAGGCTTCGGCCTGGCCGGTGAGCTTGGCGCAGGCATCACGCTCGTCAGTGAGTTGGTCAGTAAAGAACAGCGCGGATTTGCAACCACCATCGTGGCAACCGTCGGAATCATGGGCGCAGTCTGCGCGTACTTCGTCACGGAATTGGTTGCGGATTGGCGCAACGCGTTCTTAGTGGGAGGAATGCTCGGATTGGCACTGCTGTTCTTGCGCGTTGGCGTGGTTGAAAGTGGCATGTTTGATCGCGTGAAACAGTCACACGCCCCAGGGCGCGGCGCACTGTGGATGCTGGTGTGGCCAGCGGCGCGCGCGCGTCGATACTTGGCACTGGTTTTGAGCGCCGTTCCAATTTGGTATTGCGTTGGCGTGCTCGTCAAGTACTGCGATGTCATTGGTGTGTCGCTTGGTATGGTGGGCGATGCGAAGCCCAAGCCCGGACTCGCCATCATGTGGTGCTATGTTGGTCTGGCGCTCGGTGACTTGGCCAGCGGCCTTCTGAGCCAGTTACTGAAGAGCCGCAAGAAGGCACTTCTGACCTTCCACATACTTTCAGCGCTCGCGATCGTTGCGTACTTTGTGATTGGGCCAATGGACCCGCGACTCTTCTACCTGGCGTGCGGCGCGGTGGGATTTGCTTCCGGCTACTGGGCCGTATTTGTCACCACCACGGCCGAGCAGTTTGGCACCAACCTGCGCGCCACTGCCACCACCAGCGCGCCAAACTTTGTGCGCTGGTCCGCAGCCGGCAGCGCACTCCTGTGGCACCAGTTTGAAGTGTTCTTCGGTGGCGGCGGTCCGGCATCTCTGCCCGGCGACCCCAGCGCACCGTGGCGCGGCGCGGCGCTTGTGGGCGCCATTCTGGTGCCGATCGCCATGGTGGCTGCCATGAGCCTGCGCGAATCCTTCGGATCAAGCCTCGATTGGACGGAAGAAGCGGATGGATCACGGAGTGATGGACTGGACGGTCACGGCAAGGGTGGTCACGGCACTGGCGCTCAAGGCAAGGGCGGCCACGGCAGCCACGGCTCAGACAAAGACGCGCCGCGCCGGGCATAATGGTCGTCCCATGGAAACCACACGCGGCCTGATGCAAGGCATCATCGACTTCGCCGGACTCTTCCCACCCGCGTCTCTTGACATGCCAAAGACGCTGGCCGCCTACGCCAAGTACCGCGCCAGCGCCGATCAATGGGCGCTTGGCCGCCTGATTGTTCCGCTGAAGCGCATCGGTGAATTTGAACGCTGCGCGACTGAGCATTTGCCCACCGGCGAGACGGACGATTCCGAAGAGCCATGGCGCCTCTCCGTATTGTGCGAAGCGACCGGCGACGAGTCATTTGAAGATGAG
>JAPLMU010000009.1 GCA_026386795.1 Planctomycetota bacterium
GAAAGGAACGTGCCATGGCGGGCGTCGGAGTTGTGTGGGTTGGATGCCATGTCAGTCGCCCTGCCCGAGGTAGCTGCGGTCGAGCCCGACCAAGATCTTGAGGCTTGTAGCAGCCACGCCGATCGCAATGCCAATCATCATGGCGCGCGTACCCGCATTGTTGAAGACGCTCATGATGATGCTGCTGAGATTTTCCAGGCGCAACCATGCCACCCACGCGTTGTCTGCGGGGATCCATGAGGTGATCAGTACGCCCACATACACACGGCCAAGCAGCACAATGAATGCCGTGCCCAGCAGCAAGATGGCCGCGGTGTTCTTTGCGCGGAACGCGCGGAATGCGGCACTGGCAACGTAGAAGGCCAGCAGCGCAAACAGTGTGCTGGTGATGGGGCTCATCGCATATTCGTAGAGCCACCAGAAGGGTGCACCGACCGCTTCTTTGTCACCAGAGAAGGCCACGTTGGGGTGCAGCGCGTCGGGGTGTACGCCAACCTTCAAGATGCCAACTGCCAGCGTCAGTAAGAATGCCGCAAGCGTGACCGCTGAGTATCCCCAGCCCGCCTCGCGCGCACTGATCTTCATCAGATTCATCTTCAGCAGATTGGCGCCGCCGAGGACAAATGCAATAGCAGCCAGCACATTGAACCAGTCCACCACCGCGCTCCCCAGGAACCCGAGCGGCTGCACAAGGGCTGTCAGCACCATGACCAGGCCAGCGATCGATGCAACAATGGCTGCGACGGTACGGCTCATGTCAACCGCCTCCCATCGAGATACGCAGGTCGGTGATGAACTGCGTGACTCCTGCAGACCCAGTGATGGCTGCCATGGTTGCCACCAGTGTGACAACCGCAATCATCACCCATACCACCGCCTTGATCATGTCTTGACCAAGCAGTGTTCCCAATTGATCAGGCTCGCCACTCAGGTACGCACTTGCGGCAAAGAATTCTTCGCCAATGAGTGTGTAGTCACAGCTTGCAACAAAGAACGGCAGCTGCGTGGTCTCGGCGGTTCCGGCAATCTGAATCGCACCGATGGCGTTGCCATTTTCCGCAAGAATCAGGCTTTCCGCGAAGAAACAGCCAAAGTAGAAACACGCGGCCGGTCGCTTGCGCGCCATCAAACCGCTGGTGTATGCAACGAACGCAAACTGCTCGTCGCTCACGTAATAAATACGGTCCGGGTTGTATGAATCAGTGCGACCCGCGGAGAGGTACGCCGCGTGCACAGCCTCGCGCGCGCTGGTCATCACCAGGGAGCGGGTGTTCGGTACTTCAATATCGGCGTCGTACTCGGCGGCGGTCTTGGCAACCTTGCTCAAGATGGTGATGCCGGCCACCGTCTGGATGTTGTCCATGTCCTGAATGCCGGGGACGAACAGGATCGGGCGACCCATTTCAGTGGCACGACCAACGGCTTCATCAACGGCATCAAGACCGGCGATTTTGCGAACAACAATCGAGTGACCCGCGCGCGCCCACAGGATGGAACCGAGCACTGCCACGACCACCACGACCAGTGAAACGACCAACACGCCCTTACCAGGCATGAACCAAGTCACTGCCATGGAGCTCTCCGCGCCGGCTTCCTGAGCCAGAAGGAGGATGTTGGTCACTGGCATGTCGAGGGGTGTACCAAAGATGAACTCGGTCGGGGGTACCACCGCCCGGCAATTTCGCGGCGCGTACTCAGCCGTCGATCACTTCAACATTGGCACGCGGCACAGTGATGCGCGATCCATCCACCGTCGCCACTTCAAGGACGCGCGCGCGACTGCCGGATCCGAGCACCGCCGGCTGTTCCGGAAGCGCGGCCACCGTGCCGAGTACGCCGAAGTATGGATCGCGGATGACACGCACCGAAGTGCCAATTTCAAGCATTCCAGCGACGGCGCCGCCCGCCGCGGCGGCTGGACCGCCACCCGCGACGCGATGAGCTGCATCAAGAGGAATCACAATCTCCGGTCGCATCACGCCCGCGCGAATCTGCGTGGCGCCGTTCACGCTGGCGACACGCCCGGCGTGCGAAGCCAGCAATTTGAATGTCCGCGCCGCCATGGCAACATCGCCAAAGCCTTCAGTGATGATGAGCGTGATGCCCGTACGTTCGCTGCCGGTGACTGCAACGCCGATGTCGTGACCCAAGAAGTCGCGCAGGTCTTGATCGTCAATGCCGCCAGACACAATCGCTGCTGCACCAACTGTCTTTGCTTTCTTGATGGCCGCAGCCGTCATGCGCGCGCCGCCGATCACTACGCAGCCCTTCATGGCGGTGGTGATGTGCGCTTCGTCAAGTATGTCGTTTGCGGCGGTGTTCGCCATCGCGATCGGCCCGTGCGTTTCACCGGCGACTCCAAAGATTCCTTGGATGAGTGCCACAGCGTTCTCGATCACCACGCCCTCGCCAGCAATCACCTCAATCACTTCGCCGGACACATAGGCTTGCACAGCAACTGGGTGTTGCGGTCCGCGGATGATCACCATGCCGGTGGCATCAGAAATGCTCTCCAGCACACCATCCGCGGCGGACTTCACTTCGGTCTTCATCATTCCAAAGATGCCTTTGGAGCGCGCGATTGGTTCGTCCTTCGCTACTGCGTCACCAAGCTTCTTTAGCATTAAGCCCGGCAAATCCTTGGGGTTTGCGCCCAAGAGATTGGCTGCGCGCATGGGGAATGCGTCACCTTCCATGAACGTTTGCGCCACCACCGTATCGGCGTTCACTTGCGCGCCACGCGCCACCATCACGTCACCAGTAATCGGCAACACGCGCCGTGCGCGGTAGGTGGTGCGGGCAGTGACGGTGAGTCCAGGTGTGAATGCTTTGGCCATGTGTCTGCTCTCTTCGGCGGACGCGCCCGCGGTGTCAAACTGACGGTGAGGCAATTATTCCGTGAATCTGAATTATTCGGTTTGACTTTTATCTCAGTGAGCCTAGTCTGAACGCGTGGACGAACTCGGGCTCTAACACATTCACAAACAAAATTTAGGAGTGTTCAATGAACTGGATCACTTCGGTTTGTTGTTGCCTACGGTACCTCGTTTCTTGCGTGGACTATCGAGCGGCCCACATGCTCGAGATCGTATGCGTACTCACACTTGTTCCGACGTTCCGCGCATTCGCTGCGGATGCACCAGGTCCGGGGGTGCTTTATCCGATCCCCGAACCGAATCCTGAGGGCGGTCCAGCGGCATGCGGCGCCATGAGCATGTCTGCCAGGACCATCGGTAACCCAGATTGGCGCGGCTTGCTGACGCACGACCGGAACTGGTCGCGGTACGGGGGTGTCTCGATACCCCTGTCGTGCGACATCGGATGCGGTGACATCGGGGAAGTGCGGGCGGCACGTTGGTCCGACACGCAACAGGCGTACGCACGTGCCTGCATATCGACCGGCACCGACACAGCATCGAGCACATCGGCCCCCTTGCCCGCACGTGCCTGCATATCGACCGGCACCGACACAGCATCGAGCACATCGGCCCCCTTGCCAGTCGGTGGGCAGTGCAACATCTCGACCGGGCAGCTTCTTGACGGCCAAGGCAATCCGACGGCAACGGACCACGTCGTGCGGATGGTCCGATGGGTGCCCGACCAGGGATTCCCGGGGCGCGAAGTCCAGGCGAGGCTCAGCGTGGACGCGACATGCTGGTCACGGGTCGAGGCCGACATCCAGCAGCGCAACCTCACGCCGGCGGACGTGACGGCGCCGAGCCCGTGCCTTCGGCAGTCGGCGAACGCCACGTTCCAGGCGATCGCGGACTGCAACATACAGTTCGAGGCGGCCTATTGGCCGATCGACCGGGCACAGCTCCCTAGCCGCTGCAAGCAGGAACTAGTGGGTTCCATCAATACCCAACGAGCCGCGGGTTCCACTACGTGGTCCACGGCCGTCGCCGTCGGGACGGCGAATTCGATATCGAATGGCGCAGCCGTGACAACGCCGCTGAGTTTCGGCGGGGACGGACACGCCCAAGAGGCTTCTGCTTCGTTGAAGTTCCGCGAGCGCATCTGTCTCAGCCTGCCATCGACCCGGGCCGAATACCCGCTCCGCGCAAATAGGCTCGTCATGGCAGCGGCAAGTAGCAGCGGCGCACGGTGGGTGGATTCCTCTGCTCGCTGCACGGTGATAGATCTAGGTGTCACGTTGATCGGTGAATGCACTGACTGCCCCCCCGCACCTGTCGGTGGCACCACGTTAAACCCGCACCGCGGACTCAACCCATGACGGTGCCGATCATGCATCTCACCATTCTGGTGTTTGGCGCGCTGCTCGCGGAGCCACCAGCGCCGAAAGCCCCACCAAGCCGGGCCTTTGAGCTTCGTCAAATGCCACCCGCCGAGCCGAGCGCCGCCGACGTACGGAACATACTGACCGAGGATGCGGGCGTGGCCACGGCGTTGGTTGGTGCGCTGAAGGGCCTATGCAGCTCCGAAACCACGCTTCCAGTGCGCTTTGTTGTGGGTATCGCCGCGTCCGAAGGTAGCAGCGAGCCACAGCAAACGCTGCTTGCCCTGGCATGGCCGCAGGACATCGGGGGCCGTCGCGTGATTCTCATGGGGCCGATCATCACTCGGGATCAGTCATGCGCCCCCGACCAAACAGTCCGCGAGGCGAGATGGTGCCACGCGCTCACTGAGGCATCACCTCAGCCACCGATCCCCACCATTGCGGTCGCCGATTCCGTGCTCAACCCCACCTTACAGGAGGTGGTCTGCTGCCAACTGCTCGCTCGCGAATTGCAACAGAGGTGCCTCGGGATCAACGGCATGCCAAAGGAGGGCCTTGACGAGTCAGCGCGCGCCGAACTACTCACGCAAGCGCGCAAGTGCCACGCTGCGTGCGTCATGCCGACGGCTGATCCGTTGGTGCTTTGCGCGAGGTTCGAGAATCTTGACGCAGTGCGAGCAGCCATGCTGGTCCTGGACGAGCACTATGACGCTGAACTGCTCCGGCTTGACATGCTTCACATGGCTACGAGTTGTGGCGCCAACGCGTTGGTGGAGCGGTTGATGGCGCTCGGAGATGAGAAGCAGCCAGCCAAGCAGCCAGTGACAAGCGAAGAGGGATGGTCGACACTCGCCTGGGCGTTCGTCGATGCCTGCGATCGCTTCCGGCAGGTGCAGGCCTCCAACGCCAAGCTCATGGAGCGGGCAGCAAGCGAGTGCTCACAAGAACTCGGGTACGAAGGCGCCGACGCAGCAAACATCCGCCGCGGC
>JAPLMU010000084.1 GCA_026386795.1 Planctomycetota bacterium
CCAAGCATTTCCTTGCGTGCGCTGCCGCACTGACGACTGTTGCATCGGTCGGGACTGCAAACGCTGCTGTCATTACGTGGAACCTGAACCAAGTAGTTCCAAACAATAATGACGGTCTCTATGTGAATGTTGAGACTCAAACCACCGGATCCGCGTATGGCCTCGTCGCTGGTTGGGACCTCAACCCCTACGGAACATTGACCACCGATTTGAGATGGTTCTTCGCCGCATCGATGCCGGACCGTTGCGTCATGGGCCTCGGCCAAGGCGGCACCACCATCGCCGTTGCAAGTCTGACGGCGGGAACGGTTGTCAATGGGGCTTCCACCTATGGCAACACGGCGTCGAGCGTCACCGCCGGCGGCTGTTGCTCAACGCACCGAATTACTTCGGCTTCCGATTCGTTGCTGCTGATGGACTGACCCACTACGGTTTCGGCGTCATGACCATCGGCGCGACGATGGGCGTTCGCACGCTCACTTCGCTCCGTTGCAGGAGTGGCGATCACTGCTGGCTCAGGCGGACCGCCGCCGAACTACAACCCGTGCGCACCATCTAACCCAATACTTGGGCTTGGTGACAATTACGTATCGATGAACTCGACAACAGCACCCGACATTAGTCCCCACAACTGCGGGACCACATACAAGGCGAACTACTTCAAGTTTGTTCCTCCAGTGAGTGGCCCGTACTACTTCGGTGCATGTAGTCAGAGTGCTCCGCATGGAGCTTTGCATGTGTCAATCCTCGACGGCTGCGCCGCTAATTCCACTGTGCTCTGGTGCAACATGACGTGCGACTCGCAGGTGACATTGCCCGCCAACCAGGCCGTCTATTGCGTTGTTGGCTTAGCCGCGGCAGGCACCGCGCTGCCATCCCCATGCCACATCTACGTCGCCTCTCCGAACCTACCGGAATGCCTCGCCGCCACGGTGGCCGTGTTTGGCGACAACGCGTTTAATAACAGCGGCTCAACCGCTTGGCAATACGTCGGGTCAGACGCGGCGAACACAACCACTGCGAAGATCAATAAAGCGAGATTCTTTCTGTTCACCCCTGGAACCACTGGCGCGTACAGCTTCAGCCTGTGTGGAGCGACTGGTGACACCATGTTGGCGATCGGCAATATATGCGCGGGGTACGGTATGACAATCTCGACAATCGCATTCAACGACGATAGTTGCCAAACCACCCCACCCACAAGTGGGCAAGTACTTGAAGCTAGCTTCATCGATGCCACCAACGGCGGCGCAACGGGCCCCTACGCTGGCTTCCCGCTGACGCAGAATCTGATATCCAACTTTCCTTACCTCATCATTGCTGGCTCGTTCAACGGAGATACCAGCATCACGGGCAATCTCAAGATTGATGGCCCAGCACAGCCGATTCCTTGTCTCAGTGACCTGAACCAGGACCACATTGTCAACGGTGCTGACTTGGGTCTACTGCTCGGTGCTTGGGGTACATGCCCATCGCCGTGCACTGCCGACTTGAACAACGACGGCATTGTGGACGGCGCTGACCTTGGTTTGATGCTCGGCGCATGGGGCGCATGCCCCTAAGTCAGCGCGAGGCGCTCGCCCCGAACTGACGCTCAACGTGTAGTTGGGCAATGATCTGATCCTTCCACCGACCGCATCCACAAGGTGCGGTCGGTGTGCTTTTTGGCAGTGATCAGGTGACCGATGGCACCCATTGGCACGGTGCAACCCGCAATGCCATTATGCTCCATGAATGACCATTGCACCTGTTGCACACGACTGCGTGACCGTCCATCCGGCAGCAACCGGCATGGGACTCTTTGCGTTGAAAGCGGCCGAGCCCGGCACCGCACTTGCCGAACTGGATGGAACTATCGACGCAACACCAACGCTGTACAGCATCGAGATGGGACCGAACAGTCATTTGCATCCATTCGCTGAGGTCTTGCAAGCAAACGACCTGCGCCGCTGTCGTTGGCGTTTCCTCAATCACAGTTGTGCACCGAACTGCTGGATCGACGGACGCACGTTGCGCGCTCTGCGCCGTATCGAAGCGGACGAACAACTGACCTTCGATTACAACACCACCGAGTGGTCGATGGACGCGCCCTTTGCATGCGCGTGTGGCGCGTGTAGCGGCGCCGCCATTCGTGGCTACGCGCACCTGACGAATGCGGAACGCGCGCAACGCGAGCCGTACGTTGCAGCGCACCTGCGGGCGCGTGCGGTGCATGGAAACGCTTGACGCAATCTTTCAGTCTGCACTCGCTGCTCACGGCGATCGCATAGCCATAGACATTCCGCCGCGCGGCGAGCGCGCGCGCGTTCGGCTGACCTATCGTGATCTCGATGAGCGTGCCTCAGTCATTGCAGGCGCGATCGATGCCGTGCCAGGCCCGCCGGATGATGATTCGCAACCCATTATTGTCATCATGTTGCCGCGCGATTCGCCGGACGTGTACGCCGCACAATTGGCTGCATCGCGGCTGAATTGCGCGTTTTGCTGCGTGGATGAGGCCTTTCCTGATTGGCATATCCGCTCAGTCATTGCCGACGCGCAGCCACGCGCAGTGCTCTGTCACGCGAACGGGACTGCTCGGCTGCGCGAACTTGCGGGCGCGTATCCGCTTCTGGACGTGAACGCTGCGATCGAAGCTGGATTGGCAACAACACCCCATGCGACGGCGGCGCGCGCCTCTGCTGAACAATCATCGCCAATTACTACTTCGCGTGCACACCACACCGCGCTCGCCTACCTCATTTACACCAGCGGCACCACCGGCGCTCCCAAGGGCGTCATGATTGAGCACGCCAGTATTGCAAGTCTGGTGCGCTCTGACATGGCTCGGTTTGGTCTTGGCCCTGGCGATCGCGTGGCGCAATGCTCAAGCAATGCGTACGACTCCAGTATCGAAGAGACGTGGATGGCACTGGCGGTTGGTGCAACGCTGGTGCCAGTGGATGACGAACGCGTTCGATCTGGGCCAGACCTTGTTCCGTGGATGCGCGCGGAACGGATCAACGTCTTCTGCCCACCGCCAACGCTCTTGCGCGCCATGGGTGTTGAACATCCGCCCAGCGAGCTGCCCGACCTGCGGCTTCTGTACGTGGGTGGCGAGGCACTGCCGCAAGACCTCTCTGACTTGTGGAGCCAGCACGTGTGGCTTGAGAATGGCTACGGACCAACCGAATGCACGGTGACGGTGGTGCGCGGTCGCATGCACCCGGGAGTACCGGTGCACATTGGTACGGCCGTTGACGGCAACGAGGCGTTTGTCCTCAACGATGCGGGCGAAGTGGTCGGTCACGGAACCGAGGGCGAACTGTGGATGCGCGGCATTGGCTTAGCGCGCGGATATCGAAATCTCCACGAAACGACGGCAGAACGCTTCGTTGAGCATGCAGCGCTTGGGCGCATCTACCGAACCGGTGATCGAGTGCGCGCACGGGCGAACGGCGACCTTGAGTACCTCGGCCGGGCTGACGGGCAAGTGAAACTGCGCGGCTACCGCGTGGAACTTCCGGCGATCGAAGCCAGTCGTTGGCGATGGTGCACATGCAAAGCTTGGCGCATGCGTTGTGCTGACGAATCGCTCGGTCAGTGATAGTGAAACGCTTACTAGTACGCTCAGTGCGTGGGTGCGCGAACGCTTGCCCATCTACATGGTGCCAGCACACGTGCGCGCGGTGGATTCAATACCAACACTGGTCAGTGGAAAGATTGATCGACGCGCGATGGCTGCGGCACTTGCCGACGACTTTCAATCCGTTGATCCAAGCATGGTGGAGCATTGGGAATCGGTGTGCGCCGATCACACGCGCTCCATCGAAGAGCGCGTGTGCGCCGCATTTGCGGCATCGCTTGGAATGAGCAACGCGCCCGCGCCAAGCGCGAACTTCTTCACTGACCTCGGCGGCGATTCGCTACGTGCGGTGGATTGCCTGCTCCGCCTGCGCCGTGGATGCGCAGTCAGCAGCGGTGTACGGGATATCTACGCAGAGCCAACAGCGGCTGGACTAGCACGCGTGATTCAGCGCCAGGGATTTGATCAGCCGCGTATGACAGATGGCAACACAAACCAGCGCGATTTGCAGAAAAAAAACGGCACATCAAACAACGCGAGCCCAGAGAACAAACACGGCACTGCATTGCTCGGATCCATTGGTCAAGTGCTCATTGTTGCATTTGGCTTCGTTCCGTCCGCGTGTGCCGCGTACCTACTGCTGTTCCACGCACTCCCTGCGCTCGTGACTGCCGTCGGCGTGGCGCATGCTGTGTGGCTCACGCCGCTGGCACTCATGGTGCTTGCGGCATTGTGGCTGCCAGGCAGCGTATTCATGACGCTGGCAACAAAGCGCGTCCTTATCAATCGGTACCACGTGGGTCGCGTTCGGGCATGGAGCCCACAGTTTGTACGCGAGTGGATGGTTGAACAAGTTTCCAGCACTATCCCGTGGAGTTTGATTGAAGGCACCGAACTGGTGAGCTGGACGTACCGAGTGCTGGGTGCGCGCATCGGTCGACGCGTGCACATCCATCGCGGCGTGAACATGCGGCGCGGTGGATGGGACTTAGTAGAGATTGGTGATGGCGCAACGCTTGCGCAAGATGCGGTGGTACTCACCAGCCACTTGCATCAGGGCGAAATTGTGCATGACCGTGTGCGTGTTGGCGCCGGCGCACATGTCGGAATCCGTGCCACTCTGCATCCGGGCAGTTCGTTGGGCGTGCGCGCTTCCATCGAACCGCTCAGCGTGCTGCTTGCTGGAACGCATATTCCACCGGGCGAACGGTGGTCCGGTGTTCCGGCTGCACCCACTGCTTCGCAAGCAGAGGTCACGCCACGCCTTCATGCTGGGTGGAATCCATGGACATACACCGCGGTGTTCCTTCTTGTACGCGCCGTACTTGCAATGGCAGGACTTGTCCCACCAATTCTCCTGGCACTCCTCCTGATCACTCTTGTTAACCACGCCATCAGCGATTGGGTTGCCCACCCGACGATCACCTGGCATGCGGTGGCGCTGGCCTCCGCCTGGAGCGCCGCCAGCATCGTGCTGTGGCTCCTCTATGCAGCGCTGGCGATGCGATTCACCCGTGGAATTCGGCCAGGATTTCATCCGCGCTACAGCTGGACGTACTTCTGGATTTGGAATCGAACCGGCACCGTGGAAGCGGCGGGTCGATGGATCAGTGGCACGCTGTTCTGGCCGATGTGGCTGCGCGCTGCCGGAATGCAGATTGGGCGCGGCAGCGAAGTGAGCACCATCATTGATGTGCTTCCAGAATCTGTTTCCATCGGCACCGATTCCTTCTTTGCTGACGGCGTGTATCTGTGCTGCCCGTTTGTCCACGACGGCATGGTGCATGTTGGGCACACCACGCTTGGGGATGGAACATTCCTGGGAAATCACTGCGTCATTCCAGCACAGAAGCGTTACCCCGATGGCATGTTCATTGGCGTCAGCACCATCGCTCCGCATGATGCGGGGAAGGATCAAGGCTGGTTTGGCGTGCCGCCAATGTTGCTACACCGCAGAGAAGTAGTGGACGTTGACCGTCGCCTCACTCATGATCCAGGCTTCTGGCAACAAGTCTCGCGCTGGAGTTGGGAGTCAGCGCGATGCCTTGTCGCTGCGCCGGCGCTCATTTCGGGGATCGCATGGATTGCCGCCGTGGAGACTGCGCATGAGGCATCAAGTGTGTGGTGGTGCGCCTTGGTGTGGGCGCCACTTGCAAGTGCGGCCACATGGCTCGCCGTCATCATCTTTGGAATTTCCGCCAAGTGGATCCTGCTTGGGCGCGTGCAACCCGGTCAACATGGCCTGTGGAGTTCTTGGTGCAGTCGCTGGGATTATCTCTACGTGCTGTGGTGGTTCAGCGCGCGCGCCGCACTTCTGCGCGTGGAAGGAACGCCGATCCTCAACATCGCGCTGCGTGCCACCGGCATGCACATTGGTCGCAATGTTCTCATCGGACCAGGCGCCACGCAGATTGTGGATCCAGACATGCTGCACTTTGCTGACGGTGCCACGGTGGCCTGCCACTTCCAGGCGCACAGCTTTGAAGACCGAATTCTCAAGATTGACCGCGTGCGTATTGGCGCCGGTGCCAATGCCGGAGAAAACGCGGTGGTCTTCTACGGCGCCACCATTGAGCCCGGGGGGACGCTCGAGTCGGGGAGCGTTCTCATGAAGCGCGGCGTGGTGCCGGCCGGCACGGTGGCCATTGGCGCACCGGTGGGGTGACGCACAGGCTCGACGGACGAATTTCAGCTCAAATCAAGCCGTCAAAAACCCTTGAATTTATGCAGTTTGCAAAATCACTTTCCCGGAATCTGCCCGGGAAATCGTGCGTGGCTATAATCGCGAACCCATTCTTCGGTTGATTTTGAAAGGACGCTTCGCGTGACTCGCTCGCCAATTCCACTTCCACAAGTTCGCGGATTTCTCCAGACGCAGAGAACTGATTACTGGTGGGTGACCCCCATACTGGTGTTGCTCGGTCTCGGTAGTTTCGTTATCTATTCCACTTGGGCTGCATTCCAAGGATGCAACTATTTCATCGGTGGCATCGATCAGCCTGGCGTACAGCGGCTGCTCTCGCCGTTCTATTCACCGGTGCTCTGGGATCCAACGGGCATCCATTCTGGCCATGCGTGGTTTGGACAACTTCCCGGATGGTGGCCGTCGTTCATGCCATTCTCGCCAGCCCTACTGATTCTGCCCTTCCCGGCAGGATTCCGCTTTACTTGCTATTACTATCGGGGCGCCTATTACAAGGCGTTCTGGGGCGATCCAGTCAGCTGCGCAGTGGGCGAACCGGCATTCCGTGGCGACAACTATCGCGGCGAACAAAAGTTCCCGCTCATCATGCAGAACATTCACCGCTACTTCTTGTATGCCGCGGTGTTGTTCATCGGCCTGCTTGCCTGGGACGGCATCGCCAGCCTGCAGCACTACAACGCTGACGGCACCCGCTCATTCGGACTGAGTGTTGGGTCATTGATTCTGATTATCAACCCAATCTTCTTGAGCCTATACACCTTCGGTTGCCACTGCATGCGCCACTTTGTGGGCGGAAATAATGACTGCCTATCGTGCAGCATGGGTGGTGGCAATGCCTACCGTAAGGTCACCTGGCTCAATCAGCGGCACATGTTGTTCGCTTGGATCAGCTTGTTTGGAGTGGCATTCACCGATATCTACGTGCGCTTGTGCGCAAACGGAACTTGGACCGACTTGAGGATCTTATGAGTTTCACTGATCAATACATCGTGCATGAACATGACGTGCTTGTCATCGGCGCAGGTGGCGCCGGTCTCCGCGCAGCGATCGAGGCATCTGCTGCGGGCGTCAAGGTTGGCGTGATTTGCAAGTCCCTGCTTGG
>JAPLMU010000104.1 GCA_026386795.1 Planctomycetota bacterium
CATCAAGAAGCGCGGCCCGATGAATTCATCTTCCTTGTGGTGGTCGCGGATGACGTGGCAGACATCCTGGCACAAGAAGCACTCAATGCACTTGCGGAACTCTTGCACGCGGTCAATGTCTTGCTGGTACATGGTCCAAGACCCATCAGCATTGTCAGGCTTGCGCGGCTTGAATGGCTTGATGGTCTTCTTGACGCGGAAGTTCCAGCTGACATCCGTGACCAGGTCGCGAATGAGTGGGAACGAGCGCATTGGTTCCACGGTGACCACCTTGTCCGGCGGCAGCGTGTCCATGCGCGTCATGCACATCAGGCTTGGTTTACCGTTGATTTCCGCAGAGCACGAGCCGCACTTGCCGGCCTTGCAGTTCCAGCGGCACGCCAGGTCGGACGCCTGCTCTGCCTGAATGCGATGCACGCAGTCAAGGAGCACCATGCCCTCGGTGACATTCACGGTGTACTCAACGAAGGCTCCATTGTCCTTGTCGCCGCGCCAGATGCGAAAGTGCACCGGACGAGCGTGATCGGCGGGCGGCTTCGGCGTGGTTGTTGCTGCTGCTGTTTGGGTGGACATATTAATTCCTTACTTCATCTTCTCGATGACAGCCTTCAGATCATCGCGCATCTGCACGACCGGGCGGCGCGTTACTTGCATGGAGCCATCCGGCGCCTTCTTGGCAACCAGATTGAATGTTGAGCACTCGGCGCTCTTCTCGGGGTAGTCATCACGGAACTGCGCGCCGCGGCTTTCCTTGCGGTCAAGTGCGCTGCGAGTGATGGACTCGGAAACCGTGAGCATGCACGGCAAGTCAATCGCCGTATGCCAACCTGGGTTGTATTCGCGGTGTCCAATGACGCCGACGTTCTTCAGGCGCGCTTTGTATTCCTCGATCTTGGCAAGCGCCAATTCCATTTCGCCTTGAACACGGACAATGCCAACCAAGTCCTGCATGGTGTTCTGCAGATCCTGCTGGATACCGTAGGGATTCTCGCCGTTGGGGCGATCAAACGGTGCCATGATGGCGCGCGTGTGTGCCTCAATCTGTGCCTGATCCACTTCGACTGCGCCGTGTTCCTTCACAAACTTGGCAGCGTGTTCGCCAGCCAGCTTGCCGAACACGATCAGGTCAGACAGGGAGTTACCGCCGAGGCGGTTGGCTCCATGCAGACCAGCCGTGACCTCACCCGCGGCAAACAGCCCCGGAACGCACGACATCTGTGTATGGCCATCAACAGCGACGCCACCCATCACATAGTGCGTGGTTGGACCAACTTCCATCGCTTCGGTGGTGATGTCTACACCGGCAAGCTGCTTGAACTGGTGGTACATACTGGGCAACTTGCGCTGAATGTGCGCAGATGCATTCGGCAACTTCTCTTTGATCCAGCCGATGTCCAAATACACGCCGCCGTGCGGAGATCCGCGGCCGGCCTTGATTTCTCGGTTGATGCAGCGCGCAACGTGGTCGCGGGTCAGAAGCTCTGGTGGACGGTTGGCGTTCTTGTCGCCGCACACGTAGCGCCAGCCTTCTTCTTCATCCTTCGCCACCTGGTTGCGGTACGCATCCGGCACGTCATCGAACATGAAGCGCTTGCCTTCACTGTTGCGCAACACGCCGCCTTCGCCGCGGACGCCTTCGGTGACCAGAATGCCACGCACGCTTGGTGGCCAGACCATGCCGGTTGGGTGGAACTGCACAAACTCCATATCCATGAGTTCG
>JAPLMU010000200.1 GCA_026386795.1 Planctomycetota bacterium
CAACATTCAACGCGACTGCGAAGCGGAGTCGGCCTCCTCAAGGAGACCCCACACTTCCGCCGGGGTCTTCGCCTGGCGCAGGAAGCGTCGGAACTTGTCTTGGGTGAGGACGCCGAAGATGCACTCCATGGCGTCAATATGTTCTTCGGGGCGATCTTCTGGTGACAAGAGCAGGAACACCACATGCACGAGTTGCTTGTCGAGCGCCTGAAATTCAAGCCCGCCCGGGGCGATGCCCACGGCCACAAAGACGCGCTGTACTTCAGTGGTCTTCACGTGTGGCGCAGCAACACCGTGACCAAATCCGGTGGAGCCGCGCTTCTCGCGCTTGATGACCGCCTTGGAAAGTTCTTCAACCAGCGCCGGCTTCACGGCGCCTTGGGCGGCCAACACCTCTACCAATTCGCGGATCGCATCGTCGCGCTTGGTCGACTTGAGCGGTGCGATGATGGCTTTCTCGACGACGATGTCGCGGAGCTTCATGGTGGGTGGTTTCCTTACAACTGCGAGTGCACTGACTGCGCGATCGGCCAGAGTGCAGACTCAAGCCAAAGGCGGCCGCCGGAGTGTCCGGCGACCGCACAGAGTACAGAATTCAGTGATCGCGCGCGATGACGCGTTAGTCAAGCCGTCGGCGCGTCCCAATGTGCTTCTTAGCGCCACGAATGCGGTCTTTCCATTCATGCAATTGCCGTACCGCCCGGTCGGAAACGACATCAACGCAGGCATACAAGTCACGATGCTCACTGTTGGCTACAAAGTCTTTATGGTGCTCAACGTCACTCACCACTTCCACGTGGTACCCGTGAGGCACACGTTCAATGATGACTCGGATTTCTTGTAGCCGATTAAAGAAGTGCGGTAGCCGCGACATCTTTCGCTCGATGTAATCCCGAATGGGTTGCGTCAGTTCCATGTGCTTCGCGCTGATGGTGATATGCATGACGTATCAACTTTCTGATGCAAACTGGACCTTGTAAAGGAATCCACCCCGAATTTCGGCCCATTGAAATTCGGCAGGAGTGACGAGTACATGTTCGCCCGCGCCGCGCAGCATGGCGCTGGCTTGGGCGTCAAATATCAAAGTAATTTCACTGCGTTTCCCAGCGCGGCGAATGGTGATCGCCAATTCTGGCACACGGATTGCCGCGGTCGCTTCGGTCCATTCGCGGGGTGAACGAACGGGGGTGCCGTCAATTGCAACGATGACATCGCCAGCAACAATTCCCGCGCGTTGTGCCGCCGATCCGCGCGCCACCCGCGTCACTTCCACGCCGTCAGTAGCCGCTTTGATATCTACGCCAACGTTGCGATCCCCGCGCCCCACCGCAACATCAACGGCGGGGCGTGCCAAGACCCACGCGCGCCAACTTGCCTCAAACTCATCGATGGTGGCGCCAAAGATGTCCTCAATCGCGCGGCGCCCAGAGCGATCCTGCGCAAAGGTGTCCACGTACCGCTTGTACCAAGCGCGCAACTTCCCTTGATCGGCCATGTATTCAAAGACCGAACGCACCACTGGATAGAGCGACTGACTCTTGGCCATGAATTCATCCGGATTCATGGTGACTACCTGTGCCAATGAGATAGCGCGCTTGTTTGCAGCAATCTTTCGAGCCTGATTATGCCGCTCCGTAGGTACAAATCGGATGGAAGTATCCGGTGCAAGTTCGTACACCTCATACAGCGAAGCAAGGCCTTCTTGCACCCACATCACATGTGGTTGCCCGAGCCGTTCCATGTGCCCAAAGTGCATGGCATGCGTGTACTCATGGCGGAGAACCGTTCCGATGTCGCCCGTGACAATGCGCCGCCGCGGATGTTCGTACATGCCCGCGCTTGTTGGGCTATCAGCGAATATCTTCTTGATATCTGCCGGCGTCGCAACCGCAACAAAGATCTCCGTGTCCGGCGGCGCCTCAAAGAGCGTGGCCGCCTGTTGGTCAATCTGCGCAGCCAGCATCTTCTGCATGTCTGCTTGGCTGGCATCATCAAGACAACTGGCAAACACCATGCGATGCACTTCGTCGATGGAGTAGTGATAGGTGTCGCCCGGATGATCGCGCCGCCACTCGTCTTGTTGGCGACGCGCGCGCGGGTCGTTGCGCGGCTTTGGAGCAGTGACTACGGGCGGCAGGGCAGGCGAAGATCCGCTAGACGGAGCACCTGCTAATCCCTTCCGTCCTGGTCCCGCGGGTGCGGTAGAGGGCGGTCGATCCGAGATGCCTGGCGCTACCGGCGAAGAGCTCTGAGCAGACGCTCGACCGGCGAGCACCACGATCGCAATGGCGGCAATGAAGCGGCGCATTCCTATGAAAATCGTACGGCGTTGGCTGGTGAAATCCCAGTGTTCGTTTGCGAGTTCGTCATTTAATTGTCCCCCTCAGACGCCGCCGAGAACCTGCCGCAGGGCCTCTGGATACGCCCGGCACTCTTCCGCAAAGACCCGCGCGGCCAAGAGTTCCGCCGTATCGCCCGGCAGCACCGGGCAACGCCGCTGCACCACGTGCTTGCCGGTGTCGTACGCACCGTCCACCCAGTGCACGGTGCAGCCGGATTCTGTGCTCCCCGCCGCCAGAACCGCGCGATGCACTCGATCGCCGTACATCCCTTGACCGCCAAAGTCTGGCAGCAGCGCCGGGTGAATATTGAGCGCACGACCTTGCCACGCATCCGTCCCGCCCACGCGGAATCGCCGCAGGTACCCAGCAAGGCACACGAAATTCACGTCGTACGCGCGCAGTGCGGCATCCACTCGATCATCAAACGTCTCGGCCGGTTCCGGCGCCACCACAGCCACCGGAATGCCATGAGCTCGGCACCGATCCACAGCCCCGGCATCAGCGCGCGTCACCACACACACGGCAACCATCGCTGGAATCTCGCCGCGCGCGCACGCATGCGCAATATTGATAACGGTGCGCCCGCCCCCCGAGGCGAGCGCACCGATTCGAACAGTTTCGGCCGGCGTCAGTTGCACGCGCCGGTCTGCCACATCAAGAATGACCACTGATCCACTGCTTCACGAACGCGGGCCTCAAGCGGCTTGCCTGCGCCGTGTCCAGCATCGCGATCGATGTACAGCAGGATCGGTTCCGCAGCGGAATCACTACCGGTGTTCGCTTGCAGCAGCGCGGCCATCTTGCGCGCATGCAGCGGGTGAACGCGGCTGTCATTCTCACCGGCCGTGAAGAGCACGGCTGGATACTTGGTGCCCTTCTTGGCATTCTGGTACGGCGAATACGCGTTCAGCCACTTGAACGCATTGGCATCACTGCTTGCGCCGTATTCCGGAACCCAGTATTTGGCAAGCAGGAAGTCCTGGTAGCGCAGCATGTCGCAGAGTGGAACTGCACTGATCGCTGCGGTCCAAAGTTCTGGTCGCTGTGTCACGGCGGTGGCGGTGAGCAATCCACCGTTCGAACCACCCATGACTGCCAAGTGCGCAGCCGAGGTGTACTTGTCTGTGGTTAGTTTCTCAGCCACTGCATACAGGTCATCAAACACATTCTGCTTGTTCTGCAGCATGCCGGCCTTGTGCCACGCGTCACCAAACTCGCCGCCGCCGCGCAGATTGGCCACCACATAAATGCCGCCGCGCTGCACAAACGGAACGATGGTCGGAATGAATTCGGGCGTCAATGAGACATCAAATCCACCGTAGCCATACAGCACGGATGGGTTGTTGCCATCCATCTTGGTTCCCTTCTTCATCACTACGAACGCAGGAATCTCAGTGCCATCTTTGCTCTTGGCGCGGATTTGCGTCACGTCAATATCGTTCATCTTCACGTCAAGTTCCGGCGTTGCCCAGATCTCTGGCTTGTATGGCTTCCAGAAGATGTCGCAACGGTAAATGGTGCGTGGGCTGTTGTAACTGGCAAACGAGAAGAACATCTCGGTGTGCTTGCGGTCGCAGGCCACGGTCACGCTGCCGACTCCAGGAACTGGAATCTCAGCAACTGGCTTCCCGTCGAACTTGTAGGTGCTCACGGTGTCGTGCGCATCCTTCTGCCACACCACCACAATCTCATCCTTACCAAAGTCAACCTGACTCATCACTGCATCCTTCTGCTCAGCAATGATGGTCTTCCAGTTGGATTCCGCAGGATTTTTAATGTCAACCGCTACCAAGCGCACGTTGGGTGAGCCAAGCGTGGTGGTCATGTACAGCGTGTCGTCAACAATCTCTACCGGGCTGAACTGTGCGCCGCGACCAACTGCGATGGCAATCTTGGTGTCCTTGCCATTCTTCAGTTCATCAAACTTGCCAACCCACAGATCGTTCTCCGTCCAACCGCGGCTCATGCCCAGGACCATCCAGCGGTCTTCGCTCATCAGTTGCCCAAACGGCACCTCTGACGGGTTGGTCTGCTTCATGAGCACCGGATCCTTATCAACTGGCTCGCCCAGCTTGTGATAAGAAACCACGCGGCTATAGGGATCCTTTGGATCAGTCAGTTTGCTGTAGATGAACGCATCGCCCCAGTTGTTCCAGCCACCGAAGGACACCTTGCCGGGAATCTCGTCAGGGAAGTGCTCCTTGGTGTCGGTACGCATCACCTTGAGGACGCTCATTTCATCGCCAGCCTTGCTGGAGCCGTATGCAAACTTGGAGCCTTGCCAGGAAGGCATCCACCAATCGATGGAAGTGAGACCCGATGGGTCGATCACATTCATGTCGATCACCCTCGCGCCGCCCAAGTTGGCGCCGCCGTTACGGACATAGATCGCGGGCTGGTTCATTCGGCCATCGCGCTGCGCATAGAAGTAGCCGGGCCCGCGAATGATCGGAACGCTCCACGAGGTGATCTGCATCAGCGGCGTGAGTTCCGTGGTCAACATATCGCGGCAGCGCAGCGGATCCAGTGTGGAGCGCAGATTCTGCAGCTGTGCGTCCGTCCACGTCTTGACTTCGGGCGAGTCCTTCTCCAATGTCTCAAGCCAGCGGTAGTCGTCGGTGACCTTGGTACCGCCGTAGTCGTCGGTAGTGGGTGAAGTCCGGGTTGCGGGTGGAACGGCAAGCGTGACGGTGGCAAGGAGTGCAATGAGCATCGCTACAGGATAAGTCTCCGCGATGTTTCATGCCCATCGCGCGCCGTGACACCGCTGCCGCGTAGCGCGCTGGTTCTAACCTATGGAGCAGTTGTCCCTTACGCAGTAATGACGTCGGGCATCTCAAACAAGCCCTCAGTAAGGTTGCGTGGTCCCTTGGCAGTGATCAGGACGTCCGCCTCATAATGGACCGCCAGCGATCCATCACCGGTCCAAATGGGCCACTCGCGACCGGTGGTTCGTGTTTCGGTGGTGCCGATCGCAATCATCGGTTCCACCGCCACCAGCATGCCCGGAACCCACGGCTTCCACGCCTCGCCCCATTCGCCTGGGTAGGTGGGAACTACGTTCGAGATGAATGGAGGCCCATGCAATTCGCGGCCAATGCCGTGCCCGCCGAGACCGCGCACCAAATGGAAACCGCATTCCTTCTCAACGTGTTTCTGAACCGCCTTCGCCCAGTCAATCAGTGGGCGCTGTGGCTGCATCGCGGCAATGCCACGGCGCAGACTTTCCTTGCCGCTCTCCATCAAGGCGCGCGTGAGCTTGTCCGGCTCGCCAAAGGAGTAGGTCCAAGCGGCGTCACCGATCCAGCCCTTGTTGCGCACGCCGATATCAATAGAAAGAATGTCGCCCGTGCGCACCGGGTCGCGCGTCATGGTGTGCGTTCCATGGACCACGCACGCATTCGGGCTCAGGCATGCTTGGCTTGGGTAGGGCGGGTGACCGCGCACGGCGTAGTCAAGGAAGCAGCTCGAGCAGCCAAGGTCCTTGAGTGTGGCACCTACAAACGAATCGATTTCCGGAAGCGTGAGCCCCACGCGCAGAAATTTCACCAACCGGCGGTGCACTTCAACCACGCGCTCAGCGGCGGCTTCCGCATGAAGGATGTCCTTGGGGTCAGTGACGAGCACGGGTCA
>JAPLMU010000071.1 GCA_026386795.1 Planctomycetota bacterium
AGTTACGCAGACAAGCGCGGCAAGTATCAAGATCAGACCGGCCTGACACTCCCGCGCGTCGACGGACTTCCGTTCGGCGACAGCACTCCAAATCATCAGTAAGACCCGAATCCAGGACTCCGCGTTCCTATGGACGCGGCGCCGCTCCGTCACGAACACTGTTCCCGAAACACATGCACGCAGGCATCGCGTGCACCATCACGAGAGAGACACGGAATACCCATGAGAATTGCACGACGCTTCACGACCGCTGGCAAGGACGTCTACGGAACCACCGAGTGGACCACCCGCTCAAGCCGCATCTCCAATTCGGACGGAAGCACCGTCTTTGAAATGCATGATGCGCAAGTTCCGGCGTCATGGAGTCAGCTTGCCACGGACATCGTGGTCAGCAAGTACTTCCGCAAGGCTGGCGTGCCACAGCTTGGCGCCGACGGCCGACCGCTCAAGGATGCCGCGGGCAAGCCCGTTCTTGGACCAGAGCGCAGCGTTCGCCAAGTGGCACATCGCTTGGCTGGTTGCTGGCGCCACTGGGGCGAGAAGTTCGGCTACTTCACTGCAAAGAAGGACGCTGACGCTTTCTACGACGAACTCGCGCACATGCTGCTCAACCAGATGGCTGCCCCGAACAGCCCACAGTGGTTCAACACTGGCTTGAACTACGCGTACGGAATCAGCGGCCCTGCGCAGGGTCACTGGATCGCGGATCACAAGACTGGCAAAGTTGGCCTCGCCAAGGATGCCTACACGCATCCACAGCCGCACGCCTGCTTCATTCAGGGCGTGAAGGATGATCTGGTTGGCGAAGGCGGAATCATGGACCTGTGGACCCGCGAAGCCCGACTCTTCAAGTACGGCTCGGGCACCGGCACCAACTTCTCCAACGTCCGTGGTGAGAACGAACAACTCTCCGGTGGCGGTCGCAGTTCTGGACTGATGAGCTTCCTGAAGATCGGCGACCGCGCCGCAGGTGCGATCAAGTCCGGCGGCACCACGCGCCGCGCTGCCAAGATGGTCTGCCTGGATGTCAATCACCCCGACATCGAGAAGTTCGTCAACTGGAAGGTTCGTGAAGAAATCAAGGTTGCCGCGCTTGTTGAAGGCATGAAGCACCTGGCCCCGAAGCAGAAGGAACTCGCGGCGCAGTTCGGGCTCAAGCTCGATTACGACTTCAACGGCGAGGCCTACTACACCGTCAGTGGTCAGAACTCCAACAACTCCGTGCGACTCTCTGATGAGTTCATGGATGCGGTGGAAGCCAACGGCGAGTGGACGTTGATTCGTCGCACCGATGGCAAGGTCGCTAAGACCCTGCCCGCTGTCGATCTGTGGAAGCAAATCAATGAGGCTGCGTGGCACTGCGCAGACCCAGGCATCCAGTACGACACCACCATCAACGCGTGGCACACTTGCCCGGAAGGCGGGCGCATTAACGCCAGCAATCCGTGCAGCGAGTACATGTTCCTGGATAACACCGCATGCAACTTGGCGTCCATCAACCTGCTCAAGTTCTATGACTCAGAGACGCGCACCTTCGACATCGAGGGTTACGAGCACGCCATCAGTCTGTGGACCGTGGTCTTGGAAATCAGCGTGCTGATGGCCAGCTTCCCATCCAAGGAAATTGCTGAACTCAGTTGGAAGTACCGCACCCTTGGTCTCGGCTACGCCAACCTTGGCGCCATGCTGATGCAAGCCGGTATCCCCTACGACAGTGACGCTGGCCGTGCAGTGTGCGGCGCGCTCAGTTCCATCCTGACCGGTCGTTCTTATGCAGCAAGTGCGGTGCTCGCTGCTGAGCACGGAACGTTCGATGGTTACAAGGAGAACAAGGAGCACATGCTCCGCGTGATCCGCAATCATCGTCGCGCTGCGCAGGGTGTTGCCCGCGACAGTGGTCAGTACGAAGAAATGCGCATCGCGCCGGTTCCGATTGATCATGCGGTGTTCACCGAAGGCCGCGTGACCATTTCCAACGCCAACGACATGCTCAGCCGCGCGGTTGCTGCATGGGACGATGCCCTTGCGTTCGGCAAGAAGCACGGCTTCCGCAATGCGCAGGTCACGGTGATTGCACCAACTGGCACCATCGGACTGCTGATGGATTGCGATACCACTGGCGTGGAGCCAGACTTTGCGCTGACCAAGTTCAAGAAGCTTGCCGGCGGTGGTTACTTCAAGATCGCCAACCAGTCACTGCGCCCCGCGCTGCAGGCACTCGCCTACACCGCTGTGCAGGTGGATGAGATTGTGACCCACGTCATGGGCACGCTCAGTCTTGAAGTTGCACTTCCAACCGAGGACGGCATCGTTCCAACGCACGGAACCACGTTCCGCGACTTCCTCATTGAGTCGGGCTACACCGGCGATGAGGTGGTGCAGATTGAGAACAGCTTGCCAACCGTCTTTGAGATTTCCTTCGCGTTCAGTGCGTGGAGCATGCCCGAGCGCGTCTTGGCTGCTCACGG
>JAPLMU010000053.1 GCA_026386795.1 Planctomycetota bacterium
GCGCACGCTGTTAACAGCTGCCGCTTCTGCCGAGCGCTCCAGTGAGCATCCACTTGGTGAAGCGATTGTGCGCGCTGCGTTGGATCGCGGCATCACTGTCCCTGCGGCAAGCGACTTTCATGCCACGATCGGTGGCGGGGTCGCAGCCACAGTGAATGGCCAGCGCGTGCGCATTGGGACACCAGAATTTGCCTGTGAACGTGCTGTTTCCGCAGCGATCAATGAACTCATGACCACCGAACGGAACGCCGCACGGACTGCGGTGGTTGTATCCGTAGACGGCGAGGCCATCGGCGTGATCGCCATGGCAGACGCCGTATTGCCCGATGCACGTGAGGCGGTGGCAGCCATTCGCGCCATGGGTATTGATGTTTCCATGGCATCTGGCGACGACCAGCGCGTGGCGGAACGCATCGCCCATGAAGTTGGCATTGAGCGCGTGTATGCGGGCATTCTTCCGGGAGGCAAGGCCAAGATCATCACGGACATGCGTGCCCGCGGCCAACGTGTCGTGATGGTGGGCGACGGTGTGAATGACGCGCCTGCGCTTGCGAGTGCGGATGTTGGCATGGCGATCGGTAGCGGAGCAGATATCGCGGCGCACGCGGCAGATGTGGTGCTCATGCGTCCAGGCGTCTTACGCGTGGCGAAAGCGATCACTATTGCGCGCGCCACCATGCGCTATTGCGCGCGCCACCATGCGCACCGTGCGACAGAATTTGTGGTGGGCGTTTGGCTACAACATCGTCGGTATTCCGCTGGCTGCGGGCGTGCTTTGGCCGCTGACGCACTGGAATCTTGGTCCGATGGTCGCGGCAGTTGCCATGAGTGTTTCCAGCGTTGCCGTGGTCACCAACAGTCTTCGTCTACGCCGGACCGCAATGCGTTGAATATCTACAACCGATTAGCGCCCCTCGAACCCTTGCTCATCGGCCCGTGGCGTTGGGCGATGTACGCGGCGATCGCAGCTCCGTTTGCTGTGGTGCTGTGGGTGATGTTCGGGCGTCGATGGAAGCCGGACGGAGTACTTCGGTGTTCGCAGTGTCACCACGTGTTTGATCCCGAAACTCGGTTTACCGGCGCGGCATTGACAGCAGGCGCGCGATGCTCGGAATGCGGGACTGTCACCCGCACGGAGCGCGAGGCGCTGCGGCGTGGACGACGCAGGTGGGTGATCGGCATCAGTATTGCAAGCGCATTGCTACTGGCGCTACCGCTTATGGCGTGGCACAGCGTGCATGTGTTCGTGGCTCGCACGCTCATGCCGCGTTGGGTGACGGAAGGGCGCGCTGAATTTGCAAATGGATTGATGCTGGTGTACGAGGTCGATCCGCTACAAGAATGGTTTCATTGGGAGCCGAATACTGCCGTTGGTGCATGGCGCGGCAACTTTGAAGACTTAGCACCAGTGTCCGATGCTGACTCTAATAATGGTTGGAATAATCGCACTTCCTATGTGTGGCCTGACCGGCGTCGATTGCGTGTGTGGACCGATGCAAGCCGCCCGACATGCACCGCATATCTCGGTCCGTTCGTCTTTGGAGTGGATGGATTTTCGCCAACAGCAGAGCGGTGCATGCCTCCAATCGGATCGCCAGGATTTGGCGGCGATATCACTGGTGATGGCGTTGGGGATGTGATTGTTGGCGAAGTGAACGTTGGTAGCGGCGGCGGCACCACATGGATGATGGTGACTGTTCCACAAGAGGCCGCGGACGAGCACGGCGGTCCCGCAATTACCGAGATCGGCATGGGCATGTTTCAGCGTGATGATGCCCACGGCGGATGGATCTTCATGAGCGTGTGCCACGGATTTCGGTATGGACTCACGCCCGGCGCATATGGGCGGGATCCACTCATTGCGTGCACATGGAATCCAGAGCGGCGCGCATGGACGCCGAACGTCGAGCGCATGAGGTGCGAGCCCAATCGCCAGTCCCTCGCAAGGCACGCAGCAGCAGCGCTCGAACAGTATCGCGAGTGTCTCGCGGAAGCCGCCGCCATGACGCGTGGTACGGCGGCTGATGATCTCGCCGATCTTGGCTCAGCGGTAGTGCGTGATCCAGCCGCGGCTGCGATCGAGGCTTTGCGCAATGGTCGTGCGGGAATGGGTGATTTCTTGCCGTGCCCAGGAATGATCGGATCGCTCACTGCAGGTGTGCTCGAACTGCTGACTTCCGGTCACGGCGCTGAGTGGGAGGAGTGGGTGCGCTTGGCGTGGCCAAGTGAGGCGACTCCATCATTCCGCGACCGGTTCATTGCTGATATGCGCCGTACGATCGAGACATGCGAATGCGCCAAGTCGCTCCGAGAGTTGAACGGATTTCCCGAAGCACGACCGGCGACGGGCGCCACGCCGCGCGGCTCCGATCAGAAACGTTGAAGTCATGTTGATGCACCTTCTCATTGTTTCCATGTGCGGCGCCATCGGCTGCGCCCTGCGTCTGGTGGCGCGTGATGTGCTGATGCGCAACGATGTGCAACCATGGTGGGCGGTGCTAGTCATCAACCTCTTTGGCGCACTTCTGATGGGTGCGGTGGCGGGGAGTGCCCAATCAATTGAAGAGCAGGCGGGTCCGATGTTGGTTGCGGCCGTCACTGGTGTGCTGGCTGGCTGGACCACCTATTCCGCATTCTCAATGGATGTCGTTCAGCTGTGGTTGCGCGGCCAGCGTGCAAGTGCCTTGACGCTTTGGGCGGCGACGCTATGCGGTGCTCCGCTCTTGGCACTGGCTGGTGGCGCCGCAATGGCTGCATATACGGGGGCGACCCCGTGAATCACCAGCGCGCATTGCCTATTGTGCCGATTTGGAAACTCATCGCCGTTGCCTTCGCTGGTGGCTTTATTGGCAGCGCGGCGCGTGCGGGGGTGGAGTTGGGATGTAGTGCTGTTGGTCTTCCTGGTTGGACGGCCCGCGTTGCTGTGAATGTGCTGGGCGCATGTGCGATCGGCGTACTGTTTGCCCGCCTGTGTGATGTTGACGGGCGCGGCATTCCGGTTGAACTTTCGCACAAAAATCGCTTGCGCGAGCAGCTCTGGGGCGCAGGATTTCTTGGCGGATTTACTACCGTGAGCGGCTTTGCATGGGATGTCGCATCAGCAGTGCAAGACGGAGCCTTCGAGCGAGCGGCGGTGTTGCTCACAGCAAATGCCGTTGTCGGAATTGCTGCTGCTGCTTTGGGTTACTCCATAACCATGGCGCGCCGTCAAGTGTCTGAACGCAAAGAAGCCGCCTAATCACATGCACGGTCTTTATACCGTGGCGTGATCAGGACTGACGCGCTCAATCACCAATGACGCGTTCAACAAGTTCTGCGCGGGGTCGCCGCGATGGTATGTCGACAGTTCGTAGCGACACTTCCACTCGTCGCTCACTTGCAGTCGCGCAACAATGTGCTCCAAGTATGGGTGTCTTCGTGCGGGTGAAGTGCGTGTGGTCGTTGGATACACATGGAGTACACGCTTGGTGACGCGCAATAGTTCGGTGAGGGCGGCTTGGTGCCACTGCTCTGTGAATGGTGAATTGGTAAGAATTCCACCTGATTCCGGCGAGCTATAGGTGACTAGCAAGTGCGCGCTGAATGTTTGATCAAATGACTGGTCTGCGAATGGAAGCAGCGGCAAACTGGCCGCGATGTAGCGGTTCGCAGCGCGACCAATTTCATAGTCCGCAAGAAATCCATGAAGCGCGGCGCGCTTGCTATCGGCGTAGGTGATCAGGTCGAGTGCCGAATAGTGGTCACCGTGCGCAGACATAGCTTTGATCGTTCCGGCAATGTCGGATTCACACCGTTCACGCAATTCTGCGTGCGTGTGGATGTACAGCGGATCGACGCCAACAGCGTCAATTCCAGCAGCAACTGCTTCAGCGACGAAAGAGCAGGGACCCGACGGGCAATCGAGGATTCGCTGACCACGCAACGCTGCAAGCGTGATGCCAAACATGGCGTGGTAGTCGCTCGCGAGGCGGCCAAAGAACTGCATGGCGTCGAGCCGAAGGGTGGGGGCGCTCATCTGCATAGTGTGCCGCAGTCGTCACTTCCCTGCTCGGCAGTTTCCGCAAATTTGCGTCCGCGCTACGCTGCATCGCATGCCAGATATCACGCTGAATCACCTTGTTGCCGACGTCGCATCCGGAACGATCCGCCCGTGCGTAGTCACCATTCGCTCCGGTCGAATCGCTTCGATCGTTCCAAGTACTGCCCCTATGCAGCCTGGTGTTCTTGTGCCTGGGTTTGTTGATGCACATGTTCATGTGGAAAGCAGCATGCTGCCGCCATGGGAGTTTGCGCGCGTGGCAATGCGGCACGGGACGGTTGCATCGGTAAGTGACCCACATGAAATCGCCAATGTCTTAGGCGAGCCAGGAATTCGTTTCATGATTGAGGACATTGCGGGTTCGCCATTTACTTGCTGGTTCGGCTGTCCTTCGTGCGTTCCAGCCACTTCCTTTGAAACCGCCGGCGCCACCATTGATGCCGATGCCTGCGCGCGACTTCTTGATGATCCGAATATTCATTATTTGAGCGAGATGATGAATTGGCCCGGAGCGATTGGTGGTGAGGCGCAGGTCATGTCGAAGATCACCGCTGCACAGGCTCGAGGCAAGCGTGTCGACGGTCACGCGCCCGGTCTACGCGGGGAGCAAGCGCGCGCGTACTTTGCACGTGGTATTGAGACGGACCATGAATGCTTCACCATTGATGAGGCGCGTGACAAGGCGGCACTCGGCGTAAAGATCCTCATTCGTGATGGCAGTGCGGCGCGGAATTTCGAGGCGCTGTGGCCGATGCTCGCTGAGCACCCTGAACTGTGCATGTTCTGCACCGATGACGCTCACCCAGACGACTTGCTTGTTGGGCACATTGACCGCCTGCTAGCGCGCGCAGTGGCGAAGGGAATCGATCCATTCGTTGCTCTGCGGGCGGCGACTGTGAATCCGGTTCGCCACTATGGATTGCCATGCGGGCTGCTGCGCGAGGGCGATCGCGCGGACATGGTGCTTGTTGAAGATTTGCAGTCTTTCAAGCCTGTAAAGACATGGATTGCTGGCGAAGTGGTGTCTGAGCGCGGACAGTCGCGTATCGCACCGCGCGCCTCTCGCACGCCGAACGCGTTCCGCACCGGTATCTTCGCGGCGAGCGATTTCCGTGTGCTTGCTCCCAATGGCGGCACAGCGAGCGGCGTGACTGTGACCGCTCACGCGATCCTCGCCGAGGATGGTCAGTTAGTGACTGGAAGTGTTGACGCACCGATGCGCACGACTGACGGCGTAGTCGAGCCGGATCCATCGAAAGACCTGCTGTTACTTGCAGTGGTGAATCGCTATTCAGCGGCACCGCCAGCCATGGCATTCATCCGCGGATTTGCACTTACGCATGGCGCCATCGCTTCAAGTGTTGCGCATGACTGCCACAACGTGGTTGCGGTTGGTGCATCACGTGAAGCAGTCGCTCATGCAGTGAACGCAGTATTCGCAGCATGTGGCGGGCTTGCTGTTTCGGATGGAACCGCCGCGGGCACGCAGACGCTTCCGTTGCCGATCGCTGGTCTGATGAGTGATCGCCCGGCGGAGGAAGTTGGTGCCGCTTATGCACAACTGTCGGCAACAGCGAAGTCGCTTGGCTCGTCACTGCGCGCGCCGTACATGACAGCTGGATTCATGGCACTCTTAGTGATTCCGGCGCTCAAACTCAGTGACCGCGGTCTGTTTAACGGCGCACAGTTTGTCTTTACGCCCGCGGTGACGTGATCGCCGTAGCAACATCGCGAACCACTTCCGCAACGAATTTTCCCAGCATTTCTGTGGGCCACGCTCCGTTGCCTGGCGCACCTTCGGCAATGTGTGCGGCCTGCAAATCGATGCCGCGTGCGAGTTGTGTAGCCATCGCTCGAAATTCCGCGCCGCTAAACCCACTTGCAGCCGCAGCGCTTGCTGGAGCTTGTGCCACCGCATCAAGATCAAGTTCTAATGTTGCCGGACCAGCGCTGACATGCGCCATGGCAAGCTCGGCCATACGTGCGGCAGTCACTCCGCCGCGCAACATCGATTCAAACGTGAATGCGGCCACGCATTCATCGCGCTCAATCGCATCGATAGTCGACTGCGTTGCCCATGCTTCACTCATGCCAAGCACTGCGTACTGGCTGAGGTGCCCAGCAGCGCGCGCATAAGAGAACGCATTTCCTGAATGCCGTCCTTCGCACGGCCGAAGATCAGCGTGCAAATCAACATTCACGCAGCTCATCGGACCGCCTACAGCGCGCGCGCATCCAGCAAGAATGCCGTAGGCGTTGTTGTGACCGCCGCCAATCACAATCGGAACGACTCCGGCGCGATGAAATTTCTCAACGACGGATGTCACGCGGTTATCAATCTCGCACACCATCTCGCGCAGCAAGAGTAAGGATTCCGCACGTGAACGGGGTCCGCCAATGGTCGCGTCGATGCCCTTCGCGGCCTTATTCAGGTCCCGCAATTCAATGCAACCAGCAACGGCAATGGTGGCTCCATCCAAAAAGCAGTTCGATTGCATATTCAAGAAACGCGGCAGGAACGCCCGCCACATGCGCCGCGCGCCTCCCCGGCCTAGATTGGCCCGAATGCCGATGTCTTCCGGGATGCCGAGCAGCACAATTTTCGTTCCGACCGGAATCTGTCCCCCAGGCCCAACAATTCCGATCCGCTGCCCAATCCGTACTTCGCCGTCCCGTGGGGTCGTCAGCGTGCGGATTTCATCAACGGTTGTTGTGCGCAGGTGTTCCACGCCCCAAGTGTACGAAGGGGGAATTGTGTGCGAACCCTCAACCGTGGACCTGGAACGCTGTATACGAAGGACATGGAACAGCCTTCAACGACCAGAGTTTCACCCTCCGCAGCGACCACATGCGGGACGTCTGCAAGCGGTGCCCCCGTGCCCGCCACTTCCGGCCGACGCAACTTTCTCCGCAACGCAATTATTGGCGCGGGCACGCTGTCCGCGATGCGCGCCGCGTTCGCCGGGCGTGCGGTGCCAATTGAACAGTCCGCAGTGACTGCTCCGGCAGCGCCGCCAACGGGGATTGTGCCTGGCACCATCCGCCTGGCGCATCTAACGGATATCCATGTCCAACCCGAACTCCGCGCCGAGGCCGGAATGGCGAGCGCCTTCAATCACGCGCAGACCAACAAGCCCGATCTCATCATCACCGGCGGCGACGCTGTCATGGATGTCTTCGAAGCCAAGCGCAGTCGAGCGGAGCAGCTGCGTGGAATATTCCAGGGAACACTCAAGCGCGAATGCAGCGTGCCGGTCCACCACGTCACCGGCAATCATGACATCTTGGGGTGGAATCGTAAAAAGAGCGAGTCAACTGGCACTGAGGCAGACTGGGGCAAGCGCTTCGCCTGCGATCTCTTTGGAATATCACGGAACTACTACACATTTGATCATGGCCCGTGGCGATTCATCTGTCTCGACAGCGTGCAGCCCAAGGACGATCGCTACACCGCCTATCTCGATGATGCGCAGATGGAGTGGCTCACGCAAACGCTCGCTGCTACGCCCAAGTCCATGCCTGTGGCCGTGGTCTCGCATATTCCCATTCTGTCGTTGACGGCACTGACCTACGGCGCGCCGCGTTCCCGCGAACATGTCGGCACCGACACGGTCATCTTTAACGGCGAGATGCACACCGACGCCACGCTGCTGCACGATCTCTTTAAACAAGCCGGAAATGTCAAAGTTTGCCTGAGCGGGCATGTCCACTTGCTTGACCACTGCATGATTGATGGGATCTCCTACATCTGCGACGGTGCGGTGTGCGGCTCGTGGTGGAAGGGCGCCGTTGAGGGAATTCCCGAGGGCTATGGGGTGTTAGACCTCCGCCCGGACGGCACATTCACTCACCGTTACGAGCGGTACGGTTGGCAGGCGCAAGTATGAGGCGATCCGCAGTAATTCGCTAGTATGCAGCGGTCGACTCCATGGACGGTGAAGACCACATTTTCCGCGAACGCGCCGTTGACTCCGCTTCGAGTCCGGAGAGCATCAATCGTGTAGCTCCGATTGCATCGCCACGCCTCTGGGTATTGGTGGCGGGCGCATGCACCGTGATCGCAACATTCACCGCGTGGAGCATCTTTGGAACGATCCCGCTGATCGTTCGTGGGACAGGAATCCTCATTGAGGGTTCTATGGTGGTTGCTGCAGAAGCTCCTGCGGATGGTCGTATAGGAGACTTGCAGGTGAAGCCTGGTGACCGGGTTGTGCAAGGGCAAGTGCTCGCAGTGGTGGCCAATCCACTGCTTGAAGCGCAGAAGTTAGATGCGGAGGACGCAGCGACCCGGTTGCGAGAGCAAGATGCCAGCATGTCCGCTGCAGAGGACATCGCCATCGCCGCAATCACGGCTTCCATCAATGTGCGCGAAACCGAATGTCGTCGGCGCATTGATCGTGCTGCAGCCATTGCGCTTGATTTCAACAACGCGGTAGAGGTCAAGCGAGATCTGGTGCGTCAGGGTCTCCTGGCTGAATCAGAACTACTTGCAATCGCTAACTCAACATTTGAGATCGAGCGGACCCTTTCCGACGCGCGCAGTGAATTGCTCCGTATCGGTGCCGATCGTTCTGACATCGCTATCCATCATCAGCAAGATCGGCAGCGGCGTAGCAACCTGATTGCTGACGCTGATGCGCTGATTAGGCAACTTACCGCGCGCATGAATTCTGAGCGAAATGTGATTGCACCGCGCTCCGGCAAGGTGGTTCAATTGACTCGCAGCCTTGGTGATGTGGTGCATCGCGGCGGCACTGTGGCAATTGTTTCCGACGCCGGTGACGGAAGGCTGCGTTGCTATGCATTCTTCCCGCTCGCCGAAGGCAAGCGTGTGCGCAAGGACATGCACACGCATGTTGAGCCATCGATTGCCGATCGCGAGCGCTTTGGCGTGATCAGCGCCGCAGTGAGCGACATTGAGCCAGTAGTCGGAACGCGCGAGTCATTTCTGCGCATCATCAATAGCCCCGAAGTTGCCCAGGACATCGAGCGCCGCTACGGCGGCACCGTGTCGGCGGTCATTGATCTTGAATTGAATCCCGATTCGCCGACCGGCCTGCGCTGGACCGGCGGCGTTGGTTACCCGCGACCACTCACGCCGGGAACGCTTTGCGACGTTGATGTGGTAACCGAAGATGTTGCGCCAATCTCGCTCCTCATTCCTTGGATCAAGCAGGCCTTCGGTGGCTGACGAACTCAAGGGTCCGGCATTCCGGCCAACAGGTCGACGGCTCGTGGTTGCGCCCACCATTATTCAGATGGATGCTGTTGAGTGCGGCGCTGCATGCCTTGTCTCAGTTCTTGGATTTCACGGGCTACATATTGCCATCGAGGAAGCTCGCCGAGTGTGCGGAGTAAGCCGTGATGGCAGCAGTGCCTTGCAGCTCACTGCCGCCGCCGCGACCTACGGACTCAGTTGCGAGGGGTACGCCGTCGAGAGTGCTGAACTTCATGATTTGCAGCTTCCCGGCATTCTTTACTGGGGATTTGATCACTTCGTGGTGCTCGAAGGTTGGAGCCGCGGACAGTGGCGGATCATGGATCCTTCCGTTGGGCATCGTTGGGTCGGCGCCGCGGAATTCGATGAGAAATTTACCGGTGTAGTGCTCGAACTGAAGCCCGCCGAGAATTTCGTCCCTGGTGGGCGCACTCGCGGAATTCGCGAAGCAGTATTTGAACGGATGCGCGGTTCGTGGCGGGTGATCGCTGCTACGGCCGCATGTGGGGTGCTGCTTGCAGTTCCTGCATTTGCACTCCCCGCGCTTGGCGCTGTGTATGTGGACCGCGTCCTCCTTGAGGGCGCTCACGGCTGGTTGCTCCCCATGGTTCTGCTCGCCATTGCCGCAATGTTGGTGAGCATAGTGCTGGCATATGTTCAACAGAAATTGCTCGCGAAGCTGGAGCAGCGCCTCGCCATTACCGGCGCTGCGCGATTCTTTGATCACTTGCTTCGACTACCAGTGGACTTCTATTCGCATCGCTACACCGGCGACATTGTGCAGCGACTTGATTCCGTTGAGACGTTGGCAGGGGTGTTCGCTTCAAAGATTGCCCCAGCGTTCGTTGGCTTACTGACATCGACCCTGTTCATCGCGGCGCTGTTCGCCATCGACAAGCACCTTGCGCTCATTGCAGTCGGTGTTATCGCGATAGTCCTTCTGATTGTGCTGCGATCTGGACGCGCGCTCGTTGATCGCACACGCACGCTTGAGAAGGACATCGGCCTTGGTGCAGGCACGCTTTCGTCTGGCCTGTCCGCCATTGAAACTGTAAAGGCCTCCGGGCGCGAGAACGATCTCTTCGCGCGCATCGCCGATGCCAACGCGCGTACGGCTACATCAGGTCAGTCGCTCGAAGGATTGACCACAACGCTCACTGCCGCTCCAGAATTCCTGGTTTCTGTGCTTGTTTCCGCCATCGTTCTGGCATTTGGCGGTTGGCAGGTTATGCATGGGCACATCACCATCGGTTCATTGTTGGCATTTCAAGCGATCCTTGTGATTTCCATGGGACCTGTGCTCGAGCTGGCATCACTTGGGCAAGAGATTCAGTCCCTGCACGCCACCATGGCGCGGATTGATGATGTCCTTCGCCATCCCCGCGATCCATTGGCGCTGCCATCAGGGCCAGTCGCAGTGGCGCAGTCGGCAGACTTGGTGTCGAGTCAGAATCATGCTTTGTTGTCTGCGGACACGCTCGAATTCCGTCATGTTGTATTTGGCTACAGCGAAGCGGCAGATCCACTGATCCGTGATTTCACATTGCGAATTGCGCCCGGCCGCCGCGTTGCAATCGTTGGTGTTACGGGTTCAGGCAAGAGCACCGCCGCGAAACTTGCCGCGGGCCTCTACACGCCTTGGTCGGGCGAAGTGTTCGTCGGTGGGCGATCGCTCGCTTCAATCCCGCGTCATGAACGCGCCACCGTGATCGCCGTTGTTGGGCAATCGCCAGTCCTCTTTGCCGCAAGTCTGCGCGACAATCTATCCATGTGGGATCCACTGATTCCCGATGAATGGATGCACGAAGCAGCTGATGACGCGGGTCTAGCCGGGTTGATTGACGCACGTGGTGGCCTCGGCATGATGATCGCTGAGGGCGGGGTGAATCTCTCGGGTGGTGAAGCGCAGCGCGTAGAAATTGCGCGCGCACTTTCGCGGCGTCCGTCCATTCTGATCCTTGATGAAGCAACTTCATCCCTTGACGCAACCACTGAATCGCAGATTGACCGTGCCATTCGTCGCCGCGGCTGCGCATGCTTGGTGATCGCCCATCGCCTCAGCACTATTCGCGACGCAGACGAGATTGTGGTTCTTGATCATGGATCAATCGTCGAGCGTGGTTCGCATGAAGAACTCATGGCGCTGAACGGCGCCTATGTCTCATTCGTTCGCGGTGGAGGGCAGGGTTGATGCTCCACGGTGCAGCCGCAATCTTTGTTGACGCAGGTAGCGCCGAGCGGCGAGTTGATGGTCGTGACCATATGGACTTGGGTTCCGAGCCGCGCGCATTTGCGGTTGCATCGGGCATGATCAGCATCTTCGTCGCTCGTCGTCGCACTGACGGCACGCCCGGCCGCCGTGTCTATCTTGGAATCGTGGCGCCCGGCGGCGTTCTTCCATCGCTAGTGTCACAGTTGCAGGGAGCGCACGCAACGGTCGTTGCTGTCCCGGACGGCCCCGCTTCCGTGGTGGTGGCGCCGTCTCATGGGTCGGGTGTAGCGGAAGCAATTGCAGACGGCACCGATGCATTTGCTCGCGTGATGTTGCCGATTGATGCGCGCATTGCAACTGAACGCGAAAGTGATCCGCTGTCCGCATTGCTCTTGCGTGTGATGGAAATCGCATCGGCGGATTCGGTTGCAATGGCTACAGCGGCGGAGGGGAGATCTCGCCAGTCATCCGTATTACGCGAGCGCTACGCGCGGATGCTCAGTTCGTTCTTCTCTGATCAGAATGAAGTTCTGAGCATTGATCCCAATGTTCATCCGCTATTGCGTGCGTGCCGTCACGTTGCCGTGGAGTCTGGTGTCCCGCTTGCAGTGATCCCACGCCGCATTCCGGATGACTCTTTGCGACCGTCCGCCGAAAGTTTCGCACATGCGGCAAACATTGGCTGTCGCCATGTGCGGCTCGCAGACGAATGGTGGAAGGGCGACTTTGGACCGCTCTTGGCCAGCACCGTCGAAGGCACTCCAGTCGCACTTGTGTCCGGGCGATGGGGCGGGTATCGCGCATTTCAGTATCTACCGGGTCAGCCGCCGCGTATTAGCAAGGTTGACGCGCGCCAGGCCAGTGTGCTGCAACGATCCGCTGTGGTGTTCGCGCCTCCGTTGCCCGTTGGCACTGTCACACTCCGCGCGCTGTTCGCATTCTTGTTGCGCGGCTCCGCGCATGACCTGTGGCTAGCAGCATTCATTTCCCTGACTGCGAGCGTGCTCAACTTAGCCATTCCATTTGCCACGGGGCTGTTAGTCAGCAGAGTGATTCCGGGAGGCGATTCGACATCACTCGTACATCTCGGACTTGTGCTCGCGTCGGCGCTCTTGGCAGTCGCAGCATGCGAACTCGTCACACGCTTCCTCCTGCTACGAACGGAAACGCGCGCGACAACGCGTGGCTCGTCGTCAATCGTTCTCCGCGCACTGCAGTTGCCGCTTTCCTTCTTCCAGAAGTATTCAGTTGGCGATCTCGCGCAGCGGCTTGGCGTGATCGAAGAAGTTCAACGTCGCGTGACTGGAACGATGGTGGTTTCGGTAGTGAGTGGCATGTTTTCGCTGACCTACCTACTGCTTATGGTGGCTATTGACCCCTTGGCTGCAGCCGTCTCAGCGCTTCTGTTTCTCATGGTCTTCGGGGTGACCGCATTCGTCGCTCGGCGTCAGGCACGATTTGCCGCTGATGCTGCAGACCGCAGCGGCAAACTCAGTGGATTCTCATTGCAGCTGCTCGATGGCATCGATCGCATTCGCACTACCGGCACAGAGGAACATGCGTTGTTGCAGTGGATGCAGCGCTATCGCCCAGAGCGTCGCGCCATGTACGGAGCAGCGATTGTGGGCGCGCAGTTGCGGGTCCTTGCGATCGCTGTGCCGTTTGCTGCAGCGGGGTTCCTGTGGTGGCGCTTCGGTGCGATCGCTGGTGGCAAAGAAATACAGGTTCCGGCTTTCATGGCGTTCAATGCTGCGTTCTTAGCAGCGCTGGCAGCGATCACGTCGTTTGGTTACGCCATTGGTGATATTTCGGAGATCGCGCCATTGATGGGGCGACTCTTGCCAATTTTGGAAGAGCGCCCGGAGTCAGACCCCGGAGCAGAAAGTGCCGGTCAGCTCTCAGGAAGTCTCTCAATTCAAGGCGTTCGATTTGCATACTCAGGATCCGCGGATGAAGTGCTGCGCGGCATATCCATTGAAATCGCTGCCGGTGACTTCATTGCGGTTGTCGGCGCATCGGGGAGCGGAAAGTCCACGCTCGCTCAGTTGTTGCTCGGTTTGCGCCGACCAACATCGGGCAAGGTGCTCTTTGATGGCAAGGATCTTGCAAAGTTGGATCTCGTCTCGGTGCGTCGACAAATCGGCGTAGTGGGCCAACATGCTCGCGTCATTCCGGGGACCGTGATGGAAAACATCGTGGGCGCAACGCTCATTTCCAAGGAAGAAGCGTGGGCTGCTGCGGAAGCCGCTGGATTTGCCGATGACATCCGTGAAATGCCCATGCAGATGAATACCTTCGTCAACGACCATACGCTCTCGGGCGGACAGTTGCAGAAGCTATTAATTGCACGCGCGCTCGTGACGCGGCCGCGCATCCTGTTGCTTGACGAGGCAACCAGCGCGCTCGATGAAATGTCGCAGGCATTCGTCTCGCGAAGTTTGCAGGAGCGCAAAGTCACGCGGATCGTCATTGCGCATCGCCTGAGTACTGTCCGTGCAGCTGATTGCATTTACGTGCTCTCTGCCGGTGAGGTGGTTCAGGCTGGAGGCTTTGATGAGCTTTCTTCCAAGGAAGGCCCGTTCCGTGAACTCGTGCGGCGGCAGTTGCTAGAGGTGCCGATGGCTCAACTTGGTGGCCCCGCATGACCACGTTTTATCGCAGAATTGCTGCTGAATTACCGTCATTACATCCGGTACTACGTATCGCGCCATTGTCCATCATTGTCACGTCGATTGTCGCCTGCGAATCGCCGTACCGTGATCGTGGCATTCTCTCCAAGGACGTCTCCGATCAACTTGCGCACATCGACGGCGCGGATTTAGCATCGCTCGGTGAAGCTGGTCCGCTCCCTTCCGCTTCGGTGGCCCCGCCCACTCCAGAGGAACTCGCTGGTCTTGAGCCAGGGCAACGCCGCCAGAACATTGACCTGTCTGAAGTGCGAGCATCTGTCCTTGAGAACAATCTCGGAATCAAGGTGGCGCGAATCGATCCAGCGATTGCGAACGAGCGTGCAATGCGGGAGCGCGCGAAGTTTGAATGGACCTTCGGCATTGTTGCTGACGGCGGACGTGATGTGAACTTCGAGCCGCCGTTGCAGGCGGAGATCTGGAATGCGAATGTCCGTCCGAACCTGAATGTTCCGCTCGCGGACGGCGGCCAACTCGACGTTGATTGGAAGCTGTTGTATTTCAACGATCAGTTGAATTCACTCGATAATCAAGATGGCACCGGATACCAAAGTGTCCCGCGCGTCTCGCTCACCCAGCCACTCTTGCGTGGGGGTGGTCGCTTAGTCAACGAAGCGAGCATTCTGATTGCCGAATTTGGTCAGCGGCGCGTGGAGATTCGCACGCGGATGATGGTGCAGCAATTTCTAGTAGACGCTGAACGCAGTTACTGGCGCGCGTACGGCGCCTCGCGCGCGTTCGACATTTCACTTGAGAGTTACCGCCGTGCAGTTGACCAGGTGGCAGTTGCGGAACGGTTGGCAGCGGCGCGCATGGCTGCCGGTACGGAAGTTACGAAGGCGAAGTACCTCGCCGTTAGTCAGATCGGTGAAGTAATCGCCGCGAGCGAGCAGTTGCGCGCGCGCTCGCGGCAGTTGAAGCAGACGATGAATCGCAGTGATCTGCCGCTCGATGACTCGGTGGTCATAACATTCACGTCGGGGCCGGAACTCATTCAGTATCGATTCGTGCCACAAACCGTGCTTGATATCGCCTTGCGCCGTCGCACCGAGATGCTTGAGGCGGAAGTTGCCATCGCCGAGGCAACGCTCGGCATCCAAGTTGCACAGAATGGATTGCTCCCCAAACTTGATGCGTTCGGAACCACCGCGCCGGTTGGATTTGGTACGGACCTTGGTTCGGCTGTCGGCGGAAGTGGCGCAGACGGTTCGATGACACTCGCATTCAACGCTGGCGTGCGCCTACAGGTTCCGCTCGGTAACGAGGCCGCCAAGGCGGATCTTCGTGCCGCGCTCTATCAGCGGCTCAAGGAACTTGCGACCGGCCAAAACCGCCGCCTTTCCATTTCGCGCGAGGTGTATGACACCGTCTCACGCACCAAGACCGGATGGCAATTGGTGGTGGCTACCCGGCAGGCGGTGGATCTTGCGTCTCGCGCCTATGACGGCGTTCGGATGTTGTATGAGAAGCGGGCGTCCACGATCACAGATCTCACCCAGTCGTTGACGCAGTTGTCGGATTCACAGCGATCAGAGGCGTCAGCGGTTGTCAGCTACCAACTTGCGCTGCTCGACCTCGCTGACGCCACCGGCATGGTGCCTGGGCGTGCGGGGCTATCGATCGACAGCGATATATCCCTGCCCGCACCTGAGACGGGTGATCCGGGCTCGGATCCTGACGCGTTCCTGAAGATCCCGCCACTTCTTGAAGCCGAACGAAGTTCCACCGTTCAACCAACTCGTACCGTCAGCACGAGTTCTTCAAGACCGAGTTCAACTGGTCCCGTGGCGGGTCCTGTCAGCTCTTCTTTGCGCTCAAATTAACTGCCTTGGGAGCAACTCGCCCAGTGCTCGCCTTGGCGAGTCCGGATGGCTGCGCACCGGCCTTGGCGGCGCCTCCCTTGATAGCGGCGAGATCTTTGGCTTTGAGCTTCTTGTTGTTAGTCATGGTGGCTTCTTTCGTGACGTGCTCTGTCGCCTCGGGTAACTGCCCGACGGCATCGGTACACCCCCGATCATCGGATTCCTAGGGTCCAAGATCAACCCATTCCCGCGATTTATTGCCTCAAAAAAGAACAACCCCCCGGAGGCGTGTAACTCCAGGGGGCGTTTGTTTCTCCGCGACCCTGCCGGGCGCGCGAAGGGAGTGGTTTTTGAGCAGTAACGGGCGCATCACTCAGCTGCGGACCCACGCTCTATCTCTATGAACGCAACCTGCGGTCGGCAGCCATCAAGGAATCTTGAAATGTGACGAAATTCAACTTTTTGACACTCTCACGATGACACACTTCGGCGCGAATTAACGCCTATAAGGGTGGTAGGGGGAATTTTACCGATAACGCTTTTCAATGACATCCCTTTTCTCCGATCGAGGAGACCGACTCTCAGGAGTCGAGCAAGTTCGATCGGTCCCGGCTCCGCGCTCACCAGCACGGGGCCGGGAATTTTTTTCATTCAACACAGTGAGTGGCAAGTAACCACGGGTATTGCGTGCGTCAATTGGTCCTATGTACCCGCGAGGTAGGGAAATTTCACTGAAAGAGTTATTCCCTTTCTTGACTTCGCTCAACCCCGCGGCAATATCCGGACGGTGCTGGTTGCGCGGCACTGATTGACAGGAGAGTAGGAACAGGGGATTCAGCGGTGTCTTCCGAACGCGTGTATCGGACGAAATCGTTGTTGTTTCCTGGAGTGCCTGCCATGTCTTCCCTGCCGCTGCCGTCCGCTTCGGATGGTCCAAATCTCTCAGAGTTGTTCGAGACCATTTACGTCAGACTCAAAGAGCTGTCGTCGATGTTCATGCGCAGCCAACCGGCCGGCCACACCCTCCAGTCCACCGCCATCGTGCACGAGGCATTCCTCAAACTAGCAGAGCGCGAGTCAGCCGAGTTTGAGAGCGAGGAACACTTCTTCGCCACGGCTGCGACTGTGCTTCGAAGTGTTCTGGTTGATCATGCCCGTCGCCGCAAGAGCAAAAAGCGTGGTGCTGGCAAGCGTGGCAACTCAGTTGACCTCTTCGACCCAGAAGACGGAGCAGCAAATACCACCGGGCTGATTGAACTTGAAGACGCAATGCAGACGCTAGCGACTGTCGATGCGCGCGCAGCTCGCGTCGCTGAGTTGCGGATCTTTGGTGGCATGTCGATGGATCATGTGGCTCGGCTGTTGAGTACCAGCGTGCCGACCGCCGAGCGCGATTGGCGCTTCGCTCGCGCGTTCCTTGAGAAGCAATACGGCAGGACTCCTGAACTGAACGGTGTTGCGATTGCTGTATCGCCCGCTCATGTGACGGATACCAAGGAGAAGTCGTCGTGACCCTGGTAACTCCCAGCCGTTGGAGTACTGTTCGTCGACTCTTTGAGTCGGCGGTCGATCTTCCTATCGGCGAACGCAACACGTACCTCTGTCGCGAGTGCCCGGACGATTCCGATACTCGCCAGGAAGTGCTCGCACTTCTCGGTGCAGATGACGTCCCGTTTGAGATGCCGGTGGACCGCGATCCGGACCAACAGCGCAGTGCGGATGCGGTCGAGAATTTCCCGGAAATCCTCGGCTTTAAGATCGTGAAGCGCATCGGATCCGGCGGCTCGAGCCGTGTGTTTGAGGCAATATGCCTTGAGAACGGGGCTCGCGTGGCGCTGAAGGTGATGAACTCTGGCTCCAATGGCCAGTCACTGCTTCGCTTCCGTCAAGAGAGCCGCGTCTTGTCGCGCCTCTCGCATCCGGGCATCGTCCGTCTGCATGAAACTGGGCAGACTCAGGATGGTCAGGTGTATTTGGCGATGGACTTTGTTGAAGGACACCGCATCGACGAGTGGTGCACGAATCATGCGCTCTCTCCCCAGGAGCGAGTCTCGGTGATCTTGCAAGTTCTTGATGCGCTCGTTCATGCGCACGCTGCCGGCGTCATCCACCGCGACATCAAGCCACACAACATTCTTGTCAACACCGAGGGGCAAGTCCATTTGGTGGACTTCGGCGTGGCGCGATTGACTCGTGAAGACGGCAATCGCACCGGCTTTCATACAGAAACAGGCAATATTGTTGGCACCTTTGCCTACATGAGCCCAGAGCAGGCTGACGGCAAGTCCAGTCGCATTGGGCCTGCCACAGACGTTTATCAAACAGCGCTCGTTCTGTTCCAGCTTCTGACTGGACGGCTTCCGTACGAGGTTGAAGACCGCGGAGCGATGGCGCTTCTGAAGGCGGTTCTCTTTGAGCGTCGCATGCTTCTTTCCGAAGTGGTGCCGGAGCTCGGCGGTCCGCTTGAAGCGGTGATTAATGAAGCACTGAATGCTGATCCAGCGCAGCGCCCCCAGACCGTGCAGCTCTTTGCGGCGCAGTTACAAGTAGCGCTCGCTCAGATGGATTGATGCACATGTATGTAACTATGTGATTCCTCGTGCGTGGCGATCAGCCGCGCGCGTCAGACTGCGGCACGCATTGGCATGCAACTTGTTGACTGCCCCAGGCGCAGCACAAGGGGGCCATTGGAAGTCTCAGCTCGAAGCAAGTAGCGCCCGGACGTGATGACCATTGGGTGCATAGCGGGGTCACGTGCGGTCAGGTCCGGAACGACAGCCTGGCCGAATGCGTCGAGGATTGACACCAGCGACGACTGCCGGCCGCACATCGCCCAAGCATCAAGAGCGATGGCTCCGCCCTCTGTAATGATCCATTCGACCTCAAGGGTGGCACGGTCGTGCCCCGACAGCGTTGCGTGAATCAGTCCCGGTGCAAGGTCAAGGCACACGCTTCCAGGCGTTCCGTGGGGCCGCAACTCAAAGCGGCGGTCGCCTTCGTTGATCCGCAATAACTCGCGCCGGACTAACGACTCGCCACCCACCATGACTGAAGCTCGCATGGAGTTGGCGGTACGGGGGATTGGAAGAGAATGAGGATGCACTACAACTCTATAACACGAGAACTGGGTGTGCCAACCATCATTTACTGGGAGGAATTCATGTGAACAGCGCAAGTTCTTACCCAAAGGACGGGTCCGAGAGCCAAATTGGTGCAATTATCACCATTTGTGGCGATCCCATGATGGGCGGACGCCCTGGTTTGCGTTTCTATAAGCAGAGGGTGCTACTGCCGTTCAGACAGTCGTTCCCCTTGCCCCGATAGCCCCAGCACGTCCGAGTGCTCTGGGGCTTTTCTCTTTTTCCCACTTGTTTCGTCCGCTAGCACGAGACCCCGCGCGCCGTACGATCTTGAATCTATCCCATGACTACCGCAATCACCGCAGCCACCGCCATGCGTACTCCAGAACCCCCGACGACTCCCGGCCCCGGTCGCGTCTACAACTTCTCCGCCGGTCCAGCGTGCATGCCAGAGAGCGTCCTAGCGCAACTTCGCGAGGAGATCATGGACTTTGACGGCAGCGGTATTGGTCTGCTTGAGCAGAGCCATCGCGGACCTGCCTATGACCGGATCTTGGCTGATGCCTTTGCAAGCGTCCGTGCCTGTGCTGGAGTTGGTGCCGACTGGGAGGTCCTGTTCCTTCCTGGTGGCTCGATGCAGCACTTCTCATTGATCGCCATGAACTTTGTGCCCAAGGCGAAGGTCGGAGCTGAGCCAAGTTGGGTTGCCTTTGCAGACACGGGTCTCTGGTCACACAAGGGCGAGAAGGAGACGGCCTGCGTCCGACCAACGAAGAAGGTGTTTGACGGCGCGACGTGCCGATTTGACCACGTTCCTTCCGATGCAGAGATTTCGGATTGCACGGGCGCTGCGTATTTCGCCTACTGCTCGAACAACACGGTTGAGGGCACGCAGTTCGCGCGGCCTCCGCGTGTTTCGGCGCCATTGGTCTGCGATGCAACCAGTGACATCTTCTCGCGGCCGTATGACCTCAATGCGCACGAACTGCTCTTTGCCAGTGGCCAGAAGAATTTGGGCGCGAGTGGGATCACCATGGTGCTTGTCAAGAAGTCTTTCTTGGAGCGTGCCGATGCGTCACTGCCGCCGATGCTGAGTTACTCCCACTTTGCCAAGACTGAGTCGCGCCCCAATACTCCGCCAACTTTCGGCGTTCGGGTGATCGGTCTGATGGCGCAGTGGACGCATGAGTTTGGCGGTCCCGCCGCCTTTGGTCCCCGCAACAAGGCGAAAGCCGCACACATTTACGCGGCGATTGATAGCAGCGGTGGCTTCTACAGACCATCGACGCGTGCCGATTGCCGCAGTGACATGTCCATCAGTTACCAACTTCCGAGCGACGCACTTGTTGACCGCTTTGTTGCCGAGGCTGAGAGCGAAGGGCTGTGCGGACTGCGCGGTCATCGCGAGTGGGGCGGCATCCGCGCCTGCGTTTACAACGCGTTCCCCGCGAAGGGCTGCGAGTTGTTGGCAGAGTTCATGGCCGCGTTCGCCAAGCGGAACGGTTGATGGCAGCAGGAGCTGATCAGTTGCAAGTGCGAAATTCGCGCGCTGTCATCTTCCTATGGGTTGCGGCGGTGCTCGTTGGGGCATTCATCATTCTGTGGCCCGAGTGGGCAGGAATCGTTGCAACGAATGACGACATCAAGTTCCTTCGTGAGCCGACGTGCGTGCAGCCGACATGGACACGCATTTGCGATGCATGGTTGCATTCAGCAAGCTTTCGTCCGCTCGAGATCTTGGTCAGCGCTTCATGCGATCCGATGTCCCTTCGCTGTGGTTGGTTGATGCTGGTGCAGGCGCTCGCGCTGCTGACGCTGGCCTGGGCAGTTGTTGGATTGGCGCGACGCATTGCCCCTGGTAATCAAGCACTCGCGCCGCTGGCGCTTCTTTGGATTTGGCTTTCCCCACCCACAACGACTGCTGCGTGGCAGATGGATGCATCTTCGCAGTCGTGGTCGGCCGCGCTCGGAGCGTGGGCAATGCTCTTGGCATGGCGTGCATTCGATGCCGCACGCGCGGGGCGCACCGCTTGGTTGGCGCTCATATGGCTTGCCATCGTGTTCGCTATCGGCGTGAATGTGAAGGAGACCATGTACGGTTGGAGTGCCGCCATCGGAACCGCAACGATCATTGGCGTTGTGTGGTGCGCACTACGAGATCGAAGTGCCACACTTCGGGCGTCGTTGATCCTGTTGCCAACTATTGCACTTCCTGTGGCGCATATGGCGGCTCGTGTGGTGACTGGCGCGCTTGGCAGTGCTGCAGCGAGTGACCCTGGTGCGCGCTATCAGGCTGAGTTCGGTTTGAATGTAGTGGTGAATTCTGCAATGACGATTGCGGGATGCCTCGGCAACGGACCATTCCATTTGATGACCGACAACGATGCGTCGCCAGTCTTACGTGTGCTGCCGTTGTTGGCCATCGCCCTCATGGCTGGAGTCTTGGTGACCGCGATGGGGTTTGCATTCTTTCATCGTCGAGTGGCAGGGCAGGCTTCATTGCGATCTGCCGTCATCCTTTCAGGAGTCGCCTTCGCGAGCACCGCATCCACCATTCCCATGGGGAGTGTTTCGGAGCTGTATTGCATGGGCGCCAACGTCGGCACAGGAATTCTGTTTGCCGCCGCGCTCGTCGCGCTCTGGAATCCCGTTGCGGCTGATGAACGCCTATTGTGTCGCTCAGTCGCGATGATCGCTGCAACCGCGCTCGCCGCTATCGGTGCTGTCGGTCTCGCTGGAAGGGCGTATCAGTCGGCGATCACTTGGAACTGCACGCGGTTTACCAATGAAGCGGTTCTTGCATTTCAGCACACGGTGCCTCCTCATCTTGAAGGCAACGCATGCGCAGGCGTCGTCTTCTTTCCGGCGAGTTGCCTCCTCGACCGTACCTATGGGCAGTATGTTCTTCCGCCCGCGCAGATGATTCTGATTGACCTGACAGAGCCGTGGCTGGCGCGGATCGATCCTGAGCGGCCACTATTCTTCTCGATGCAACAACCGCCGGGAATCATAGATCCGACGGATTTGGTGCTCGATTGCTCATTGATGCCAGCGCGTCGGCACTGGTGAGTGCGGGAGTGGACTTGCGCCCTTGCGGGGCTTAGTCCGCGCTGGTTCCTTGCCCATTCCAGCGGCGCACTACGTTTGCATCAATGCCAAAGAGATCAAGCGCTCGTCCCACTGATTGATTGACAATGTCATCGATCGACTTGGGTCGGTGATAGAACGCGGGAACGGGCGGCATGACGATGGCACCGTTGAGTGTGGCGCGCTCCATGATTGCGATGTGCCCCGCATGCAATGGTGTCTCGCGGAACATGAGCACCACGCGGCGGCGTTCCTTCAGCTGCACATCGGCCGCGCGCACAATGAGTTCATCATCGAAGCAGTGGGCGATTCCGGCGAGGGTTTTGACGGAGCACGGCGCCACCAGCATGCCGTCAACTTGGAACGAGCCACTGGCGATGGACGCTCCAATATCTTTAAAGCCATGTACGACCGAGGCAAGATCCTTGACATGCTCAATGGAGAGATCAGTTTCCTCACTGATGGTGCGTCCCGCCGAGGGTGATAGAACGAGGTGCGTCTCCACCCCCGCAGCGCGAAGGAGTTCGAGGGCACGGATGCCGTAGATCGCGCCAGAGGCGCCGGTGATTCCGATGATGATTCGCTTCATACTGTGCGCTGTTCAGGTGAGTTGCCGGAGCAATGAGATCTGCGCGGCCCACCGCGCGAGCACCTCGTCGGGCGAGCGCAAACGATAGGACAAACCGGTGGTCACATCGGCATATTTCGCACGATGTTCTTCGGTTGATTCCACAGTGGCTCGAAAAAACGCCAATTGCGGCTCGTTGGCCGCCTCAGTCGTATGGGTGACGGTTGCCGGCAGGCTGTGTTGCGGCGCAACAACCGCCGTGGCGCGCAGCCGGATCTCAAAGATAGCACCATCAAGGACCAACGAGAGAGTGGCTCGTCCGTCACGCTTCATGTTGCGACAGGTGGATGAGTGCGCCCAGATGCAGATATGGAGCCGGTGCGCATCGGGAGCGAGCACTTCGCCGATCGACAACTGTGCGCCGTGGGGCCAGCCCAACTCATCAACTGTTGAAAGTCGAAATGCTTGACCCGCTCGCCCGGGCAGGTCGGCGCCATCAAGATGGCGCGCAACCTGCTCGGGGAGCGATGGAATTGATGAAGGACCCACGATCATGTGGTCATGCTTGCATGAAAGTCGTTCGCGCTGGTCACTTCTTGTCAATGAGTTCGCGGAACGAGTCAGCCCATAGCGCACACGCATTTTCAGCAGTGCCGAGGGCAGAGAGTTTCCCGGTGCCGAAACGTTCGGTGTCATGCGTCTGCATGAGTGCCGCTACCACTGGGCCGTTTGCGCCGTCCATGGCGTAGAGCTCTGCTCCCGCGTATCCGTAGCCACCCTTGAGAATCTGCGATTGCGGAGCGATGTTGCGCAGCGGTTGGTTGGGCTTGACGCCGGTGATTGCTGCTCGGATAACAAGGGTGTGATCACCAGTACCGATGCCCGTACCGAATGACTTCGCGAGTGCTTCCTGCAGGAGTGTGCGCAGTTGTTGCAGTTGATCAGCAGTGAGGTCGCCGTATGCATTGCCATCGGGCGTCACGACGGGGTCGATCACTACCTTGCCGAAACGTGAGATATCGAGGTCCTTCAGTCGGAAGTCCTTGCGCTCATCGCCATCGCCTTTGAGAGCAACTGTTCGTGGGATGTATCCGGTGTATGCAACGGTCTTGCTGCAACCAGTGAGTGCGCCGGTGGCGAGAAGTGATGCGAGCGCGGTGGGAATGATGGTGGTGAGGTTCATCTTTGTTTCCTATATATGTGTTCTGTGTGGCGTTGACACGGTGACGATAGTGCAATGCGGCGCGCGGCGGTAAACACAAACGCCGCCGCGAATTGCTCGCGGCGGCGTTGATTGTTGAGAGTGCTGCGATGCGCGCAGTGACTCGATTAGGCCTTTGGTGGGGCTGGTGGGGCTGGTGGAGCCGGTGGTGCTGGTGGAACATGACCACCCTTACCGCCATCCTTGTCGCCATCCTTGTCGCCCTTGCCGCCTTCGCCGCCTGGACCGCGACCGCGGCCCTTCATGCCTTGTTTCAGTTCCTCTTCAGACACCTTGCCGTCGCCATTCTTGTCGAGCTTCTTCATACGCTCCCATGCTTCGGCTGGCACTTCGTCTTGAGTGATGAAGCCATCGCCGTTCTTGTCGAGCGTCTTAAAGTCTGGGCGCTTGCGGCCTTCGCCGCCAGGACCGCCTGGTCCCTGTCCAGGACCGCCTGGTCCACCCTGACCGCCCTGGCCACCCGGATCCTTCGCCGGCGGGGGTTGGTCAGCCGGTGGCGCGATGGCAACAACCGTGCCTGCAAGTGAAAGTGCGAGGAAGGCGGGAGCGATGAATGTGAATGCGTTCTTGTTCATGTCAGTATGTTCCTTTCGGTATCGGGTTTGCCGGGAGTTTGTCGGAGGGGACAATTACTCATCGGCGAGGTGTTCAATGCGTCACAGGTGAAGCCATGTTCCGGGGAGGAACGCACCGAGTTGGGACGCCATTTCACGGAATCGTCGCAATTCGTGAAATCGTTGTAACGGCGCTCAGTCCGAGCACCGCTAGGCTGCCGGACATGCCCTCACGCAAGCAACTCACCGCCGCCATTCTCGCCGCTATTTCTACGGCAATTCTTGCATCCTGCGCCGCTTCGCCGGAGGCATCGGTGCAGGGCGGGCATGCAGCCGCCGCACCCATCTCCCACCGAATCATTGGGCAGGATCGTGGCGCCGTATCAATCATTGCCGCGGACGGAACATTGGAGTGGCAGGTTCCGTGCCCGCATAACTCGCACGACATCGCGGTGCTTGCGAACGGGAATGTGCTGATCCATCCCGCGCCGAATCGAATCGTTGAGATGACGCCGGCGAAGGAAGTGGTGTGGCAATGGACCAGCGTCCCGGTTGCGCCGTACGCGGGCGCTGTGGAGATTCACGCATTCGAACGGCTGCCCGACGGCAACACCATGATTGCGGAGACTGGCAATCTGCGAATCATCGAGGTGGATGCGAAGGGCATCGTCCGTGCCTCCGTACCGATTCATGTTGAGCATCCCGATGCGCATCGCGATACGCGGCGCGTTCGCAAGACTCCATCAGGTACATACCTTGTATGTCACGAGGGGCTCGGATGTGTGCGCGAATATGACCGCACAGGCACGGTGGTGTGGGAATATGCGATTGATTTGAACGGGCAGCCAGCAACCGGCGGGCACGACGGCCACGGAACATGCGTGTTCAATGCTCTTCGTCTTCCGAACGGCAACACGCTCATTGGCGGCGGAAACAATAATCGAGTGATGGAAGTCACAGCGAGCGGCAAGGTGGTGTGGTCCATTGAGCGCGATGAATTGAAGCGAGCGGATGGTCGTCCGATCCACCTCTGCTGGGTCACGAGTCTGCAGGTTCTTCCGAACGGAAACCTTGTGGTCGGCAATACTCATGCTGGGGAATCGAATCCACAGATGTTTGAGGTCACGCGCGCCAAGCAGGTTGTGTGGGTGCTTGACGATCAGAAGAATTTCGGCAATGACCTGTGCACTGGTTGGCTACTTGATGCGCCCGCCGGGACGATTCGCTGACGCGACCGTGTTTGGATTGGCGTGAAGTGAATTCAGAAAAATAAAGTTGCCGCACTTGTGGTGAAGTGCGGCAACTTCTTTGTTGTCATGTCAGACGTTCTGCGCGCCATGCGAGCGCGCGGCCGGATTACCTTCCAGCGTCGCCTGGCTTTCCAGCACCGCCTGGGCCGCCGGGTTCACCAGCGCCACCGGGACCGCGTGGGCCACCGGGTTCACCAGCACCACCGGGCTTGCCAGCACCGCCGGGACCGCGTGGGCCACCGGGTTCACCAGCACCACCGGGCTTGCCAGCACCGCCGGGACCGCGTGGGCCACCGGGTTCACCAGCACCACCGGGCTTGCCTGCACCACCGGGACCGCGTGGGCCACCGGGCTTGCCTGCACCGCCGGGACCACGTGGGCCACCGGGTTCACCAGCGCCACCAGGGCCGCGTGGGCCACCGGGTTCACCAGCGCCACCAGGGCCGCGTGGGCCACCGGGTTCACCAGCGCCACCAGGGCCGCGTGGGCCACCGGGTTCACCCGCACCGCCGGGACCGCGCGGTCCACCGGGCTTGCCTGCACCGCCGGGACCACGTGGGCCACCGGGTTCACCCGCGCCACCAGGGCCAACTGGCTTTTCAGGCTTACCAGCGCCGCCGGGACCTGCTGGGCCACCTGGCTCGCGAGCGCCACCGGGATTCTTCGGGGGGACCTGACCAGTGCCAGCTTGGGTTGCAAATGCGACCGAAGTGCTTACGAATACGCAGGCAAGAAGGCTTGGAGCAATGCGAATGAATGAAGCCATGAGAGCGAGATTCCTTTCAGGATGTGTGATCAATGTACGGCGCAGTTGTCAACGATACTTGCTTTCGACTGTTCAACCGGGACAATCAATGGAAACAATACAACCACAACGACGCTCGAAAGCCGTCTGTCTTTGCCATTGGATCTCGTAATCCGGTCCTATTCCATCAATTCCAAAGCGGGAAGTACTCAAGCGCATTGATTGGGAAACTCACTTGGACGCCCACTTGGTTGTCCACTTGCCCATCTTGCACCTGGTACGCATAACCAAATTCCACGAGCGACTGCGGCCCGAAGAAGTTGTAACCAATGCTTGCTGATGCAAGAAAGTTGTTGTACGCAGGCGAACCGGATGCGGCTGAAGTGTTGTTCCAAGTCAGCGCAACATCGGACTGCCAGTTGCCAGCGTTGCCGATGATTCCGAGTGTGTAGAAGTCGCTCGAAGCATCCTGGACGCCATCGACATTCCAGAACTTCACATACTCAAACATTGGCCCGATACTCACGTAGCCAGCATCAAGCGTCTGAGTGGCATCGCCATTCACGACGTATTGCCAGTCGAAGCCAGCACTGAAGCCCTTCTGATTGGCGTCCGCTCCGATGCCCGTTCCGAAGTCGATGTACGACACGGCAACCTGCAAGGTTGGAAAGAGGAGCGGGATATTCACGCCGTTGTATGAGATGCAGTAACTGTCGACGCCGCCACCCGTTCCAGGGCCGGTTGGGCTTGGAGTAGAGACGATGTAACTCTGTGACATGAAGGTCGTATCAATGCCGAAGCCAGCAACGCTGAGTGAGTGAATACCACCACCTTCGTCACCCGTGGAGAGCGTGCCCATGGTTCCCATGAGTCCGCCGAAGTTGTATGCACCAACCGAGTTCAGATCGAACAGGCCGGGCAAGATCAACGGCGCGATACCGAACGGCGCGGTGAATCGTCCCGCCAAAATGCCAGTTCGCTGATCGCTCCATTGCACCCAGATGTCACCAGCATTGATGCCTTCGCCGTTGAAGAACCATTGGTCCTCAGTCTTTGGCGAATCAATCTGATCAAGGCTGAGGTTGATGTTGACGTTGATTTCTGGGGTCACCCAGATGTAACTACCCCAAGCGATGGAACCGTTGAAATTGTTCTTGTTTCCAGGGGTATCGGAGTAGGTGTACTGCACCTGCGGCTGGTAGGCCATGTTGACGATCGGTCCGTGCCACTCGCCGAAGGTGTCGAACATATCCCGGAATAATGCGAATGGTCGCGGATCTGGCGTGCCGCCACCGCCTTGCGCGAAGCAAGTGTTTGGCACTGCAAATGCAGCGAGTGCAAGGACTGCTGCGCACAGCGTTCGGATGTATGGAGAGATTCGGAAAGTCACTTTGAACCTCCTTCAGTGATAGGTGTGTTAACACCGGCACTTGCAACGGCCTTGCGTGGCACGCGCATCGCAAACTCATTGACGGCTGCAGCGATCACCTTCGGATCTGCTCCAAGCTCAAAGCGCTTGAAGATGCGTCCTCCCGGACCAACAAGGCAGGTGTCCGTGGAGTGTCGAACTGTGTACGAACCATCGGCTCGCTTTGGTTGAGGCTCGTAGGCAGCACCGAACGTGCGGGAAGTTCGCACGATGGTTTCTGGATCACCAGTGAGCGCAATCAAAGGAACCGGCGCCTTGGACACGTAGTCCCTCAGCTTCGCTCCTTCATCGCGTGACGGATCAACGCTCACGAAGACGTAGCGCAACTCTGGTGGATTCGGCTCAGCCTTGAGAATGTCAGCGACATCCGAATAGGTGGCCATGTTGCGGGGGCACGCGCCGGTGCATTCGGTGTAGCCAAAGCACAGGAGCGCGAGGCCGTCAGAGAGTTGGTCGTCAGTGAACTCCACGCCCTGCGCGTCGCGCAGCGCGAATGGACCACCAACAGCGTTGACATCGGCTGCTTTTAGCGGCAAATGCGCGTCGGCAGGCTCTGGTCCGTAGCCATCGCCTGGTCGCACGGGGGGCATTGGTTTGCTTGGGTCGTAGACGCGGATCTTCTGCATCATGCCACCATCTTCATGGCAGAGGATGTGGCAGTGGAACACGAAGTCACCCACAACGCACGGGCGTGTGAACGGGATCATGATCTCCACTTCGCCGCGGACCGGCATGGAGAAGGTGTCGTTATGAATATTGAACGGCTGCGGAACGCCGTTGATCTTCAGAATCTGGAAATCAAGTTGATGGATATGGAAGACATGCAACTCATCCGAGGAGTTGCGGACGGTCCACTTCTCTGTATCTCCATAACGCACGAGTTGGTCTATGCGCGTGCCATCGAAATAGCGGTTGTCAATACGGAAGTCATTCGGCGTTTCGCTAAAGACGATGGTGCGCTCGACATCGGGCTTCACCTTGCTCAGGTCGTCGAGCGGCGAGGGACCGTTTCGTGTCTGTGGCAGCGCGATTGGGTTTGCAACTGGGTCGCCAACGCACACCATGCTGAGTAGATTCTCTGCGGCGTATCCGTCGCCGTTGGGTCCGGTACGGATTTCTGAGGTGTGCAATTTGTAGCGACCGGGCTTGTCGAAACGAACCATGATCTCGATTCGCGCGCCGGCTGGTAGCGGCCAACGCGTGGCCTCGAACATCTTGACGGTGGGGTTGCCATCTACGCCCATGATCCAGAATTTCTCACCGCCAAAATCCAGGTTGTAGTAAATGTTGGTTGACTGATTGGCAATGCGCAGGAACTGCACTTCGCCTGGTTTGATCTCGATATCAGGGAATTTTTGGTCATTCACCAGTCGGTAAGTAGGCCATGATGTCTGGATGCCAAGCACCACTTCGCCACTCAGACCCTTCTGATAGTCGTGCAGCACAACGATGTGCTCCTTGACATCCTTCAGCGCGGGGTAGGCGTCAAGTGCACCTTCCACAATGATTGTTCCGGTGACGCCCTGCATCACCTGGCGCTGGCTAGTCTGGTGGGAATGTGCGTGGTACCAGTAGATGCCGGGCTGCTGGTACTCCGGGATCTTGATGCGGTACGTGTACTCGTGTCCAATCGGGATGATTGTGAACACGCTGTCGCCGTAGTCATCGGGTGAGACCTGCATCCCGTGAAAGTGGATGTTGGTGTTGTATTCACCGTCGTTGATCACATTGAGTTCGAGCGTGTCGCCTGCACGGAAGCGCAGCGTCGGTCCGGTGTAGCGGCCGTTGAAGCAAGATGTATTGAGCTTCTGGTCGCCTGCTTGCACTTCTTGCTTGCGAATATGAACCGTTGCCTTGCAGACACCATTCTCGCTGCTCACTACGGCAGGGTCCCGAAGGAGTGACCGGGGATTCTCTGGATCCGAGCCAAACCAGGAAAGTCCAAACATCTCTTTGTCTTTGGCAGTGACCGTGCTGTCATCCGCCGTGCTTGTCGCGGCTTGTGCCGTTTGCGCCGGGGATGCCGTGGAAGACACCTGCGCGACAACGTTGTTCGGAAGAGCGGTTGCGAAGGCGAGGGCGATCGCGGCGAGAATGGTGGAGTGTTTCATCTGGTGACTCGTAGTGAAATTCAGCGGATGATGCATGGAAAGGATCGTGATCCCGATGGTCGGGAAGGGTACCCGGAATAAGTCGATGAAATCCACGTTGGGCGTCGTGCTTGGGTAACCGGCAAATACACTTCGCGACATGCCCGCGCCTGAAGCTCCCTTGCAACCACCTGATTCGCCAGGTTTTCCGAAAATTCTGACAGCCCGCACACGCCTGCCGCGCGCAACCATCCTTGCGGTGCTTGTCGCCGCATTGGGTTACTTCGTTGACCTCTTTGACTTGGTGCTGTTCTCGATTGTCCGGATCCCCAGCCTGAAGGCTCTTGGCATCACCGACCCGGAACAGTTGACGCTCGTAGGGAAGCGCTTGTTAGACATTCAGTTAATTGGAATGCTTCTTGGCGGCATTGCATTCGGAATGCTCGGCGACCGACTTGGGCGCATTAAGGTTTTGTTTGGTTCCATCCTGCTCTATTCCGTGGCGAACATATTGAATGCGTTCGTGACCGATGTCTGGCAGTACGAAGTGCTTCGGTTTGTTGCGGGCTTTGGACTTGCAGGAGAACTCGGTGCGGGGATCACGCTCGTTGCGGAATTGCTGCCAACCTCCAAGCGCGGCATCGGCACCACGATCGTTGCCGCGGTTGGGCTGTCGGGCGCAGTCGTTGCGGGGATGGTTGGCACATACATCGAGTGGAAATGGTGCTACTTGGTGGGAGGAATCATGGGGCTCGCGTTGCTCGGGCTTCGTGTTGGCGTTGTCGAGAGTGGACTGTTCCGCAGCACGGAATCACAGAATGTCTCGCGCGGCAATCCATTGCAATTGCTCTGGCCGCCGCGGCGCTTTGTGCGCTTCGCGGCGGTGGTCCTCTCCGCAATGCCCATCTGGTTTGTCGGCGGCGTCATGTTCATCTTCGGGCCAGAGATCGGCAAGGCGATGGGAATTGCAGAACCCATCATGCCGGCGAAGGTCATCTTCTGGGCGTACGTTGGGGTGGTTGTCGGCGATGTTTCGAGCGGTGCCATCTCGCAATGGCTGAAGAGTCGCACTCGCACCATTCTGTTGTTCCTTGCATTCTTAGCCGCGTCCATCGCGCTGTTCTTCGCGATTGCGCCACAGAGTGATCGCGCCTTCTATTGGATGATGTGTCTTGTCGGCGCGTCGACCGGCTACTGGGCGGTGTTTGTCACCACGGCCAGCGAACAGTTTGGAACCAACCTTCGCGCGACGGCGGCTACAAGTGCACCGAACTTTGTGCGAGCGATGGCCGTCCCAATCACATCCATCTGGTTGGCAATGAAACCCGGCATGGGCGTCGTGCAGGCCACTCTTACGCTCGGAATTTGCTGTGTGGCAGTAGGAATAGTTGCTGCGCTCGCGCTGGATGAAACATTTCATCGCGATCTTGACTATCTCGAAAGATAGGCGGCGACTTGCGGGGATAAAGTGATCGAGCCATGACACACACGTTCGCTGATCGAATCGTCCTGCAGAATCGTCTGTTCACGGAGTTGTCACGAACGTTCGGGATCGAGGTGCCGCTCTATGACCGTGCGCTCTTGGTGAATCGTGCTACCAACGAGGCGGTCTGCGAGGCGATTTCGAAGCTGCATCGCGGCTTTCATATCACTGCGGACCAGCTGGAACGAACGAGCGGCGAGCGGCACGGTGCAATCCGCATTGGTCGCCCCGATGAATTCCGATGGGTAGCGCGCTTCTTCGGTGCGTTCGGCATGGAACCGCACAACTTCTATGACATGACGGCCATTGGGTCGAAGAGTCAGCCGATCATCGCCACGGCGTTTCGCTCCGTATTGCGTCCGGAGCATCGGGTGTTTACATCATTATTGATGACGGACTACTACGACCCCGCCACACGCGCGCGCATTGATGCATTGTTAGCGAAGCGTACGGTCTTCTCTGACCGCGCCAAGGAACTCATAGAGCGTTGCGAGCGACAGGGCGGTCTTTCCACTGATGACGGCGAAGCGCTCGTTCGCGAGGGTGTGGTGCGGATCTTCAAGTGGTCCGGTGCGGCGCGCGACATTGGGCTCTACAAGGACCTATGCGACGCTGGTTTCAAGATTGCCGCAGATATCGCGTGCGTCGAGAATCACCACCTGAACCACCTGACGCCAAATACGCTTCTGATGGACCTGTACACAACATCCATGAAGCATTGCCTCGGCGAGTTGGACGAGGCCGCGTTCCGTCTCCGCGCCACGCTTGCACTTACCCGGCTTGCGGCAGTTGCTGATCACGATTGGCTGCGTCTCCACTTTAAGCATGTGAGTCGTGCGGAGATTGATTCCTATCAACCAGGAATAATCACCGCGGCGGACATTGCCGTGCTTGTCAATGGACTCGCGACCACCTTCCGTGGCGAGATATTCCAATTGAAGAAGCTGAATCACGCTGGATTCAATGACTTTACCGAAGGCCCGCCCCAAGACATCCCGATCTTGCTTCGGCAGGATGCGTACAGGGCGCTCACCGAGCCAGTGATCTTTACACAAGACGATGGCAGCACCGTGGCTGCAACGCACACGGCGCGCTTTGGCGAGATAGAAGAGCGCTTCTACGCATGCACGCCAAAGGGCCGCGAGATGTACGACCAGTGTCTTGCGCAGGCGGATGCAGCGCGTGACAAGGATCCAAAGTTGCCGCAGCGAGACTTCGCTGCATATGAAGCACTCTATGCAGCGCCATTTGCGCCGTTCCCGAAGACGCTTCCGGAACTCATCACGCGCGACCTTGTCTTTGCGCGCTTTGCGTCCACCGCTGCGGGTATCGCCGCCGCGCAGATCGGCGCAGTGACGTCGACGGACATGATGGAACTGATCCGGCACGGTTATGTCCAGTACGAAGGATTGCGCTACGAAGATTTCCTTCCGGTCAGCGCCGCTGGCATCTTTGCTTCTAACCTCAATCAGTATGGAGCGAAGAGCACTGCGGCGGTCAGGCCAACCTACACGCAGAAGCAGCTCGAGGACATCATGGGTCGTCCGATCATCAATGCCGCAACTATCTATGCGGGCATCGATGCGGCGTCTCGCGTGGATACATACGCGAAGCTTGGATTGATGGAGCGGCTACCTGCTGGGGAACGCGAGCGCATGCTGGGCGCGGTAGCACTCGCGGAGCGCGCCGTGGAATCGCTCTGCATACCCGCGGGAATCCATGAGTGGCGAGGCGCTCAGGCGGGCGCGTAATTCGGAGCGCAATGCAGTGAGTTGCGCGCGATCATTCGCAAGTTTCACGGCGATTTCCACGAAATCATCTGTTGTGCGTCCGAGCAGTTGTTCGCATCCGGTCGCGCGCAGCAGGCTGGTGCCGACGCGCGCCGCGTGGCGGTCGCCCTCTATGCAAACCACCGGAACGCCCATCCACATTGCTTCGCAGGTGGTGGTGGTTCCGTTGTAGGGCATCGTGTCGAGCGCGATATGGACGCGCGCATAAAGCCGGAGGTGTTCGTCGACGGTCTTCGTGTAGGCGATGGGATCAATGCGCGACGGGTCGATGCCGCCGGCCTGCATACGTGCCAGCAGGCGTCCAAGCGTTGTTGGGTCTGCAATCGATTTCGACTTAAGGAGGAGCCGTGAATCCGGCACCGCAGCCAGCACTCGCGCCCACACGGCGATCGTTTCGTCGCGGATCTTGGAGGTCAGGTTGAATGACCCAAATGTCACGGGCTGATCAGCGGGCGGCATTTCCGGCGTCGGCGCGTTGGCGGGCGGCGTGTAGCAGAGGAAGCACGGATCAATCCGCGCGAGCCGCTCGGTGCAAAGTGCTTCGGCTCCTGCGGGATCCGTTGCGGAGTCGACGATTCGCCAGTCGACGCACGGATGCCCGGTGGTATTTGGGTATCCGATTGCAGAGACGATCACAGGTGCTGGCTTGCGGTCGAGGGCGGTCAGCCGTCCGCCGGATGTATGTCCACTGAGTTCCACGAGCACGTCAATCCGGTGTTCGCGAATGGCAGCGTCGAGCGCTGCGTCATTCAGCGGACTTGCGTCAACCCATGCACTGCACATCGCGCGGAATCGCGTTGTCATGGCATCGTTTCCGCGGTCGGCGGTGGTGGAGAATGCCACCAATGTCCACCCGGCGGGCATGTTTCGCATGAATGCTTCCGCAAAATAGCCCACTGAATGAGTTCTCAAGTCGCCAGAGAGGACGCCGATACGGAGTGGCCGATCTGGATCCGCGTCAGTGATCACCGCTGCCGCAGGCGCCGCCGCGCCGAGCGCGTATTTGCGGTGCTCGGCGAAGATATCTGCGGTCGTGCGCGAAGTTGAATTCAGTGCGTAAAGCATCGTCCCGCGGAGTGCCCGGTCATTGGGGCGCTCCTCAAGCACGCGCATCATGCTTGCAATGGCTTCGTCGATGCGATCGCCGCTTGCAAGCGCCGTTGATCGATTAAGTTGCATCTGTGTCCACTGTGGGTTGAGCAGAAGTCCACGATCAGCGATGGCAATGGCGCCTTCGACATCATGCAGATCAATGCGAACACTGGTCAGTCCGAGCATGGCTTGACGATGGTTCGGATCGATCGCCAGTGCTCGTTCATAGTGCTTCGCTGCCTCGGCATTTCGTCGCAACGAATGCAGGGCATTGGCGAGGTTGTTGTGCGCCGTTGCCGAATGTGGATCACTCACAGCGGCTTGCGCTAGGTGATGAACCGCCTGCTCGGATTGACCATTCTGCACGAGCAACATGCCAAGCAGGCCAATCACATCTTGTTGCCCGCGATTGATGCGGAGGAATAGTCGCAGCGACGCGATTGCTTGCTCAATGCGTCCGCTGCGCGCATCCTCAAGTGCCTTGGTAATGACGCGTTCATTATTCATGGATATGTGCTCGGTGCAGCGTAGCGCGGATCAATGGCGCGCCATCCATGATGGCACGCGTGTTGAGTTTCACTTGGCGATCGCTGAAGTAGAAATTAGTGCCGCACTGTGCCATCCACGGAACATCAGCACCGTCCATCCAGCAACCTTCACCGAACACCTGAAAGTTAGGAGAAAGGAATGTGCTTCCTTGTATGTTGATTCCCGAGGCCCACTCCAATTCTTGCAGGCCAGCAGGTTCGCGCATCAACGCAAACTGGGCGACAAGCGTGGTGCCAGAAAGTGTTGCGCGGACGTCCGTAGTGAATCCCTGTGCTGTAGGGGTGGGCGGCGATGTTGGATTCTGCGCGCAGGGCGGTTGTAAACTCACCGCGTGTCCCGAAAGCTAAAGAATCATGCTCATTGCTGCCGCTCTGCGCGGCTTCTGTAAACCGTGAAGCGCGTTATTTCCGTCATTGCTTGTGTCGCTGCTGCCGTACTCGCTCTGTGGTGCGCGCCTGTCGCCGCGGACCGCAGGGCTGCTTCGATCGTGGTTCCCATTCTGATGTACCACCATGTTGGCAACTGGGGGCCGTCGCGCGCAGACTGGGCTCCGTGGGTGGTGTTGCCGGAAGACTTTCGCGCGCAGATGGACTGGCTAGTACAGCACGGCTACCGAACCATCAGCTTTCGTGAATTGATTGAGTGCTCATCACGTGGTGTGGCACCGGTAGGCAAGCCGGTCATCATTTCCTTCGATGATGGGTGGGCTGCGCAATGCGCGGTGGCTCGTGATGAATTGATGCCGCGCGGATTGCGTGCCACTTTCTTCGTCTATACGGCCGCAGTTGGTCCGGTTCCGAATGGGTCTGGATATGTTTCGTGGCCAGAACTGCGCGAATTGGAAGCGGCCGGACATGAAGTGCAGTCGCACACGGTGTCCCATGCACGCTTGACAGAGGTGTTGCCCGAACAGCTGCAGCGTGAAATGCAGGAAAGCCGCCGCAAGATCGAGGCGGAAATGCATCATCAGGTACAGGCGCTTGCATATCCATTTGGATTGCATGATGGCACGGTCATGCAGGCGGCGCGGGTAGCGGGGTACCAGTGTGCGGTGCGTGCCGATGCGGATTTATCAATCGGCGAACCGCTGTTGTATCGCATGCCCCGTGTGCGTATGGGTTACGGCGACGGCCTGCAGCGGTTCGCGGAATGCATGGAAGCGTCAGAGCGCAGCCGGTGAAACGTTAGGCATGTCCACTACGCAGCCCGGGCCCGCCCGAGCGCCACCGCCAACTGAGCACGCCGGTTGATTCCAAGTTTCCGATACATACGCCGCGTCAATTCAGCAACGGTGTGTTGTGAGATGCCGCACTGGCTGGCGACCTCACGTTTGGTGGATCCCTTCACCAACAGTTTCGCAATTTCGATTTCGCGCTCAGACAGGTCTGACGGGGCCACCGTAGCGATACTCTTTGGCAACTCCTTGCCGGAATGGCGCCCCAGGATTTGGAGGGTTGGTAGGGGCAGTGCGCCCGGGAGCAAAGGCTCGACATCCACCGTCACGTGGTAGTTACATACCTGGGGCACTTCTGGATCGGTGATGGTGTGCCGTTGGTTACATCGGTACAGGAATGACTCCAGCTGCTGGAACAGTCCATACAGTTCGCGAATCTCGTCTTTGTTGAAGTTTCCTGCGTGGAGACTGTTCCAATTGAAATCGCTCGGGGTCCTGTCCGCGCGAGGTTTGATCAATCTGAGGATCTCCCGGCGTCGCTCTTCACAAAAGAGGGGCGCCATGGATGCGAGCGCCGCTTCGTCGGCGGGATCGCCAATTTCATAGGTGGTAACGATGGCTTGGCGGGTCACCACCCATGTCGGCAGCCGCCTTCCGCGCCCAGCGCGAAGCATCGACGTGAGCCCGACGGCCTCGAGGGCATCCATTGGTGGCCGGACGTCCAAAGCGCCGCAGAATCTCAAATGCGCACAGGTGGTTGACGTTCGCCAAGGCCTCGCGGAGGCCCGGGGTACGAATGTCGATGGGTGATGATTGCTCAGCCATCAGGTCACTTTAGGTGGGGGTGCGTGTTGGATATGTGTCTTTTGAATAACGACCTGTGTTTGCAGCCGGGGTGTAGTTCGATTGAGTCATAGCGACACCTGAAAGTGTTGCCATGTCTGTTCTTTCGCGGACTTTAGCGACCCTGATGCGATTATCAATCGAATGGATGATTAAGATTTGCTCGGCGCGCCGCGCAATCAACCGAAAAGGATTTCGATCCCTGCCCTGATTCATCACGGCTAGGTTATTGCGCGCCCGGGGCGAAATACTGGTTTCAATGTTCATTTTATTAATAAAAAAAGTCAAATTGCCTCTGCCCGCGGGCTCCGGGGAATCTCTGACTCACCTTCCGGGGTTTCATGGCTAACCCACTCCATCGCCGAGTGACAGTGGGAGGTACTGACCATTCACGACCCACTTCTGACGCGCGAAGCACTTGCCGAACTCCCGCCGGACATCGCGCACAGCCCGTTGTTCAACGGCGACCTGGCTCCGACACCCATTGGTCGTCGCACCTGGACGACGTACAACTTTGCCGCGCTATGGATTGCCATGGCGCACTGCATCCCCACGTATTTGTTGGCTGGCGGGCTGATCGCCGTGGGCATGAACTGGTGGCAAGCACTGTTGACCATCGGACTGGGCAATCTGATCGTGCTGATTCCGATCCTCCTGAATGCACATCCGGGAACCAAGTACGGCATTCCGTTCCCGGTGCTTGCGCGGAGCAGCTTTGGAACAGTCGGTGCAAACGTCCCCGCGCTCCTACGCGCAGTGGTGGCATGCGGTTGGTTTGGCATTCAGACCTACATCGGCGGCGAGGCCGTGCGCACCTTTTTAGTGGCGGCCTGGCCCGCGTTCGATCAAGTCGGCGGCGGCGCCATGATCCTGGGATTAGGAATCCCGTCCGCAATCACCTTTATGATCTTCTGGTCGATCAATATCGTGATTGTCCTGGTCGGCATGAATGCGGTGCGCGTCTTTGAGAATTGGTCCGCGCCACTCATCTTGCTGATGGGCGTATGGCTTCTCATCTGGATGGTGAGCCGCGCTGGTGGCCTTGGGCCGATGTTCGACCGCCCATCATCATTTGCCACGAACACTGACTTCTGGAAAGTATTTGTGCCGTCACTCACCGGGATGATCGGTTTCTGGGCAACGCTTAGCCTGAATATCCCTGATTTCACGCGCTTTGGGCGCGGGCAGCGAGAGCAAATGCTCGGCCAAGTGTTGGGGCTTCCCACCACCATGATCGCCTTCAGCATGATGGCAGTGATCATCACCAGCGCTGCAGAAACCATTCTGAAAGGCAGCGATCCGAAGACGCTGTGGGATCCGGTAGTGGTGCTTGCACAGATCACCAGTTCCAAGGCGCCCGCCGGTCTTGACGCGCCGCTCTTGGCAAGCGAGGGAACCCGCATTGTGGTGGCGGTGCTCAGCCTGCTTGGCGTAGCGGTGGCAACCATCAGTACCAACATCGCTGCAAACGTCATCAGCCCCGCCAATGACATTGCCAACTTGGCACCCCGGCATATCTCATTCAAGATGGGCGGGGTGATCACTGGTGTGGTTGGCATTCTTATTATGCCGTGGAAGCTGCTGGCAAGTGCTGACACGTATATCTTTGACTGGCTGGTTGGATACTCAGCGCTACTGGGGCCGATCGCGGGCATCATGATTGCCGACTATTGGATTCTGCGCCGCAAAGAACTTGATGTTCCGGATCTCTATCGCACCACGGGTCGATATGCCGGAACCAACTGGGTGGCAATCATTGCGCTGCTGGCGGGCATCGCGCCGAATGTGCCGGGATTCCTGCATTCCGTGCACGTGCT
>JAPLMU010000116.1 GCA_026386795.1 Planctomycetota bacterium
GCAGCGCACGTGCCCGGAATGCTCGATGTGAATGTAGAAGCCATCGGGGCCACTTACTGGACGGGCAATTTGCACAAATGGTGCTGCGCGCCGAAGGGAAGCGCGGTCTTGTGGGTTGACCCAGCATGTCGGGATCGCATCAAGCCAGCAACAGTCAGTCACTATCTTGACGAGGGCTTCACTGCAGAGTTTGACTGGCAGGGCACTCGTGACTTAGCGGCGTGGATGACAGCGGGCGCGGCGATTGATTTCATGGCGCAATTCGGTTGGCCGGCAGTGCGGGCGCACAACCAACAAATGGCTGCATGGGTGCATCGGATGTTGTGCGAGCGGTGGGAGCTTGACCCCGTCTCGCCGATTGACGGAAGCATGCTTGGATCAATGTGCGCGGTGCCGCTGCCTGCGGAGATCCCTTCGCAGTTTGCATCGCCGGCGGAATTCCAAGAGGCGCTGTACCGCGATCATCTGATTGAGATTCCCATCATCGACTTCGGCGGTCGCTGGCACGCGCGCGCATCGGCGCAGATCTACAACCGCGCCGAGGAATACGACCGCCTCGCACAAGCCGTCATCGAATACGCGGCTCACGCGTAGATAGGTGGCGTTCACCACTGTCCCTGATTTAGACGCGCTCAATCAGTGTTGATGAGGAATGTTGCCACGTGTTCGAAGTACTTGATCATCTCCGCGCGCTCTGGCTCCGGGATGGCCGCATCTTCGAGTGCGAGGCGCATGGTGTCCATCCACCAGTTGCGTTCGGCAACGCCGATCTTGAACTGCGCGTGTCGCATTCGTAACCGAGGGTGCCCCTTGCGATTGCTGTAGTCCTGCGGCCCCCCGAAATACTGCATGAGGAATTCTGCCTGGTTGCGGATCGGCTCTTCAAGGTCCGCAGGAAACATCGGTCGCAGGTCAGTGTGCTTGTCAATCCGCCCGTAAAAAGCGCGGGCGATCCGCCAGAATGCGTCCGCGCCTCCGAGGCGTTGAAAGATGGTTGCCTGTGGGGCGGAATCCGACTGTCCAAGAGTAAGCATGCCGTATCGTAAGGGGATGCGAAGCCATCGCGCAGCTCTTGTGGTCCTGCTGATTTCTGTCGGATGCCCGCTCACCGGCCCCGTCAGTTGGGCGCTGACCCCGCCCGGCGGAAGTGCGGACGGAGCAATTCCTGAGCAGTTCCGCAGGGCTCGTGTGCCAGCCATGTTGCTCACGCCGCTTCCTACGAAGGGTGGCATTCCTCGCATGGCGCCGAAGCACGTTCGGCCGGGAACCGCCGCTGCGTGGGCGCAGTTTGACGCAACATTTCAGGCGTTGCGGTCGCGCAACTTCTCACTGAATGCAACCACCAAGGCGCGCGCAGACGGCGCAGCCACGGTGCGCGAGTCAACTGATCCCGCCGCGTTTGAATCGATGTACGCGGCGTTGCGGGGGCAGAAGCATGATGCCGTTCTTGCCATGCTTGATGCGTTTGCCAAGGGCGGTGCCGAGGGTCAGTTTGCGCTCGCGTCGGTGGCTATTCAAGATGATGACGCGGCCGTGCGCGCGGAGGCAACGCGGCGCATCAATACGCCGCCCGTGAGCGAGGTGCTCGCGGCGCTTGATGACGGGCTGCGTTCGGACAACCATGACTGGGTCGATCGCGCGGGCATTCTTTCCGGCGCAATTCATGCGGTTGAGGCGCTTCCTACCTTGATATTTGCGCAGTTCGCACAATCAGCGCCGTCAACAAAGAAGGGCGACAAAGCGTGGATCGCCACCGGGCGGACCATCAGTTACGTGGCCAATGTGATTCCTGTGGTCGGTGACAACGCGGGCGCATTTCAGCCTGTCATCGGTCAACTGATCGAAGGCGTAGTGATGCGCGTTCAAGACTGCGAAGTGACCATCTATCACGGCAACGTGCATGATTCGCTTGTTGCAATGTCAAGCTTTGACTCCGGCACGGACACCGCCGCACTTGGCTGGGATATGCGTGCATGGTTTCGTTGGTTCAACGAACAGTATGTGCCCATGAAGCAGCGCGAGGATCAGGAACTTGCGAAGGCTGCGGCTGGTGTAGCCCCGTAACGACTCGACGCATTACTTCCGCGGTACGGGAACGCGCGAGTGGGCGACGGCGGCATCTTGCGTAGAGATCTTCTTGCGCGCCGCATCAGCAGCGGCACGATCTTTAAAGGTGCCAATCTCAACAATCCATACGCGCTTATCTGGTGATGACATGGCGAGGACGCGCGGCGTCGGTAGTCCGGCACGCTTGGCGTCCTTGGAAAGATTGGTGGCGCGCTGACGGGCAGCAGTTTCTGTGCTAAAGACGCCCGCGGCGATCGTCCATGGCGAGTCGTCAGAAGCGGGGGGAAGAACAATTCCGGCGCTTGCGGGTGCTGGCGGGATTGCGGTGTCGTCCTCATCGGATGTCGGTACTTTGGACGGCGGAGGAGGGGCAACGACGACTGGCCTTGGGTTCAGCACAGTCCGCGCCTCGACGGCCTTGGCTGCGGCATCCTTAGCCTCTTTCCGAGCGTGCTCTTGCTCTGGTCCCGTGAGTTTGCTCGCCGCAGCGGAGTAGGAGCTTGCGGCATCGGTCCAGCGTGCACCTTCAACGGCCATCGCGCCTTGCATTGCTAAGGCGCGCCCGGCGACCACCGGATCTGCGCTCCGTGCGGCAACGGCGAAGGCGGCACGGGCCTCCTCATCCTTATTCAGTACATTGGCTGATCGTCCAACCATGTACGCAGCCTGCTGGCGTACCGCCTGATCCGTGGACTTTGATTGGACGTCCTTGGAAATCTTCAGGCAGTCGGCGTACCGCTTGCTGTCGTAGGCGCGCAGTGCGTCGTCAAGCGTTGCGGTTGTTTCTTGTTGGCAGCCGGATGGAATAAGGAGCGCTGCCAAGAGTGCAGTGGCCATCATGGCCATCCGAGGCGGGAGTTTGGTGGCGATCCTTCGCACGAATGTATGGTATCGGCGCGCGGATTCCCGCTACACCACCAAATATGCCACTCCTTCGACAGATCCAATGGAGCCTGATCCGCCGCGCCTTTCGCCCGGTTGCCGTCGACGACTTTCGCACGTGGACGGGGGCGACCACCTTGGTGGCATCGTGGCACCTTGCACGCGAGGTGAAGAAGCACAGTTCGGCGCGCAATATTGGCATCTTGCTGCCGACCTCCGGAATGTTTGCCCCCGCGCTCTTGGGGGTATGGGCCGCCGGGCGCACGGCTGTGCCACTTAACTATTTGCTTTCCCGCAGCGACCTTGAGTACATCGCCAAGGACGCCGGTCTCGACGCGGTCATTACCGTGGGGCCAATGCTTGACCACATCGGCGGTCCGATTCCCGGTCTCGAAATCATCCGCCTCGACAAGATGCGCTTCAACGGCATCCCGCCCGTTCAGCTTGGGCGATCCGCTGCATCCGATGACACGATGGTGATTCTCTACACGAGCGGCACCAGCGGGCGACCGAAGGGCGTGATGCTTTCGGACCGTAACCTTTCGGAGAATGTGAAACAGGTCTTCGAGTGGGCGGAGTTTGACCAGCAGGACATCATGCTTGGTGTTCTGCCGCAATTTCACAGCTTTGGACTGACTGTGCTCACGCTTCTGCCGCTCGCGAGTGGATGCTTGGCTGTTTATACGGCGCGCTTTGTGCCAGGCAAGTTGTTTGAACTTGCGCGGGCGCATCGACCGACGGTGTTTGTTGCCATCCCTTCCATGTTCAATGCGATGCTGCACACGCGCAACGTGGATCCTGCGGATTTCAGCAGTGTTCGCTACGTGGTGTCTGGTGGGGAACCGCTGCCGGACAAGGTGGCGGCTACGTTCTTCGAGCGTTTCGGCAAGCGAATCAATGAGGGCTACGGGCTGACGGAAACATCGCCGTGCACCAATTGGTGCCTGCCGGAGGAGTACCGCCCGCATTCCGTGGGTCGCGCGCTGCCTCGCGTTGAAGAGCGGATCGTGGCGCCCGATGGGCGAGTACTCGGTCGCAATGAAGACGGTGAAATTCGAATCAAGGGCGCGAACGTCATGAAGGGCTATTTCAACCTTCCAGACTTGACGGCCAGCGTCTTTGATGAGCACGGATTCTTCAAGACCGGCGACATGGGGCGGATTGATGATGACGGATTTCTATTCATCACCGGTCGTATCAAGGAGATGTTGATCATCGCTGGCGAGAATGTGTTCCCTCGGGAGATTGAGGAAGTGGTTGCTCACCATCCGCTTGTGAAGGATGCCGCCGTTGTTGGCATGCAGGATCCTTCGCGCGGCGAGGTGCCCATTTGCTTCGTTGAATTGAAGGAAGGCGCGGAGTGGGACGAACACGCTGTGCGCGCCTTTGTGCGCGAGAAGCTCCCACCCTACAAGGTTCCGCGTGACTTCCGCGTGGTTGAGGCGCTTCCGCGCAATCCCACTGGGAAGGTCATGCGACGAGCGCTTTCAGAACTATTGAAGGCAGAAGGCTGATTGCCTGCGCAACGCAGTGACTTCAGGGACAGGCGCCCCACGCGCCAAGCAGAATTCCAAGATCCGCGCCAGTGACCTGACCATCGAGGTTGAGGTCGCCGAGTCCATAGAAGCCCCAGTTGCCCAACAGTAGGCCGATGTCAGCACCATTGACAACATGGTCGCGGTTCAGGTCCGGCGGGCAGAATGCCGGGCAGACCGGACCAGGTGCAGTCAGCGAAATTCGTCCAGGGCCAGCGATTTGTGCGGTTTCCCCGCCAACGCGGATCAAGTAGGTATTGCCACACGTCGCGCTGAACTGGACGCGTGCGCCAGTATTTGGATTGCAGATCACGCTGCTTGAGCCGCAGCCAGCAACAGTTGAGGCTGCGCAGGTTCCGGCATAGACCACTATTCGAAGATCTGTTGCTGAGCCACAGGTGCTCACCACCACGTTGCCGGAGCGCTCGCCGTTGTACGAGTACCACACGTCGGGGCCGATGGTGATGCCTGTTCCAGATTCACAGGTTGCCGGAATGCCGGGCGCGTCCGCAGCCGCGCGAATGGTTGTGAACTCAATGGTTTGGCCAACGCTGAGAGGTAGGGCACCGGCGCAGGTGTCGTTCACTGGAATCGGAGCGCCACAGGTAATTGCCGCTTGGCGTGCGCAGCTGTAGTCCCATGCGCTACTGCAGCAGAATGGATCGATCGCGCACGTTGCTGAGCAGCACGTGGGGTTCGCGCATCCAGGGGTCGCATGCACTTCGTAGCACGGTCCAGCGTTACTTGAGCACACTGGTGAGCATCCTAATTGCGAAACTTCCACACGCACGTTGTAACGCGGCATGGAGTCGCAGAGGATCGATGCACTTGCTCCGATGGTTGGAAATGTTCCTGGTGCAACGAGTACCCAGTAGTTTCCAGGAGCAACGCATCCAGACGCGGTGGCGTCCACGCAATTGGGTGCGTTCACCGAGATCAGCGCTGCCGGGATATTCACTGGGCACGAAGCGGGAACAAGGACCGCAAACGTTGGAATGGTTGACGCAAGGTGAATCGTGGCGCGAGCTGTGCCGTCGCCATCGGCATCGGGAATGGTGACTGCATAGATGTCACGGTCGCCGCTCCAGACGCCATTCACTAAATAGCCGTTGAGTTGCCCGCACGCGCCGCCAGTAGTGGTCATTGGCGTTGCAGTTTGCCCTGCGCTCTCGCAAGGATCGTTGTTGCGTGTGCCGCAGGTTTCTGGTTCAGTGACGGCACCTTCAGGGCACGCGAGGGTGCATCCGCTGCAGTATTGGCCGGCCCATTGCACGCAGAATTGATCCCACGCGCCTGTGCAACATGACGGGTCCACACCGCACACCACATTGCAGCAGGTGGCGTCTTGGCAACCCGGGGTGGAATGCACCGATGTGCAGTTGCCTTGGCCAGGCAAGCCGCACTGAACCGGCGGTCCGGTTACGCAGTAGAAGTCAGCCTCGAAGACGCAGGTACTGTCCCAACTGTTGCTGCAGCAACTCGGATCGGCGTTGCAGACCGTGTTGCAGCACGTGCCATCGGAACACGCGCCGTTGTTGTGCGGTGTGGTGCAGATACCGCTCGCAGATGCGCCGCACAAGCCAACGCAATTTGAATCGGCGGTAGCCGCGCACCCAGCATCCCACGTCACGATGCAGCACTCTGGTCTGATGGCGCACACTGTGCTGCAGCAGTTGCTGTCCGAGCACGCTGGCAGGGTGTGGACTATCAGGCAACTATCCGTGCCGTTGCCGCAGGTCTGCGCAATTGCGTACGGCGTGAGCACAAGCGCAGCCGCGCTCGCGAGGGCGACGAGTGTGAGGAATATGGTGTTCGCAAACTTCATGAAGAGATCGAGGAGAAGAGATGCTATCCAAGGTTCGCAGAATTTCGGCTTCGGGCTGCATCAAAGCCAGTAACCGACAGGGATTCGGCAGAAATCAGCCAGCGCAAGTGCCCCACAAACCGAGCAAGAGTCCCAAGTCGGCTCCATTAATTATCCCGCTGTTGTCGAGGTCGCCAACACCGCTTCCAGCCCAGTTGCCGAGCAATATGCCGAGATCGGCTCCGCCCACAACGCCGTCATGATTTAGATCCGCGGGGCACGGGGAGGTACACGGCACGGCCGCCTCAACAAGAGTGAGCGTTCCACTTCCAAAGCCCGCCGATCCCCATGATCCGATACGGATCCAATAGGTTCCGCCGCACGTGAGGCTGGCAGTGATCGCGCTGAGATTGCCGCAGTAGTCATCGTTGCACGCAATGACTGTTGAACCGCTGAGGCCGGGGCACCCGCTCCAGAGTTCCAAACGAGTGTCAAAGCTCGCCCCAGCGCATGTGGAGATGCTGACGGATCCGTTGAAAGCCGGGGTGTACGAGAACCAGACGTCGTTAAAGAATCCGTCACCAAGGCAGCCGCCTGATGGAGCCGTCGGCGGGTTGCTCACTGCGAGCGTATTGTCGAATGCGTTAGCGCCGGGGTGCGCGATGGTTGCAGTTGCGCAGGTGTCGTTTGGCGTGCCGCCGCCGCCGCCAGCACCGCAGGAAACGTTGAGTGTTCCGGAACCAGCAGTGCTGTGGCCGCCAACGCGAATGAGGTACGCGGTTCCGCTTGTCACAGTCATCGTCATGCGGCTTGTCAATCCGGTGCAGCCAGTGCTGTCATCGTTGCAGGCAATCAGTGTGCCACCACATGAGGTGTATGCCGCGAGGCGTGTATCAAAGGTCGCCGAGGTGCATGTACTGACAACAGCTTGGCCACTGCAGGTTGCCACATAGCGGTACCAAACATCTTTGACGAACGGCAGACCGTAGCCTTCGTCGCAGAGTGGGTCGAGCGGCGGATCGCTGTCGGTGGCGGCATCGGTATTGAATGTGGTGCCGCCGTTTGTGATGGTGATCGCGCCGGCACAGTTGTCATTCACGGGCTGAGGAATGACTGAGAAAGTGACAGTTCCGGTTCCGGTGGAGTCGTAGCCGCCAAGGCGAATGCGCATCGGGGTGTGGCCATCGGAGAGCACGTCGATACGGCTGGTGAAACCATTGCATCCGGCATAGTCGTCATTGCAGGCGAGGGTGAGTCCATCGCAACTGTCATAGGCGGCAAGGCGCGTGTCGAAGCTTGCCGTGCCACAGGTGGAGACGCGCGCGACGCCGACGCTTGGAGTCCATGAGTACCAGACATCGCGAGTGATTCCGGTGCCAGTGCCTTCGTCGCACAGTGGGTCCATTGGTTGTGGGGAGTTTGTTGCGAGGCGCGTGTCAAAGGTGAGAACGGCGCCGTTCGCCGGTACTGCCTGCGCGGTGACGCATTCGTCATTACTTGGCGGAGTGGCATCGCACGGGGTTGCATTCAATACCAGCACATAATCGCGGTTTACGGAGTCGCTGCATGGGAATCCGGAGAAGACCGTCGTTGCAACCAGCAGGCGATATGTTCCCGCTGCAACGCACGCCGTCGCTGTGCCAGGGCAGGTAGCGGCGTCAGGGTTGCTTGATGCAAGTACCGTCGGGGAACAGATGCTGTCCAAGAGGAATACTCGTCCTGGACCTTTCGAATAGAGCTGGAGTGAGATGGTGGATCCGGTGGCTACCGTGAATTGGTACCAATCGGTATCGCGTGCATCTCCATCTGCCCAGTAGGTGCCGCGGACGCGTGCGCCGACGGAGATCGTTTGTACGGGTGCGCCGTTGCTGTTGCAGCCACCGTTCAGGTCGCTGCCGCATGGCTCAATTTCGGTGACGTTGGAAGCAGGGAGCGTGCACGTGCCCGCGCCGCACGCGCCACACAGAAGGCTGGCGCGCAGAGCACACGTGGCATCCCAGCTACCGTCGGTTGAGCAGCAGTACGGATCTTCATTGCACACAAGACTGCAGCATGCAGAGTCGGAGCAGAACGGCGTTGTGCCTGCGACGCAGCAGCTGTTTGTGCTGGTTCCGCAGGCGGGCGGCGGCGGTGCATTCGGCGTGATCAGTAATTGCCCAGTTCCGGCGCTTGTAACGTCAAATCCGCCGACAGCAATCTTGTAGGTAATGCCGGCGGTTGCCGCAAATTGCAGTTTGCTGGTGAAGTTCGGGCAGCCGTTTGAATCATCGTTACAGGCAATGACGTTTACGGTGCTGCACGAAGAAAACACGGCGATTCGTGTGTCGAACGCAGCCAAGCCGCACGTGGAGAGTTCCAAGTTCCCTGACGTTGTTGCCAAGTAGGTGAACCAACGGACCCGGTGCAGAATGTCGTCGCCTGCAGATCCTGGATCACAGAGGCCAGCAAGATTGACATTCTCGCTTGAGGCAAGTGTGTTGAAGGCGTTGAGTCCGGCGACGGCGGTGATGGCGGTTGCGCAGGTTCCGCCGCCGGTGTCAGTTGAACCGTCGGACGAAATGTTGACGCTCCCGACGCCGGTGGTGGTCGAGCCGAATCCGCCGATGGCGATGTAGTACGCAGTGCCAGCGAGTGCGGGGAACGAGACCTTCGATGCCCAGGCTTGGCCAGTTGTAATGGTGCAGCCAGCAGTGTCATCGTTGCAGGCAATCACCGACGCCAGGTTGGCGCAGTTAGTGAACACTGCGATCTTCGAATCGAATGCCACGGACCCACAGGTGCGTGCGATGTAGGTGCCACTTGCGGGTGCCACAAATCGAACCCACGTGGCGTTGTAGATGATGTCGGTTCCGATGGCCGAGACGTCACAGATACCAGTCAGGTTCACATGGTTGCCGGCGGTGGTGGAGATGGCGGTGTCCCCGAGTGAGGCCGGCAGCGGCGAAGCGCAGGTCTGCGCGGACGCGGTTTGAGTTGTGAAAGCAATCCACGCAGCAGCCGCAGCCTTGGCTGCTTGTCGCGCGCATTTCATTGCTTTCGTGCTCCTCATCGGTCTGTGATCTCAGGGTCCTTGGGGTTCATGCTCGGCATCCAGCGGGGAATGGGTGCTGCTGTCCAGTCATCGCGTCCATTGTCATGGAAACTTGTCTTGTTTCATACGACCAATCAAGGTTTTCGCACAAGGAAATAACTAACTTATTGCACTCATAGTGACGGTGTGAGCGAATTGTTCAGACTTTCCGGGAGTTTGGGGATGTGAGCGATGCGGGAAACCCTTTGGATGCTCCTCAGAAGAACTGCTCCGGGTTAGACTTCTAGGACTCTGAGGAGGGGTCGACCGCCACCGTGGCGGCGACGTCAGCCTCATTGACCGCCTTGCATATCGAGAACCATCGCATGTCTGTGATCATCGGATCCCACGCCCCGGCCTTCAAGCTTCCCGCACGCCCTGGACACGAGATTGATGTCGGGAATGTGCTCGGCAAGCAGAAGGTTGTCTTGCTCTTCTTGCCACTGGCATTCAGCCCGGTGTGCATCACGGAATTCTGCACCTTTCGCGATGATTGGGCCAAGTGGTCAAAGCTCGACTGCGCGATGTTCGGCATCTCCGTTGATAGTCCGTTCGTCACCGACAAGTTCAAGCAGGAGCTCTCCATACCGTTCGACATTCTCTCGGACTTCAACAAGGAAGTGAGCCGCACGTACGGCGCGCTCTTTGAGAATCTCATGGGTCTCAAGGGCGTTGGCAAGCGCGCGGCGTTCGTCATCAATGCCGCGGGCATAGTGGTCTACGCAAAGGTGAACGAAGAGGCCGGGCAGCAGGTCGACTTTGCAGCCATTCAGAGTGCGGTGGAGTCGTGCTAAAGGCATCGATCCATCAATGCGCGGCTGCAGGCGGGCTGGCGACGGCGATGGTGACCACGATGTTGCCGAGCGGCTGTGCGGCCTTTGCCACGCCGCATTCTGCAGGTGGAATCATGGTGATCGAGGTTCCCGCTGCGAGCGGAGCCGAATCAGCGGAAGCGGATCGCTCGACGCGCGAGGGTGAAATGATGGTCGGCGAGCGCCTTGAGGTGCGGCTCGGCGCTTACGCGGGGACGGGCTTCTCATGGTCGCTTGCGGGTCCGGTTCCTGCCAACATGCAGATGACCACCGGCGACCCTGCCGGCAAGACAGAGCCGGTCGCAGGCACGAAGGCCCGACCCGGTGGTGCCACCATGTCAACCTTCGGGATGACCGCGGTGGCGCAAGGCGACGCCAAGATGCGTTTCGTTCTCATGCGACCGTGGGAGACGGACGGCAAGCGTGAGGTTGCGCGGACGGTGGATGTTGAGGTGGTTGTAAAGACCGCCGCCAACTCCGATGTGCGTGCCACTGAAACGTTCAAGTGAATTGCAGGGCGGGAGGACGTCTTGAATTGGCATTATTCATGCCGATTTATGCAGCTTGCCGCATCTGCGGGCTTGCCGAGCGGTAACTCGTGACATGCCGGTCGTCTGTGCAGGATTCCTCCTTCTGGGTATTGCCATTGCTGCGCCGCCGTCGCTCGTCGACGTGGCCGCGGACATATCCATTGCCGAGCGTGCGCATGACATCTTGGTGTCACGCTGCCTTCGTTGTCATGGTGGCGTCCGCGAGCAGGGTGGACTGAATCTCGCGTGGCGGGATCGCGCGCTCCGAGCGCGTACCAAGGGGCCGCCGGCAATCATTCCTGGCGATGCTGCAGCAAGCGCGCTCCTTATGCGCGTGACGCATGCCGATCCGGAACTACGAATGCCAGCGGAGGGGAATGCACTATCCGCGGATGAGATTTCCACGCTTCGCGCTTGGATCGACGCGGGCGCCGTGTATCCAGTGCTTTGGTCGCTGCGACCCATTGCGAAGGAGCTGCCAGCAGCCGGTCCGGATTCATCATGGAACACAAACGGAATTGATCGCGCGGTGTCGACTCGACTTGCGAGTGCGGGCATACCGTTGCCGCCAGAAGCAACGCCCGAGGCAATCATTCGTCGGGCTGCGCTCGATATCACTGGTCTGCCTCCCGACCCCGCGCTGGCATCGGCGTATGTTTCGGATCCGTGCGCCGCGTCGTGGGAGCGCACTGTGGATGGGCTTTTGGCGTCACCTGCGTTCGGGGAGCGATGGGCGCGCGTGTGGCTTGACATTGCACGCTACGCAGACACGAAGGGCTATGAGAAGGATGCGCGGCGTGATGTCTGGCGGTTCCGCGATTGGCTCATCGATGCATGGAATACTGACATGCCGTATGACCAATTCACCCAGCGAGTTCTTGCTGGAGATCTACTTCCCGGCGCTACTGAGAACGACCGGATCGCCACCACCTTTCATCGTCTCACGCTTACGAATGATGAGGGTGGAACAGACAACGAGGAGTTCCGAGTAGCAGCAGTCATGGATCGCAGTGTCACCACATGGCTTGCATGGATGGGTACATCAATGCAGTGCGTGCAGTGCCATGCGCATCCCTACGACACTATTGATCACCGGGATTACTACACGGCGCTTGCTTATTTCAACCAGACAGCGGACGCGGATCGTGATGATGACAGCCCGTCGTTGCAAGTTGCATGGGAGCGCGGCAAGACCACTGTGCCAGTGATGCAGGAGTTGCCACTGAGTGAACAGCGTGCAACGTATGTGTTTACCCGTGGCAATTGGCGCGCACTTGGCGAGGCCGTGACGCCGAGTACGCCCGCATGTTTCCCGATGGTTGGAGCGCAGCATCACGATCGGCTTGGCTTGGCAAAGTGGATCATGGACCCGATGAATCCACGCACGGCGCGCGTGGAAGCAAATCGAATCTGGGAGACCATCTTTGGACGTGGTTTGGTTGAGACACTTGAGGACTTTGGCGAGGCGGGCGCGCGTCCATCCGACTCAGTGTTGCTTGATGTCCTGGCAAGTCGGCTTCAGGAACTCGGCTGGTCTCGCAAGGCGCTCATTCGTGAAATCATGAATTCGCGCACGTACCGCATGTCTGCTCATCCGTCGGAGGCAGCGCTGCGTCTTGATCCTGACAACCGGCTGATGTCCCGCGCGCCACACTTTCGACTAGAAGCAGAAACGATCCGCGATCAATCCTTGGCCGTGGCAGGAATCCTTGATCGGACGATGCATGGTCCGCCGGTGTTTCCATACCAACCCGATGGCACATGGATGGTGGTGTATAGCGGTGATGGTTGGACGACCAGCGAAGGCGGCGACCGATACCGACGCGCTATCTACACCTTCTGGCGTCGGTCAAGCCCGCATCCTTCGCTCATGACTTTCGACGCAGTTTCAAGGGAAACATGCACAGTTCGCAGGGTCCGAACCAACACGCCGCTTGCTGCGCTTGCAGCGATGAATGACCCAACATTCGTGGAGGCTTCCAAGGCGTTTGCGCAACGGGCGATCGATGCAACGCCTGGGGCGAGTGATACGGAACGAGCGCGCTGGATGTTGTCTGCAGCGCTCATACGCGCCCCGCGCAATGAAGAGTGTGCGCGGCTCGCACAACTCGTCGCCGGTGAGGGGGCCGCTACCGATAGCGCGACATCCACATCGAACGAACTAGCGGCCTGGTCTGCTGCAGCAGCAACGGTCATGAATCTTGATGAATTTCTTTCACGAACCTGATCTGAAACCATGTCTCACCACCATCACCGTCCCCGCATGGTTGCAACTCCCGCCGAGTACATGGCTGAGTTGCAGGCGATGACGCGACGGCAGTTCTTGGCAAATTCGGCTTGGGGAATTGGTGGGATTGCTCTTGCTTCCATGCTGGGTGCTGACAAGAATTCGAACGCGGATACTTCGCAGCTGCATGCTTCTGGCTCGGCGATTGACCCACTTATGGCGCGTGCGCCACACTTTGCGGCGCGTGCAAAGCGTGTGATCTTCATCCACCTTGCGGGCGCCCCAAGCCAGCACGAACTCTTTGATTGGAAGCCGGCGCTGGTTCGCCACAATGGTCAGCCGTGCCCCGATGAATATCTGAAGGGGGAACACTTCGCCTTTATCAAGGGCCATCCAACACTGCTCGGAACGCCCTACAAATTTGCTCGGCACGGGCGCAGTGGGCAGGAGTTGAGCGAATTGATTCCGCACCTTGCGTCAGTTGCTGATGACCTGTGCATTGTGAAGAGCTGCACTACTGACCAGTTCAACCATGCGCCAGCGCAGCTGCTGTTGCACACTGGTGACGCGCGGTTCGGTGGGGCATCCATGGGTTCATGGTTAACGTACGGGTTGGGGAGTGAGACCTCTGAATTGCCTGGATTCGTGGTGCTTGTTTCGGGGGACAAGACGCCCGACGCTGGCAAGAGTGTGTGGGGAAGCGGATTTCTTCCGGGTGCGTTTCAGGGCGTTCAATGCCGAGCTTCCGGCGACCCGGTGTTGTATGTGCAGAATCCTGAAGGCGTCGATCGCGCTGCGCGGCGTCGCATGCTTGATGCGTTGCAAGACTTGAATTCCATGGCAGCGGCGAGCGCTTCTGATCCGGAGACGGAGGCACGTATCGCGCAGTATGAGTTGGCGTTTCGGATGCAGGCAAGTGTTCCGGATGCCATGGACATTGCGCATGAGGATCCGGCAACGCTTGCGGCGTACGGCGCGACTCCGGGTAAAGCGAGCTTTGCCAACAACTGCTTGCTGGCACGTCGGCTTTCGGAACGCGGCGTTCGATTCGTGCAGCTCTTTGATTGGGGTTGGGATGCGCACGGCACCAGTGCCACTGATGACATACTTACGCAGCTTCCCAAGAAGTGCAAGGAGTCTGATCGTCCGGTGGCTGCGCTCATCAATGACCTTCGACAGCGCGGACTGCTTGATGAAACGCTCATTGTGTGGGGCGGCGAATTTGGTCGAACGCCGATGGCAGAATTCCGTGATGGAAAGAAGGATTTCTTCGGTCGCGACCATCACCCGCATTGCTTCACGGTGCTGCTTGCTGGCGGCGGGTGCAAAGCGGGAACGACCTATGGTGAAACGGACGAGTTGGGCTGCCGCGTGGTGCGCGACCCGGTTCCGGTCAAGGACCTGCAGGCAACCATCCTGCATCTCATGGGTCTCGATCATCGCCGCCTCTCTTATCTGCACGCCGGGTTGGAGCGTCATCTGACCGGAGTGACGCCGGATGCTCGGGTTCACGCAGGATTGATCGCCTAATTGGCAGCAATTTCACCTCGTTACCTGCTACAATCCCGCTCTCTCTGCGGGAGTAGCTCAATGGCAGAGCAGCTGCCTTCCAAGCAGCAGGTTGCGGGTTCGAGTCCCGTCTCCCGCTTTCACTAGTACCGACCATGGTGAGTCGGCTTTGGTCCCACGACGTGCATTACCGCCGCAAGAAGCGCTCTCAGGAACACGAAGCAGCCGATCACAATCACGGCGGGGCTTCGTCTCGCGAGCCGTTTGATCATCCTTTGGTTTCGAAGGCGGTTGCGGAAGTCATCACGACGCCGGAAGCGTTGGCTGTGCTGGTCGCGGATATTCGGTCGCACCCAGTGGTGGCCTACGACACCGAGTTCATCGGCGAAGAAAGTTTCTATCCAAAGTTGTGCTTGGTGCAGGTGGCAACACCGACCGCGCTCGCGTTGGTGGACCCGCTTCCATTTGAGGCGGCAGGGCATGACCTTGGAGACTTCTTCCGCGCCATTGCGGAGCCCGGTCGGACGATTTTGGTGCATAGCGGCGATACGGACATCGACATTCTCCGCCGCGGCGCTGGGATTGAGCCAAGCGATGTGTTCGACACGCAGGTTGCTGCGGCGCTCGCGTGGATGCCCTGGCCATCAAGCCTCGGTACCGTGCTCGAGACGCTCACTGGATATCGACTTGGCAAGGCGCATACCTTCACGAATTGGGACGCCCGTCCACTCACGCCCGCGCAACTTGGGTACGCGGCGGACGATGTGCGCTACATGCACTTGATTTGGCACATGCTTTCGGAGCGCCTCGCCACGCTCGGTCGATCAGACTGGGCGGCGTCTGAAAGTCGTGAGCAATTGCGCAGTACGGCGTTCGATCCGGAAGGCCAGATGCGTCGTTTGCATCGGACCGAGCCGCTGCGTGCTGGACAGATGGCGATCGCGCGTGCATTGGTGACGCTCCGCTATGAGTTAGCCCGAACGCATGACATGCCTGCGCGCGTGGTACTTCCTGATATGACGGTCATCGAACTTGCAAAGCGCAAGCCGACGGATCGTTCGGCAATCGGCAACGTGTCGGGCATTCCGCGCCGGATCTCGTCGGCGCATGCTGACGACATTCTGGCAGCCATCGCGAATGGTAAATCCACCACCCCGGACAATGAACCGGGGAATCCACTTGCTGACGACATGCGCGTCCGCGCGGAAAGTGATCAGCTTTGGAACGCGCTGCAGGTTCGGTGCGCTTCGACGGGCCTGGCTTCGAACTTGGTGGCAACGCGAGCGACATTCTCGCGTTGGTATTTCTCCGTTGTGGAGGCGCGCCGGCGGGGCGAGGCTCTCGGCTGTGCCGAGGGAGATGCGCCACTCTTCGCGGAAGGTGACTGGCGATTACAGGCTGTTGGCCGCTGGTTAGAAGGATTTTTGGTTGGAACTGAGCGTCTTGAACTTGTGTGGTCGCCGTCCGGGACGGTGGCGCCAGGGTTCTTTCGCGCGCACGGTGCCTGAGTTCACAGGGTGGCGGTAGACTTTTCCGCTATGAACTTGAACGCCTTTGCGACTATTCGCCCATCCACAATTGTTGCCGGAATGACACGCCTGATGATTCCTGGTATTGGTGCCGCTCTCTTGCTCGGTGCGACGGCAGTCTTCGTGCCTGCATGCGCTACGTCATATCCAAATTGTTACGGCGATGGTTCCGGTGGCTATCCATATGACTGGAAGGTGCTGTTGAACCGCGACAACCTTGATGGTTGGAAGCCATTTCTTGGTGATTCCAAGGCGGACCCTGCAGCAACTTGGACGGTAAAGGACAGCGTGCTGTTCTGCACGGGAAATCCAACCGGCTATCTGGCAACGGTTGGGGAATACACCAACTTCGAACTTGAAGTTGAGTGGTGCTTCGATCCGTCGAAGGGCGCAGGCAACAGCGGCGTGCTGCTGCGCGTGCAGAAGAAGGATGAAGTGTGGCCGCGCAGTCTTGAGGCGCAGTTGGAATCGCGCCATGCTGGCGACATCTGGAACATTGGCGAATTCCCAGCGAAGGTTGATCCGGCGCGCACAGAGGGCAGGCACACCATTCGCATGGGTGAGTGCGCGGAGGCCCCACTCGGTATTTGGAACCGCTACCGCATCGTGATGAATGGCGGGCGTCTTGAGCTGTATGTCAACGGCGAATTGCAGAACGTTGCAACGGATGTTGCGATTCTGCCTGGTCGCATCGCGCTGCAGAGCGAGGGTTCGTACATCATGTTCCGCAATGTTCGCGTGCGTGAATTGGCCCCTGCCAAGGGTGCAACTGAGGTAAGCAAGTGACGACGGACACGCTGCACCTTGTTCGACCGAATCCCGCGAACACGGTGCCAGTTGCAATGGATGGCGTGAAGGACACGCGCATGGAGATCTTGGTGGGTCGCCAACACGGCGCACCCAATTTCGCCATGCGACATTATGTGGTGGAGCCCGGCGGGCATACACCTCATCATTCGCATGACTACGAGCATGAGGTGATCATCATCGACGGTGAGGCGGATGTCACCTACGGAACGGCAGTTCATCGCATCCGTGCTGGCGATGTCCTGTTCATTGCTCCAAACCAGATGCATCAGTTCCGCAATGTTGGTGCTGGTCCGCTGCGGTTCCTGTGCATGGTGCCAACAAGCTTTGATTGCGGCAAGCCGACGCCGGGTTCATGAACGAATTGACGGAGACTCAGCCGTCGTTTGCAACAACTGTTGCAAACAATCAATAATCAAAAAAAAGCACGGCGGCAGGATGAATCCCGCCGCCGCGTTTGAATTGCGCGTTGCGACCTTCAGGGCTGATCGCATCGAGCGATCACTTGGTAGGGCCGTCGTCAGCGACTGGCACAGCCTTCTTTGGTGCGGCCTTCGGCGTCGTTGCCTTTGTGGCAACGGGAGCCTCAGCTGGCGTACGGTCTTCGCTTGAAGAAACTGTAGCCATGTCGAATGAGAGCGGCGTGAGATACAACTCGACGCGACGGTTCTCCGAGGAGCCCTTCGCCGAATTGATCACGACCGGTCGGTATTCGCCGTACCCAGCGATCTGGAATCGACCAGCGTTGACGCCGTCCGTTACCAGAGCATTGCGCAGACTTGCCGAACGGTAAACCGAGAGCATCAAGTTCGTGCCGAACTTGGCCTTGGTGCGAACCACTGGAGTGTTGTCAGTGTGACCAACTACCTTGACTTCAAACTTATGATCGCTGCCCGAGTCGAAGGTGAAGTCGTTCTTGAAGCGGAGCATGCCAGTGCGAGCATCGAAGTCAAAGACATCGGGGTACTCGCTCTGTAGCTGAGTGAGTTCCTTGGTGAGGTCATCAGGCAACTGGTTGACCTCAAGCATCGCGAGCTGCTTCTTGAGCTCGTCATACTTTTTGGCCCATGCTTCCATGTCCGGATCGCCGTTCGCGATCCGCTTCTGCAGTTCTTCAAGGTCTGCCATCGTGGCTGCAATCTGCGTTCGCAGACGGTCCTCGTTGGCACGAGCAGTTGATAGCTCGTTTTGAGTCGTGAGCAGTTGTTGCTCTTGACCCTTGTAAGAGGTGAGTAGATCGTTGTATTTCTGCTCTGGAACGCAGCCCGTCACAAGAAGGGCAGTACCAATCAGCAGACCACTCGTCATCCATGCGCGCTTCGTCATAGGGATCCTCCCAAAAGCGTGGTGTGAGGCCGAACCTGCGATGCGCTCGCACGGCTCGGCGATGTAAAAGACAGCGTCCCGTAAAGGACGCGCGTATTGTAACGGCGGATTGCTGAGTGTGCGAGCGAACCATGTCAAACATGCCGAAGATTCAACATGATTCAGATGCAGCGCTCATCGGGGTGCGAGCCGGGTGGTTGGCCGACGGGCACGGCGCATGCTTTGCGCCGGGGGTCTTGGTCTTGCGCGGTCGCGCGATCGTTGCCGTGGGATCACCCGAATCAATCGGCACGCCGGGCGGGTTGGAGTCTTGGATTGACGCGTCCGACAGTGGGGTGATGCCGGCGATGGTGAACGCTCATGCGCACCTTGACCTCACCCTCGTTCCCCGCATTCCGCAGTCGGAACACTTTCATGATTGGCTTGGCGGGGTTCGATCGGCGCGCCGGGCAATGACGGCGGATGATGTTCGCAGCTCCATTGTTGCTGGCGTACAACTTCTTGACGCAGGCGGAGTTGCGGCGATCGGCGACATCGCCGGCATCAATGCGCCGGCAGCTTCCATGGAGGTGTGCGCCGGCGCCGGGCTCGAAGGATGCGTCTTTGAGGAGATGTTTGGCATGGCAGATCGCCTGGCCATGTGCTTGGCGTCCATTGCGTCCATGGCACAAGGGTTGGAGCAGGGAATCGAGCACGACCAGGCTCCCCGTCTTCGCCGCGGCATCCAGCCCCATGCCCCGTACTCAAGCGACCGCCGCGTCTTTGAGGCGGCCCTCGGTTCCGGGCTTCCGGTTTCCACCCACCTTGCGGAGGGTCCGTTCCGGGATCTCTTGGAGTCATTTGGACTCTGGGACGGGAAATTTGAGGCTGGAGCCCGCCACCCGATTAACTGGATGGCCGCGCGCCTTCGGGCAGTACCGGCAGATCAGAACGGGCGGTCGACCCGCATTCTGTGCGCTCATTTAAATGATGTTGATGGCCCGGCACTGGCGCTCTTGGCAACGCTTCCCATTGATGTGGCCTATTGCCCACGAGCGAGCACGTTCTTTGGCCATGCCGGGCACCGCTACCGGGAGATGCGCGCAGCAGGGGTCAATGTTTGCCTCGGTACGGACAGTGCGCTGAATCTCGATACCCCCAACCGGATCAGCACCCTTGACGACCTGCGGCTTCTGATGCGTCGCGACCATCTGCCGCTTGCCGATGCGTTGGAGATGGCCACCATTGCAGGGGCGCGAGCGCTTGGGCTGGATACTTCGCGCTGGGACTTTTCCCTGAGCCCGATGGCGGGCGTGATTGCCGTGCCGCTCGGCGAGTACAGGGCCCCGGCGGACTTTGGCAAGACATCGACCGCGCCGCGCTGGATGTTGAGACCGGTGCGAAAGTGAGTTTGGGGAGCCGCCCACGCCACTTGGCGGCGCCTCTTGGTTCGCCGTGGTGCCACGAAATGAAGCCACTTTCCGGAAGTTTGGCAATTTCTTGCATTCTGGCGTCCGTCGCCGATACAGTGGTACCAATCGACAGTGGTCCACTCATGAACAAGACTGCCAAGCCAAGCAAAGCAGCGGAGATCCTGGCCAAGGCCGGACCCTATCCGTTGGAGGCGTATCAGTTCATTCAGGACGGGCTTCGATTCACCGTCCGTCATGTTCATGAACAGCGCGCGGAGGACCACGGCCTTGGTGGCCCACCGAATACCGAGCATGTTTCTGGCCAGCAACTTTGCATGGGATTGCGCGACTTTGCCATTGATCAATATGGCATGTTGGCGCGCCCGGTGCTCGCTCGCTGGTGCATCGTGCGCACCGATGACTTTGGCCGCATGGTGTTTGCGATGATCGCCGCCGGCGCCCTGAGTAAGACGCAGCAGGACTCCCCTGAGGATTTTCGCAGTGTCTTTGACTTTGCCGAGGCGTTTGACTGCGAGCATGTGGCAGGTGCCATCCGCACGCCGGTTGGGTAACCGGGTCGCAACCGCCTACACTCTCCATCTATGTTCGAGCGCCTGAGCGAGTCCCTAAGTACCGCCTTCCGGAATCTGTCCGGCCGAGGTCGGATTACCGAGTCCAATGTTCGTGAGGCAATGGCCGAGGTGCGCACTGCGCTCCTTGAGGCTGATGTCAATCTTGAAGTGGTCGACCGCTTCTGTGAGGACTGCGTCCAAGACGCGCTCGGCAAGGAAGTCACGCAGAGCCTGCAGCCTGGCCAAGAGATGGTCGGCGTGGTTCATCAGCGGCTCGTAGCGTTGATGGGGCCCGTTGATAGTCGCATCACGCTGGTGGAGCCTGGTCCAACCATCGTGATGATGTGCGGGTTGCAGGGAAGCGGAAAGACGACCACGTGCGGCAAGCTGGCGGCATGGTTCAAGAAGCGCGGCCAGAGCGTCATGGTTGCCGCTGCAGATTTGCAACGACCCGCTGCGGTTGAGCAGTTACAGACCGTGATCGAAGGCGTTGCGGCTGATGCCACGGGTCCGGGGCGCGTGGCGTTCTACGGCGAACCGGACAAGTGCGCTGAGTACGGCAAGGCGATCGGCGTTGCTGTGGGCGTGTGTCAGCGTGCGCTTGCAGCCGCGCGTCAGGGTAAGTTCGATATTCTGATTCTTGATACTGCTGGCCGACTGCACGTAAACGACGAGCTCATGAAGGAGCTTGAGTCGGTGAATCGTGTGTTGCAGCCGCACAACATTCTGCTTGTAGTGGATGCAATGACCGGCCAAGATGCGGTGCAGAGTGCCAAGGCATTCCATGCGCGCATGAATGTGGACGGCATTGTTCTGACGAAATTCGATAGTGATACCCGCGGTGGCGCAGCGCTGAGCGTGAAGAGCGTGACGGGCGCGCCGGTGAAGTTCGTTGGTACGGGCGAGAAATTCGATGCCCTTGAAGAGTTCCATCCGGAGCGCGTTGCGGGCCGAATCTTGGGCATGGGCGATGTAGTTAGTTTGGTTGAACGCGCCCAGCAGGAGGTCAACGAGGAAGAAGCAACTGAGGCCGCCGAGAAGTTGGCCAAGGGTCAATTCACGCTCGATGATTTCTTGAAGCAGATGAAGATGATTCGGCGCATGGGTCCGATGAAGCAGTTGCTCGGCATGCTTCCGGGCGTCGGCGGCATGCTGAAAGATGTGAACATCGATGAGAATCAGGTGGACCGCATGGAGGCCATCATTCTCTCTATGACGCGTCGCGAGCGTCAGAAGGTGAGCATCATTGATCGCAGTCGCCAGAAGCGCATCGCGGCGGGCAGTGGTGCCAAAGTTGAAGACGTCTCGCGCATGGTCAAGCAGTTCGAGATGATGCAGAAGATGACCCAGCAGATGGCGGGCATGGGTACCACCGGCAAGATGAAAGCGATGAAGGAGTTGGCGCGCGCTGCGCCGGGTGGCGGCGGGATTCCGGGATTCCTCAGCCGCGGCTCAACGACCACTGAAAGCCCAAAGGCGCGGTTCAAGCAGCGCGGCAGGAAGCGCTGAGATTTAGCGCTTGGACGCAATCCACTCGCCGAGTTTGGCGCGTGTCCATGTATTGACGCACTGTGAATTGCCAAGCCAACCGCGCCGGGCGGTTGCGATCCCGTACGGAAGCTGATCGAAGTCGCCAGCGCCGTGTGCATCAGTATCGATCGCTACGAGGCAACCTGCATCCACGCACATGCGCACATGGGAGTCGCGAAGATCAAGTCGCATGGAATTGGAGTTCACTTCAAGAGCAACATTGTGCTTTGCGGCTTCGCGTGCGAGCGCGGCAATGTCTGGTGAAAGGCCTTCCCGGGCATTGACGATTCGCCCAGTGGGGTGCCCGATGACATGCACCAACGGGTGACGGATGGCGGCAAGCAATCGCTCGGTCGCAATGGCTGGCTCAGCGCGCAGGGCACTGTGCGGGCTGGCGACGACGAAATCAAGTTCCGCGAGTACATCGTCTGGATAGTCGAGCGTGCCGTCGGCCATGATGTCCACTTCGCTGCCGGCAAGCACGGAAATACGGTCTGCGTACACCTTGGCCACCGCGCGAATCTCAGCGATATGAGCGCGCAGGCGTTCAATCGAAAGTCCATTGGCCTGCGCCTGCGAACGACTGTGGTCAGTCAGGACGATGGTATGGAACCCTCGCGCGATGGCTTCGTCCACCATGCCTGCAATTGAAAGAGTTCCATCGCTCGCCGTTGTATGGCAATGGAGTTCTGCTTTGATGTGCTTCGTGTCCACCAAGTCTTTCGGCGGATGATGTTCAAGCTCGCCGTGATCTTCGCGCATCTCAGGGGGAATCCACCACAATCCGAGTGCTTCGTAAATCTGTTCCTCAGAGTGTGCGGCCAAAGGTTTCTCGCCGCGTTCTTGCGGGGTTCCCTTCGCGGTGGCGTCCTCTTTGAAGAGTCCGTACTCGTTCAGGCGAAGGCCCATCTTCTGGGCGCGCTCGCGCAGGCGGACATTGTGTTCCTTACTTCCCGTGAAGTAGAGAAGGGCGGCGCCGTACTGTTCATCAGCGACGGTGCGAAGATCAACCTGTATCCCGTGTGCAGTGCGAATACTTGTCTTGGTTTCGCCTGAAACCAGCACTTTGGAAACGCCGGGTGCAGTGCGCAGTGCTTCGTGGAGCGCGGCGGAATCTGGCGAACTTGCCACGATGTCGAGGTCGCCGATGGTTTCCTTGCCGCGGCGCAGACTGCCAGCATGAGAGATGCGCGTGACGGCGCCCGCCTTCTTGAGGTAGGCAATGAATTCAAGCGCAACCGGCATGGCTTCGCCGAGTCGGATTCGACCGCGCGTGGTGTCGAGGAACGTCAGCGATTCTTCAATTGCCTTCAGCGTCTTTGGGCCCATACCTGGCAGGCCGCCCAAACTTCCGTCAGCCAACTTTGCGCGCAGGCTGTCAATGGAATCCACGCCGCCTTCGGTCCAGAGTGTGCGGACTCGCTTTGGTCCAAGACCAGGAACTTGCAATAGCCCGGGAACGCCGGCGGGGATCGACGCAAGCAGTTCCTCGCGCTCGGCGACTTTGCCGGTGGTTACAAATTCCAAGATCTTCTTGGCACTCGAGTCGCCGATGCCCGGAATGTCCCGCAATCGTGCGGGGTCAGTACGCGCGAGTTCGGCTAAGTCTTCGCCAGCCTCTTCGAGCGTGCGCGCCACTTTGCGGTTGGCGTTCACCTTGAATGCGTTGGCGCCGGTGAGGTCCAAGACATCTGCAATCTCCGCAAAGATACGGGCTAATTCCAAGTTCTTACTCACCGGATTCTCCTCAGGCGCGTGCGCGCAGTGCCTTTGCTACATGCTCCAGAAGTGCAGCGTCTGGAAGTGCATACGGTCGGAATTTCTCAAGAAGTCCCGACTCCTCGTTCGCAAGCAGCGCGCGATGGAAGCCGAGGCGGCTCGCGGCGGGGCCATCGATCAGCGTGCTTGAATCGGTCACGCCCATTTGGAACAGCACCTTGTTCTCAAGTTCGCGCAGTGAATTGCGGTCGACGGTGCGCTGCAGATTTGCGAGCGTATCTGCCCAGAGGATGCAGTGGATGCCGACGAGCGGGCCTTCCTTCAAGAGAAGGGCGAGCACCTTGTCCGGCGTCGGTGCTGCGTCAGCAGATGAGAAGCTGTAGTCATCCTCAGTGCGCCGCAGTGAACGGAAGCGGTGCACGCCGTTGACCAAGAGGAACATCCCAGGGGCATCGGAGCCGCCGTCAGTGTTGCGGCGCGCAAGTTCTTCGCCGAGAGCGACGATCGCATCGCCAACGTCACGGAACGACGGAATCTGTACATCGTGCGGCAGAGCAGCGCGCACGCCAGCAAGCATTCCGTGCAGTCGATCATCGGGCGTGGTTCCATCGAGGACAACAATGCGCGTTCCCACGATCGGTGTTTGCGCAGCGATCGAGATCATCGCCATGGCCATGAGCGCGGCCGCGCTTTCGTCACGCTGACCGACGACGGCGACATTCGAGCCACTGCGGCGAACGAGGGCGGCGTGGGTGGGATCTTTGATGCTGACTGCATCGCCAAACCACACTTTGGGAGCAAATGCTTCTCGCCCAGGTGCGCCGGCGGCCAGCGCAGCGAGGAGCGGACCATTCGCCCATGGATCTGCGGGCTGATTGCCTTCAAAGACAATCGGCTTCGGTCGTGGTGCGCTGCGATGTGAACCGTCAGTGGCGGTGACGAGCCTGAGTTGCGCGTCGCGTTCTTCGTCGCCGATCCAAACCACTTGGAATGGACTGTTGCCTTCCAGCAATCCGCCGGCATCGTTGTAGATCGCTTCGCCGGGGCGAGTCAGCAATCGAGCGGCCGTATTGTCATCAGAGAGGATCAGTTGGCTGTCAGTCTCAGTGCACTGCAGCGCGATGCGCACGCCCATTTGCCCCATGGTGCTGCGCGCGATGCTGTACGCGCCGCCAAGCGTCTGGCTACCGAGCACTACGTGCATGCCGAATGCGCGGCCTTGGCGCACAAGGCGGTCCAAGAGAAGCGAGGCGTCTTGCGCCACCTTGTCGTCTTCAATGAAGAGTTCTTGGAACTCGTCAATCACGAGCAGGCAGCGCGGCATGCGCTCTGGGCGTTTAAGCGCACGCCAGTCAGTGATATTCTGCACGTTCGCAGAGCGATAGAGTTCACCGCGACGCCGCAGCTCGTCATCGAGTCCTTGCAAGACGCTGAGTCCAAATTCGCGATCGCTTTCCACAGCAACTGCACGCGCATGCGGCAGGGCGCTCGCGGCGTAGGCCTTGAACTCAACACCCTTCTTGAAGTCAACGAGCCAGAATTCCACTTCATCAGGCGAATACCAGAGTGCGGTATTCACAATGAGTGCATTGAGGAGCGAACTCTTTCCGGAGCCGGTCTTGCCGGCCACGAGGGCGTGCTGGCTCGTACCTTCGCCAAGCGTCAGGTACTGCAGGCGGTTTGCGCCGCTGCGCCCGAGCGGAACGCGGAAGTTCTTCGCTGTGGAAAGCGTCCATCGTTCTTCTGGCTTTGGTGTGACTGACGAAAACGGCACTTCAACGCGGTTGGAATCCTTGGCAGCGCGACCAACGGCGCGGGTGAGCCGCAGCAGCATGGCATCGTCCGGCGGGGCGTCTGGAGTGAACGGCAATTCTCCTAGGTGCCCTTCGTCGAGTGACCAACGTTCGGGCTTGGCTCCCTCGGCAGCGAGCCAACGGACCGTGATGACACCGCGACGGAGATCGTCAATATCGAGCCCGGGTGGCAGCGCAGCGCGAAGATCGCGGAGCATCAAGACGTGTACGCCGCAGCGGGCGCCGCTTTGCAGAATGCTTGCAAATCGCTTGGCGGATTGGTCCGAGACATTCACTGGGAAGTCCGCCATCACCAAGAATCGATATGGCTCAGCAATTTCACCGGCTTGTTCGTTGTACGCCTCAATTGATGGGTACTCGTTGCGCAAGTACTTCTGGATCACCGTCTCCATGTGCTCAGTGAGATCAGCGAGGCGCTGCTCAATGTGCCGCACATCAGTCCAGATTCGGTCAGTGACCAAGAGTTCCATCTCGTCTGCCAAGTGCATGAAGCCCGCGAAACTCTGGCCGAGCCCCACCGGATCCATGAATACGAAGCGTGCCTTGCCGGCGGGAATCGAAACGAGAAGTCGGGCAACTGCGTTCTGCAAGATGCGCAAGCCTTCGGCGCGGCGTTCGACCGGTGCGTCAATGAGAAGAGACATCCGCTCCGGCGCGCCAAGGAACGCCGGAATGCGCCACGGCGAGTGGGTGTCAACTCCACTCCAAGCAAGTTCGGCAGCAGTGGGAAGGGCGTCTGGAACGTCCTTCAGACGCAAGGCAACCTCGCCGATACGAATCACGGCCAATGGCTGCAGCGGTGGCTGCCACGAATCCCATCCGGATTCGTCCCATTGCAGCGTGCATTCGCGGTCCAAACGTTGCGACTGCTCGAAGCCGCTGGTGATGGTCTGTTGAGCAGCGCTCCACGCCGCGTGTGCTGCGGCGGTTTCTGCAAACTCAAGTTCTGAAGCTTCGCGTGCCACTGATTCCCAGCGGTTCTGTTCTTCCGTACGCGTTACGGTTCGACGCTCCGTGACCTCTGCAACTAATCGGTCTCGTAGCCGCTCAGTTTCCTCAATAGCGATCGCGCGCTGCTTGAGTGCCTTCGCGTGATAGTGCGGCACCTTCTGATCAATGTGCGCAAGCACTTCCTTGAGTTTGCGTTCCACTTCAACCACCATCGGCTTGTGCATAGCGTCAGCGGTGGCGAGGTCAGCATCGCGGGCGCGCTTGGCAACATCTTCGCGTTCACGTCGGCTTCGCTCCGCACCTTCGAGTGCGGCTTTCAATGCAGCCCGCGCTGTGGCGGCAGTTTGTAGGAAGGGCAGGTAGCGAGCCTTCACCTCATGGCGCGCCATGCCGTACAGCACAGCGATGGCAATCACAAAGAGGAGCAGCGCAACGCCGCCACCAGAGGCGACGGCCGGAACCGTTTCTAATCCAAGCTGTGTCTTCAAGAGCAAGCCGCCAACGATTCCGGCGCCAACCATCAATGCCAGTGGAATGACCAGAATTGGGCCGCGGAAGATGCCGGAAATCCGGCATGCGCGCAACTGCACCAATGAGCCAGCGAGCGCGTTCATGCAGGCTTCAATGTTCCCCGGTCCGCCCACGGGGATGTTCGGCTCGGCAAGCGCCCGTTGTCGGTACCCGCGCACGGTCGCATGCGCTGCGTCAGTAATTTCCGCGAGCCGCGACTTCCATCCATCAAGTTCGACCATGCGCGCGCTGTGCGCCTTGCGAATTTCCGGCACCGCTGCCTCGAACACGCTCTCAGCCATCCAGACTCGCTCGTCATAGGTGCCGCGTGTTTCGTCTTCCTTGTCTTCTGCTTGCCGAACGGCCTGAGCGCGCAGGGTCTTCTCGTCGGAACGCACCTTGGCAACTGCAGCTTCTGCGGCCGCCTCGATTTCGTTCGTACGGCGCGTAAAGTCCGCGGCAACGCCATTGAGTTGTTCAGCAAATGACGCTTCGAGCGACTCAAGCGCCGAGCGATGCATGCGCTCGTTCAGGGACTTTCCGCGCGCTCCTCGAGCGCTCGCGGTGCGCTCTGCCTCAGCGCGACCGGCGCTGGCTGACCACACCAAGTCCACCAACGCGCGTTCCCGGTCGAGCGGAGTAGAGGGGTGTTCGGGCATCTGAGAAGTCACATTGTGATGATATGCACTCGCAGGGTGCGGCGGTCACCAATTCGACTGATCATCGCCGCATTCGCGACGCACCCGTTCGAGCACTTCATTCATCGAGTCCATTGCATTGAGCACAGATCGAAGCGTTGTTTCGAGCGGTTCGATCTGCTTGCGCCACAGTGCTTGGGAGACCGGGTCGTCCCAACTTTCCTGTGACCGCTGCCACGCCACAAGCAATTGCCGGTGTGCGTCCTTCAGTTTCGCCCGTGAGCCGGAAACGCTCATGGGTTCTCCTCGGTGTGCGTTGTGGGCGTTGGCTCGGAGGGCGCTTCCACTTCTTCACCATCTTCTCCGCCCCGGCGCATGTGGCTTGAAATGCCCAAGATCTCCATCAATCGGTCGGACTCATCGCCGCCGCGCAGGTAGGCCTCAAGGTGCTCGGTCATTCGCTTGAGCATGGCATTCACGCGTGGGACATCGCGGTCGAGCACCGTGTGCATCCCACTCAACGCGCCCTTAAAGATCACTGACTGCCGCGGCAATTCCGTGGACCAGCGCTTGGTATTGCGAAGTTTGGTCTCCGCATACTCAAGACGCTTCAGGGCGCGATCGAGTGCTTTCTTCTCATCGACCACGCTTGGGCGCGCATCAGCGGTGGCCTTGATTTCTTGCTTGCGAAACAAGGCGCTCTTACACATCACCACTTCGTCTTGAACTTTGCGCATGCGCTTGCGCCAGAAATCGGGCTGTTCAGATTCCACCCATGCAAGCGTTCGCTCGATTTCGCCCTCGGCTTCTTCAAGCGCTAACCCAAAGGTCTCAGCGGCAACCAACAACGAGGCGCGAAAGCGCTCGATGGTTTCCACGTCTGCAACCTTGATCTGTTCGCTCATAGATATATCGATGCTGCTGTCAGTCAGCGCTGGTTGAGGTACGCCTCAGCGGCGTCGGCTTTGCGAAGGAGATACGGAACGTGTTGTTCAGCTGCCTTGGTGAATTTCTGCAAGACGCGCACGGTGGAGTCGAACTCCTCAGAGAACTTCGCCTGCTCTTGATCGCGCCACGTCTGTGAGAGCGTCGCCATCCGAGCGTTGAGCGCGCCGGTTTGTGTCTGGAGCTCGAGTGCGAATTTCTTCAGGTCTTGCGCAAAGCGCCTGAGTTCTGCGGGGTCAACGACTGCCTTTGCCATGGTTCAGGGTCCTTTCGTATGCAATCAATGATTCGGAGCAGTGGGCACGGTGGTTGCCCCCGATGGCGATGTCGGGACAACTTCGACCTGCGCGGAGGGCGTCGCTGTGGGGTAGGGCAGGAATGCCGCGATCAGCCCGTCGCCGATACCCATGATGGCCCATCCAGCGATGAGACCAGCGCAGACGGCTTCTTTCGAGTCCACCCACAGGCGCCAACCGAATTCGCCCACGCGCTTCAGATAGCGGTGTTCCATGGTGGCAAAGAAGGCTGCGCCGACCCACATCATGATGGTCGATTCGGGCGGCAGCACAACACCAAGACCGATCGCCACAGCAGAGATTGGGAACTTGCCGCGTGAAATCAGGCGTGCGGATTCCAGGATGATCGCAATCGTTACACCCGCGAGCATTGCCCATGCCGCGCTGACAGGCAGTACGCCCCAGAGTTTCTGGATGCCATCAACAGTCTGTACCAGCGATGCGCCAACGGGGGACTTGCCCATGCCCTCAATGACCTTGGAAATAGCCGCCCACTGCAACGCACCCGGGACAGCCCACGTCTCCGAAACATGCTGCTCAATTGGAATATCCGCTTTGCGGTTCCAAAGGAAGAGCACATAGAAGAGCGGGGTGGATGCCAGTGCCCCTGCAACAATTCCGATGCAGTGTCCCCACGCCTGCTGTCGAGGTTTGGCGCCGAGCATGTAGCCCGGCTTGATATCCATCAATAGATTCGAGGCATTCGATGCGACTTCGGTGGTTACGCCGGCCGTCATCAGGTTGGTGCCAGGATTCGTTGGCTGGATTGCACCAAACGTGAATTGCGTGATCTTTGAGAGTGAGCCAGTCGGCGTGGTGGAAGTGAGAGCAGTGGCGTTCGCTGCGATGAGCGTGAGGAGCACGATCATCGGTATTGACAATGCGCCAAGCCACATACTCACGCCGAACCATTCGTGGTTCAGCCAAATGATCAGCGCGCTGAAGATAGGAACGCCCACGAAACTCACCCAGAGCGGCAGCTCAATGTGCCGGACACAATCTTCATTCACTTCGCGGCGCTTGAACATTCCGCTAAACGCAGAAAGCAGGACCTTCGGCTTTGCAAAGAGTCCCAGCATGGATGCGGTGAGCATCATGGAGACCCCCCACCACAGGCACCAGGTGTTGGTGATGTGTGCTCGACCAAAGACGGCATCCGCCATTTGGTAGGTGCCGTCTGATTGCACGATCTTCTTGAAGTTCTTCGGCAAGATCTCGCCATTCATGATCATGAGCGGCGCAAGCACCAAGTAATTGGTGACCATTCCAATCACCAAACTATTGGCGACGCGCATGCCCATCAGGCCGCCAGCGCCCACCATGGACAGATCAAACATGACGGTCATTCCGAGCTTATCGAGCTGAATTCCGGAGATATTCGGCACCCAGCCGATGACTTTCCCTGCAGCATCTTTGGCAGGGGTATAGAGCCACTCGTCTAAGCGCTCCGGGAACTTCTTCAGCGTGTCGGTTGCCTTGGACGTTCCAAGAATGGAAATTTGCAGTACCGCCATGTAGCCCGTGGCAACGACCAGTTGCAATGCTGCGCCAATGCCGGCAGCCCACGCCAATGCCTTGGCTTTGAAGAGTCCAGTGTCGACGCCAGCGCCATCGGCCCGAGCACCGGATTCGATGGGCAATCCGGCAGCGTCCAGATTGTTGGTTCCGCCAGCCGGCGCATGTGGATACAACGAGTCAAGCACCACCGCGCATGCACGACCTTCAGGAAACGGCTGCTGCTCATCGTTGATGAAACGGCGCTTCATTGGGAATGCAACAAGTACACCCAAGATGCTGGCCACCACATTCCAGATGAGCATCTGGTGCCACGCCATCACGGTGTTCGTCACGAACATGTACGCCATCAGCGCGCTGATCAGCGGGCCAGTCATGTACCCCGCAGCGGTAGCGATTGATTGAACCGCGTTGTTCTCCAGGATCGTCATGTCCTTTGACAACTGCAGGCGCGCCATTGCCCGGAAGATCACAAAGGACAGGATCACGCTCGTTACGCCCACGCCGAGCGACCATCCGGTCTTGGCACCGATATAGAGGTTGGTGGCACTCAGGACGCCGCCGAGCATGAATCCGGTGACGGCTGAGCGGAAGGTCAGCTGTGGCATGTTGCCGCGGAACACGGTCTCAAGCCACCAGTGATCTTTCTGTGAGCGAGTCCAAGTGCGGGTCTGTTCGTCGGTCAGGTGTGGGAGTGCCATGGGTGGTTCTCTGTGCGCGGGACACCGCGTGTGCGGAGCGTAGCGCGATGACGCGGGGTAGCCTCCGGGGCATGACCCCTTCGCCAGCCGCCGAATCGACACACGATCCTCGCGCGCCGCAGTCCGGGGACGGCGGATCATTTGTGGGATCAGCAGTATGGGCCGCTCTTGCCGCTTGGCGCGCACGGATTGGAGTGCTGACGGCTGCGATGGTATTGCTTGCGGTGGCGAACGCCCCGACGCAGTGGACGCAATGGGCAGCATCGGCACGGATGGAGGAAGCTTCGTCGCGCGGCGAGGCGCGTGGGGACCGTTCGCCCGATCCAGAGGAAGCGGTGCGCGACCTCGAGGCAATCGGACCAGCGTGCTGCGGGGTGTGCGGCGCTGCCATCTTCGGGTTCTTTGTGGTCATGCCGCTGACCGCGGGCGCCACAGTGCTCGGCGCGCGGGCTGTCCGCGGAAATGCACGGTTTGGAGACCTCGCATGTGGATTCCGCCGCTATGTGCCGACCCTAGGAGCGGCCCTTGTGACACTCACCGTCGGCGGTGGTGCGGCAATGGCGGTCAGTCTCATGAACTCAATCGCATTGATTGGATCGGCGTCGCACATGCTCTCTGGCATCTTGACGCCGGGTGCCATGTTGGTGCTTGGCATAGTGGTCGTTGCGGTGACACTCTGGTTGACTGCTCGCCTGTGGTTTGCAATCGTTCGGGTGGCGGATCCAGAGCGGCCGCGTGTATCCGGGATGGCATCGGTCACGCTCAGTTGGCAGTGGACTGAAGGTCCGGTGCAGTGGTCGATGCTCGGCGTGCTGTTCGTTGCGGTGGGCGTTGCGCTGGTCGCCATGTTGCCAGGCATGATGGCATGGACATCGGCGGCATCAGCAACCGGCGCTGCGCGGACGGCAGTCTTTGCGATCGCCGTGGCTCTCATGGCCATTGGTATCTGGCTCGCGGGCACATTTGCGCTGGTCCTCTTCGGTGCGGCGTATGAGCGCGTGGCTCGCCTGCGGGAGCCGATTGCGCCGCCGGTTCATGAGGAAATCGCAACTCACAGCGGAGGGATCGACGCATGACTGGACCCTACGGAGATTTAGAGCAAGCCGATTACCCCACGGATCGCCGTTCAGTGCGCGGTCGTCGCATTCGTCTTGTTGCAGGCTGGATGCTCATCTCTTTCTGGGAGGCGGTCCCGATGTACTTGGCCTTCATGAAGCTTTCCGACAACCCACAGCGTGAAGTGGCGGTGGCATTGGCGATAGCCGTCTGCTGGATTCCGGTGATTGGCACTGCTGTCGCCGTCATGTGTGCGGTGTGGGCGTGGGGCGTTCCGTGGTGGGTAGCGGCGGCGATGTACCTCGCGCCGAAGGTGCTCTTTGTGCTAATTGCACGCGGCATCGAACGCCGGGCGATCGCGCCGAAGAAGTGACCGCCAGCACCGCGCGCACCCTGACATTCAAATGACCGACGCGCGCCCGTTGAGGAGCGCGCGTCGGGAAATGATTGTTGCCATCAGGCCAACTTCATGCAGATCGGGATCAGGTGTCTGAACCCTCTTCCTGATCAAGGAAGCTCTGCAAGCGCTGCCGGCGAACCGGGTGCTGCAACTTACGGATCGCCTTGTTCTCTACTTGGCGAACGCGCTCGCGCGTGACCTTGAAGATACGACCGACTTCTTCCAGCGTGTACGTGTAGCCGTCACCGATACCGTAGCGAAGCTTCAGAATCTCGCGCTCGCGGTAGGTGAGCGTGCGCAAGACATCGTTGATCCGCTGGCGCAAGAGTTCGCTTGATGCGGCCTCGTGCGGGCTGGACTGGCGTTCATCCTCGATAAAGTCGCCGAAGTGGCTGTCCTCGCTCTCGCCGACCGGGCGGTCGAGCGAAATCGGGTGACGGCTCACCTTCATGACGCGGCGAGTTTCCTCGATCGGCATCTTGGCGCGGAGGGCAATCTCTTCGACCGTTGGCTCGCGTCCGAGTTCCTGAAGCAGGTGCTTCTGGATGGTGCGAAGCTTGGACATCGTTTCGATCATGTGCACCGGCACGCGGATAGTGCGGGCATGGTCGGCGATCGCGCGGGTGATGGCCTGACGAATCCACCACGTGGCGTAGGTACTGAACTTGTAGCCGCGCTTGTATTCGTACTTGTCGACGGCGCGCATCAGGCCGGTGTTGCCTTCCTGAATGATGTCGAGGAACGGCAAGCCACGGTTGCGATACTTCTTGGCAATCGAGACCACCAGGCGCAGGTTGCCGCCGGAGAGGTCGCGCTTGGCTTGTTCATACTCAAGGAACGCGCGCTCGATGCGGCGCACGCGCCCATCAAGATTGTCAGCGCTCTCAAGAACCATGCTGCGGAGACCATCGATCTCGTCGCGCATGACCGTGACATCCTCGGGATCGAATCGCTCTGGATGCTTGTCAGCCTTCTTGAGTTGGTGATGGATTTCCTTCACCTTCTTGTCGAGGCCCTGCAACTTGCGCAGTAGCGGCTGAATGCGGCTCGTGCGCAGGCAGCACTCTTCAAGGAGCACGGCGATCTTGCGACGGTTGTGATCAAACTCCTTGGTCACTTGAGCGCGCTTCGCATCGACAAGTGTGGTGTCCAAGAGCTCGAAGATTTCACGGTTGCGGTTGAGCAAGCGTTCGATCGTCGGCAGGTTGGCAGGAATGCGCGCGGCTAGCGTTTCCTTATGGTTCTCCTCAGCGGTGGAGATACGCATGGTGCGGTCGAACGGCAGCGTTCCGGCATGAACTTGCTTGAGAATCTGCACGGCCATTTGCGCCGCATAGTCACTGGCAAGCGTCATCCGACGGAAGCACATGCGTGTGGTTTCGATCTTCTTCGCAAGGCGAATTTCCTCTTCGCGGGTGAGAAGCGGAATCGTTCCCATCTGCGTGAGGTACATGCGGATTGGGTCATCAATTCGCTTTGAACCTTGCTCAGCAAGCGCGGCTTCAACGGCGGCCTGCGTCTCTTGCTCATCAAGAATTTCCTCGTCGGCGTTGGCGACGGCAGCAGCAGCAGGCTCCTCAGGGAGGTGCTGCTCATCTTCAAATCCACCATCGAAGTCGGCCGGAGGACCATCGTCCTCATCGATCATCTGCACCTTCGGCGGCTTGTTCGGCTTCTTCTCGTCGCGCTGGAACTTCAGGTTCGTCTGCAGCGGGGCATCGAACATGTCCCAGCCGTTGCGCTTGCGTTCGCTCTCATCAATGAGTTCGATACCAAGTTCATCCAAGAGGACGATCATCTCGTCAACCTTCTCAGGCTCGACGAATTCATCGGGGACGCAGCGGATGTACTCCTCGTACGTGATCCACTTGCGGCCGCGCCCGAGTTCAACGAGCTGGCGGAGGACGGGGGTTAAGTCAGAGAGTGCGAGTGACAAGTTCTAGCGAGGGGTTCTGCGTGGTGCGATGAACGCAAACAGAACAATCGGTCATCTTTAGGTAAAGGCGGTAAATCAGTGTCGTAGAATCATTAATACGGGTTTCATGCCTCAGATCCATCATTCTTCTTCGCGATCAGGGGGTCTATTTCCACTTGGCCCTGGTAATCGGCCATAGGCAGTGGGGTCTCGTCCACGATTTCGAATGGCTTCCAAACGCGCGGCAAGGGCGCTTGGTTCGTCCGAACTCCTTATTGTAGTAGGATTTATGTTTCCAGAAGCGAGCAGTACGGACGTTCGCGAGCGTCGGATGCGTTCAAATGCATCGACAGCCTCTTGAAGTCGCTCAAGCGCAATATTCTCGGACGGTGCGCGCTTTTCGCCAAGGAGTACCAAGTCAATAGCGCAGGATTTGGCGGTTTGTCCGCGCAATTCTGCCAACACTTCGTCCATGGTGAAGGCGTGCTGATCTTCCAGCCACAGATGAATGGGCTCGAGGACCATGCGACAGTCTGGGTCAAGGAAGCTTTCCGGGGTGATGGCTTCGGTGACCGGAAGCGATGACCCGTCGTCGAGGCGAACCCGTGCTGCGCCCAATTGTGGATGCGCCAGCAGGATCGCGAGGAGCCCGCGTTCGGCGTCGCGTCGGGCGCGGGCCTGGGGGATGGGAAAGCCTTGCTCTTCCAAGCTTGGTCGGTACACGGCGCCGGTCTTCACTTCGACCGTCTCCTCAGGAGCCGAGCGGGGCGTTGGCGCCTTCACTGCCTCCAGCGCGGCTTCCAGATCGCGCTCCGGCAAGCCGGTGATCGAGCCCAGGCTGGACATCACCAACGTCTTGCGTAGGCCAGGCATGGCGCGGAACCCAAGTTCAACCAGCCGCGCCAGCACTGCTTCAATCCGTTGCTGTTGCGCGCTCAGTCCGTTGGCGCCGCGGAAATCTTGACGGAAGCGGCGTACAAAGTGACGGAGCGCATCTTCGCTGTTGGCAAGCGCGGCATCAAAACGCTCGCGCCCATCGGGCTGACGCAGCAGTTCGTCAGGGTCAAGTTCATCCGGCAGCGTACAGATGCGCACATCGACTGGC
>JAPLMU010000180.1 GCA_026386795.1 Planctomycetota bacterium
GATTGAATCCGCCCCCGCCCCCGTGCTACCGTATGCCATGCCCACGGACGGATACGGCGCGCAATCTCGTCAGTTTCAACCGAATCCCGACCCCGCGTCGGCTGGTTTCCTTGCCCAATTCGGCGCCTCCGACGAATCGAGCGAGGGCTTCAGCCCAACGCCGCGCGGATACCAGCCGGGACGCACCAAGTACGTGGTTGTCATCGGCACGGTGATGAGTGGCCTTGGCAAGGGCATCTTCTCAAGTTCCCTCGCCAAGCTTCTGAAAGACAAAGGACTGACAGTCGCCCCCATCAAGATGGAGGGTTATCTGAATATCGATAGCGGCACGCTGAACCCCTATCGTCACGGCGAAGTGTTTGTGCTTGAAGACGGTCTTGAAACCGACATGGATCTGGGCACCTATGAGCGCGTCCTCAACCAGAATCTCGGGCGCCTGAACTTCGTCACCGCCGGTCAGATCTACACCGAAATTCTTGAACGCGAACGTCGTGGCGGATACCTCGGCCGCGATGTGCAAATGATTCCGCACGTCACCGGCGCCGTCAAGATGCGACTGCGACAACTGGCAATGACTGGCAACGCGGGCAAGCCCTGCGATGTGGTCTTTGTTGAAGTGGGCGGCACCGCTGGCGACTACGAGAACGGCTTCTATATTGAAGCACTGCGCGAACTGGCCTTTGAAGAAGGCTCGGAAAACTGCTGTTTTGTAGCACTTACCTACATCTTGGAGCCGTCCATCTTGGGCGAACAAAAGTCCAAGGCGGCGCAACTTGGCATCAAGCGATTGATGGAAGCGGGCGTGCAGCCGCAGCTCATCGCGTGTCGCGCCAAGAACCCGGTCACCGACAAGGTGATGCAGAAGATCGCCATGTTCTCCAACGTGCCGCTGCCGCGCATCTTCTCAATGCACGATCGCGCCAGCATCTACACCATCCCGGACGCCATGCGCGACGGCGGACTTGATCGCGAGATTCTTTCGCTCCTCAAACTGCACGAGCGCGTCAACGCCAAGCAAGAGGATCGCGAACGCGTTACCTGGAGTGCCTTCACCAAGCGCCTCAACGCGCCGCGCGCCCACAAGGTGCGCATCGGCGTCTTGGGCAAGTACGCCAGCCTGCGCGATGCATACGCGTCCATCGACAAGGCCATTGAGCATTGCGGCACTGCGCTTGGCACGGAGATTGAAATTGAATGGCTCGACACCAGCGATGTGGCAACCCTTGCCGAAGCCAAGCAGATCGTCAGCAAGTTTGACGGCGTGATTGTGCCCGGCGGCTTTGGAATGCGCGGCGTTGAAGGCAAGGTCCGCTGCGTGGAAGCCGCACGTGTGGACCGCGTGCCGTTCCTTGGTATTTGCCTCGGTTTCCAAGTGGCAGTGATCGAATACGCCCGCGATGTCCTCGGTTGGACCGACGCCCACAGCACGGAATTCGACCCCGCCACCACGCACCCGGTCATTGCCGAACTTGCTGATCAGAAGAAGATCGAAGGCATCATGGGTGGCACCATGCGTCTCGGCGGTCAAGACGTGCAGATCGAACGCGGCACTTTGGCGCACCTGATCTTTGGTGGACGCGAGGTGGTGCGCGAACGCTTCCGTCATCGCTACGAAGTTGACCCAAAGCACGTGGCTGCCCTCACTGCTGCCGGCCTCATCTTCAGTGGTCGCCACACCAAGCACCCGATCATGCAGGTGCTTGAACTACCGATCTCCGTTCACCCGTACTTCATCGGCGCGCAGTTCCATCCGGAACTCACCAGCCGTCCGCTGGAACCACAGCCCATGTTCATGGGCCTGATCGCCGCCGCCATCGCGCGCCGCGAGCCAGATTTTGCGCAGACCGAGCTCGGCAAGCGGTGGGTTCGTACCGCGAACGGCACGAGCGCCCCGGTCACGGCATAAGTACGCGCCCCGCTCACTCCTCGGTTGCAACGACGCTCACCTCAAACGTCGACCCACCTTGTACCGCGCGGAGTTGCATTCCCGCAGGCAATCCAATGGCTCGGACTGAGCGGAATTCGCCATGCATACGACCCGCGAGCATGATGGTCCAATGATCACCGACCGCCGGCTCGTACCGAGTGAAATCAACAACCAGTCGTCCGGCGATGGAAAGTTCTCCAGTCACCAAGAGCATGGTCATGTCCTCCGACGATGCCGGGTCATGCATGACCGCGCGCACCACGTCATCATCACCAAGCACGAATAGACCGGCTTCACACTTGATTCCATCAAGCAACCACGTGTGCGGCGCATCGGTGTCAGAGGCGTCATCAGCAGCTGATCGGTCCGCTTCCTGCCCTGCGCGACCGCCGCCTGCAAACTTTCCGACTGCTCCCTTGCCACTCGAACCTTCGGACCCCGCCTGCATTGATCGGAACCCGATCACGCGCGTCCCCGTGTCCGACGCGCTTGCTGGCGACAACCCAAGCTCGCAGACCGCCCGCACCGTGTACGTGTAGATGATTCCTGCTACGGCAGAGGTGTCGTTGTAATTGTTCACTCCGGCGTTGAACTCAACAGAGGCTCCACTCGCCGTGCGCGTCACGAGATAATTCGTTGCGCCCGTGCATGCGTTCCAAGTGAGTGCGACGCGATCGGGCAAGTTGTCCGACGCTACCAAGTTCGTAGGAGCTGCCAACGGACGCCATCCCGTATCCGAACCAGGCATTGAAAGGCCAAGCGATCCGTATGCGCGCACACTGTAGGTGTATGCCGACCCAGGGGTCGCCGCTGTATCGAGATAGGCAACAACTTTCTTCCCGAGTGACACGATGGCGACCGGTGATCCGCCCGTCACTGCGCGATAAACAACGTAACTCGTGGCCTTGGTTGCCTTGGGTGCCAAGACCCACGTGAGTTGCACTCCGGTCTGTAGCGTTCCATGAGTTGCCGTCATTGAAGACGGACCAACGGTGGCCTTCCATCCGACGTCCTGCATGCCACCACTGGTGGCCGTGGAGATGCGAACAACGTAGGTGTACGCTTTACCTGGCTTCGGAACTGCGGCGTCAACGTAGGTCAACACGCCGGTTCCCACCGTGCCAATTGCCTTGGGCGTCTTGGAACCCTCGCCGCGCAGGATGGTGTACGCACTGGTTCCACCCGTCGGCACTGTCCATGTCAGTGTCACATTGCTTGACGATGTTCCGTCCGTTGCAGCGAGCGTGAGCGGAGATGCATTCGCGGCAATCCAGCCGACATTCGGCTCACTGAATCCGCCAACGCCGAGCGTGCACTTCGCACGCACCCGGTACGCATAGGAAACCCCTGGCGTTGCGCCAGTATCGACATAGGTGAGCGGGCTCACGGTTGCAATCGGCACGGTGCTCGATGTGCCGCGATAGATCTCGTACGTGGTGGCGCCCAAGACCCCGTTCCACGTCAGTGTCACACCGGTGGTGCTCGTGCCGTCCGTTGCTGTCAAGACCGGGCTTGCAAGACCGCGCCACCCCGTGGCCGTTGCGCAACTCACCGAGATGGTTCCCGCGGCCGATACCGGATAGACGCGGTACGTCAGCAACACTCCGGGCGCCGGTGATGTATCCACGTACTGCGGCGCGAATGATGTGCCAAGCTGCGTCTCTACATCGCTGTCAACGACAGAAATCTTGTAACTCGCGGCGCGCGTGACTGCCGGCCATGCAAGCCCAACACCGCCAACGATCGTGCCCTGCGTGGCGTTCAATGTGGCTGGCGCTGCAACCGTCTCGCACGCATCAGGGATGCCGTCAAGATTGACGTCGTATTGCCCAACGCCCGTGCTCCACATCGCCAATTCGCACGCATCTGGGATGGTGTCTGCATCGCAGTCGGGCTGCACGTGCCAACCGATCTTGACATATCCGGGGGTCACATTCGGCGCATACGAGTACCACGGTGCTCCAATTGCAAATTGATCGTGACCGAGCGCCACGCCCTGTCCAAACCGAGTGAGCGCCCCGCCCGTTCCCGAGATCGTTGAGAGATAGTGCCAGCCTGCTGGCAACAATTCATACTGGTCGACCGTCGCTCCGATCGGATTCCCGACGAGCGCACTTCCCTCATGGATGGCCATGGTGTTGGTCAAGACAACATCCGTGGTCGGATCGCCGCCGAATGCTTGCGTTGCAGTTGCTGAGATGTATGGCAGCAGGGGCGGCGGCGGCGCTCGCAGCACCGGAATCCCGTCGACCTCTTCATACTTCCACACGGCATCGGTGTTTCCGAGACGCTGTTCACGCACGAAAATCGACGTTCCCGCGCCAGCCGAATTCTGACTTCCGGCGGCCAAGTCCGTTCCAAAGGTGCCAGATCCGCCCGGGCTCTTGATGTGCGCGGTGCCGTTCCAAGCGCCCGCACCGTCGCGCTTGTACGCATAGAGCGAGCCTTCCTTGCCGGCATCACTGGAAAGAATTTCCCACGGAGCGGTGATCAGTAGATGCGAGTTCACCAACGCCACGCTCCATCCGAAGTACTTGTCCTGCGTGGCAGTTGCCTGTTCAGGATCGAACTGGCGAAGCAATGAATAGGTTCCTGCGGGATCACGCCCGTAAAGGAACACCACGCCGCGCGCATAGCCCGCCGAATTGATTGCTCCCGGCGCGCCAACAGCAAGGAATCCATCGCCCAAGGCGACACTCATGCCGAAGCATCCGTTGGGAAGTCCAACCGGCGACACGATCGTCTGCAGCGCGGTCCAGATGCCAGCCGTCGAGCGCGTGTACAACACCACGGCGCCTTGATTCGAATTATGAAACGGAGCACCGACCACCGCGACTGCGTTGTCGGTGGCGATTTCACTGCCGAAACCGCTTGAGGGAAGGAGCGTATTCGGGCGAGCCAACTGACCAACGAGGGCATAGGCGCCCAGATCGCCACGGCGATAGACAAACGTGGTTGCGACCCCTGCCCCGGGAGCCCCAACAATGACATCGGTTCCAGCCACGCATACGGCGGCCCCAACCAGTGCGCCGTCGGTGGTGGCGACGATGCTCGGCGTGCCAACAAACTGTCCAACGCAGGAAAGCCCCGCCCTTGCCCGCTCCCCGCCCGCACCAATCGCCACGACGAGGGAAAGTGCAACCAGCGATGGCAACCGAAAAAGGTGCTGAATCATGTGTTGTGGGCTCAGGTATGGGCGGCTTCCCGAATGGAAGCCTTTCGGCTAGTATCTTCGA
>JAPLMU010000177.1 GCA_026386795.1 Planctomycetota bacterium
CCCCGCCGCAGCAGCCACCGCGTATTGGTCATCCACCGCGCTATCGGGTGGCTCGCTGACCTCGGCATGGCTTGTGGAGTTTGGCGTCAACACAGCAGTGCCGCCAGCAAACGGTCCTTCCCGTGGCTTCCAAGGTCTCGTGAGCTACGAACTGCAAACGTCCACCTACCCAGTGTTCGCGGTGCGAACGGCATCGACTGTCGCCTGCGACTGCCCGAACGACCTGAACGGCGACCGCATCGTTGACGGCAGCGACCTCGCTATTGTGCTTTCCAACTGGGGCGCATCGAACACGACGAACATCGCCGACATCAATCACGACGGTACGGTCGATGGTCAAGACCTTGCGCTGGTGCTCAGTGCATGGGGCCCGTGTCCCTGACAATCGAAAGACTGCAGTAAATCGGGGGATGAGTGCTTGGCTTAGTCAGATCGCGGGCTAAACTTGAAGATATGAAGATCCGCATTCGCCTCGGCGCCCTGCTCATCGGCGCACCCGCCCTCGTCGTTGGTCAGATGAACTCGACCGCAGACTCCACCACTGGCGCTGCCGCTGCTTCTGCAGACTGCGCCAACGCGCCGGGCGCTGCACTTGGTGACAACTCATACGACACCACGTCCGCGACCGCCGGCTTGGTGTTCGGGTCCAACGCACCGTGCGGAGCGCACACGATCTACAAGGCGATGTATTGGTCGTTCACGCCGGCCACCGATGGTCTCTACACATTCACAACATGCAGCTTGGCAGCCTGGGATACGCGCCTTGCAGTGATGTCAACCTGCTCGGCAGCCGGCACCGTGCTCGCCTGCAACGACGACGCATGCAACTACCAGAGCAGCACGACCGCGACACTTGTGGCGGGTACCACGTACCGCGTTGCGATCGGTGGCTACAGCGCCAATGCCGGCGGTGCTGGTTCAATGAATATTTCCTATGGCGGCACTGGCGGCGGTGGTGGTGGCGGCACCGGATCGCCGGATGTCATCGTTGGTTCAATGCCCGATGTGTCAAAGTACGGCAGTGTCGTTCAGAACGGCGTGACCATTATGGCGTACGCGTTCGGCACCACCAGTTGCAACATTGGCACCGCGCAGTTGGAGTGGTTTGCATCACCGGACAACCGCCATCCCTTCATCCCCATGAATATGTATCGCCTGAAGAACGGTCGCTTCGAGCAGATCGGCATGGGCTGGGGCAAGCATGGATTCACTGCATTGCAGGGGACGCTGTGCGGCGCATGCACGGCATCAAGTACTGGCACTTACTTAGGCATCGGCTGCTCAGATCCGTACTCGTCTGGCTTGAATGGCAGCCAAACTGGGCTTGGAACGCGCACTGAAGTCAATGCAACCACCGGCTATTTCCCAGGCACCATCAATAGCGGCATGCCAGCCGCCCCGGCCACCATTGGTCGCCGCGTGCAGGTGAATGCAAACGACTTGGATCCAGCGCTGAACACCGGGGCAACGTACTTTGCAGAAGGCCAATACATCCAGCAGCAGGATGCGGTTGCAAACAATGACAACAACAATGCGTCACACCGCGCGGTCACTGTTGGTGCACTCAGCAGTGGTGCGTACACGCTGACACTTACTGGTTCAACCATTCAACAGAAGCCGGCGATCGAATCATGGTTCACGGCCGACCCCACCGTGCTGATCTCCTACGCCGATGTCACCGGTGATGGTCGCTACATTGTTGGATGCAAGGTCACCGCCAACGCAAACGGCACCTGGCACTACGAGTATGCCATTCACAACCTGAACTCGGATCGCTCCGGCAGATCATTCTCCGTGCCGCTGCCAGCTGGCGTGATGGCCACCAACATTGGATTCAAAGACATCAACTACCACTCGGGTGATGCCTACGACCCAACTGATTGGACGGCGTCCACATCTGGCGGCGCCGTCACGTGGACAGGCGGCACCTACGCCACCAGCGTGAACGGCAATGCGCTTCGATTCGCAACGCTCTACAACTTCTGGTTCGATGCAAGCAGCGCACCGACCGCAACGAATGGAACGATTGATCTCTTTAAGCCTGGCGCTGCGGGCGCACCGACGAGTGTCACCGTGGCCATCAAGGGGCCCGCCGCTACGGCGATCGCAGGCGACCTGAATGGTGATGGACACGTGGACGGCGCTGACCTGGGTCTGCTGCTCTCGGCCTGGAATACGCCTGGTCCTGGAGATCTGAACGGCGACGGCAACGTGACGGGTGCTGACTTGGGTGCCCTGCTTGGAGCGTGGGGCTAACAGCATGCGCAATGAAGGCATCACATTCGGGCTGGCGGTCATGATCACCGCGCTGGCATCGGCGCAGGATCTTTCCCAGCCCGGCTCGCTACAGGCTTCGCGCCGCGATGTCACGGTGGTCCGTGCGAGTGGAAGTGGTTTCCTTGCAACGGTGCATTATCCCGCCACGAGCACCACGATCGGTTCGCCTGTTGATTCGTCCAACGGTCCATATCCGATCGTTGCCTTCGGGCATGGATTCCTCTCCTCGGTCACGCTGTATCAGAGCACGGCGGCACACCTCGCAACGTGGGGATTCATCGTCATCCTGCCGCAGACGCAGGGTTCGCTCATCCCAAGTCATTCGGCGCTTGCCGCGGACATGATCAGCTCGCTCGACTGGCTTGCTGCAGAAGGTGCCGATGCTGCCTCTCCGTGGGCTGGTGCCGTGTCTTCGGATCGTCGCGGCGCAGCTGGACATTCAATGGGTGGCGGTTGCGCTGTGCTTGCTGCCCAGCAAGATCCGCGCATCCATGCACTGGTTCCAATGGCGGCCGCCGACACGAATCCGTCATCGGTTGCGGCCGCCGCCTCCGTGCGCTGCGCCACTCGCCTGATCGTTGGGAGTCAGGACACCATCGTCCCGCCGTCAACGGATGTTCCCATGTACGCCAATGTGCAGGGACCCGCGCAGTTCGTAAGTATCACTGGTGGGTCCCACTGCGGCTTCATTGATTCGGCGATCCCCTTCTGTGACTCAGGCTCCATCACACGAGCGCAGCAACTTGCCACGGTTCGCCGTGAGATGACTACGTTCCTGCTTCTCTATCTCAAGGGCGATGGCTCACAGTGGAACGCAGTGTGGGGCACACCACCAGCCGATGCGGGCATCGTGCAGCAATCACGCCAAACCCCCGACCTCAATGGCAATGGCCGCGTGGACGGCGAAGACCTTGGCATTCTGCTCGCTGCCTGGGGCCAAGCAGGTCGCGGTGACCTGGATGGAAACGGCACAGTGGACGGCGCTGACCTTGGGCGAGAAATGAACCTTCGGATCCGATCCGTCAGCGACGGCGGCGCAGGCCAGCGAGGCCAGCAACGCCGAGCAGAGCGATGGCGCCTGGAGCGGGAACCGGACCGCTGTAGATCATCACGTTGTCGATGCGATTTGAACCCCCAGCGGCCGTGGTCGACAACGAACGGAGTCGAAAGATGACCTCCGTCTGATTGTCAGCGGCCGATGCTGCCTGATTAAAGCTATAGATCGAGTTGTAGGTCGTGGTAGTCCAAGTACCTGGCGCCCCGCCACCGCCGGACTGCAGGACGGTGTATCCGGCTAACAGGGTGGTGAAGTTTGCTCCACCATCGGTGCTCATAATTAGGTCAAAGGTGATTGGACCAGTAGCACTGCGGGTTTGATCCCACGAGATGGAGATATCGGTGTAGCCCGTGGTCGAGACGCGCGCTTCGTAGTAATCGCCGGTGCTCCAGTTGTTGCTACTGAAGCTGAGGGGACTCCCGTTGCCGGATGGCGAGGTGTAGGTAGCGGCGGCGAGCGCGTGAACGCTCTTCAATTCGCTGCCCGCGGTCTGGAGACCGTCGTTGGCTGCACCCACGGTGTAGGACTGGCCAGTTGGCACATTGCCGGCTCCGGTTGGGAATGGCGTGGTGATGGTCCAACCAGCGACAATAATCGCGGCTGAAGCGGAGGCCACGAGAGTTGAAGATGCAGCGACAGCCACAAGTGAAAGCCTGGACATCACGGTCATGTTGAAATAACTCCGAATGGGAAGGGAATCAAGGGATGTTGGCGGATAAGGGACCCGCCAACCACGCGAAACATAACCCGTGTGCTGGGCGATGCAAGTAAATACCCGATACATCACGCCAATCTCCGAATATCAGATTTCACGCGGATTTCCTACGATCGCCGCATGTCGTCGCCCCTGCCGCTCTTCTCCCCTGCCGACCTGGATACCCGCGTCACCGCCATGCGAGCGATCGCCGAGCGCGCGGGGCGCCTCACCCTTACCTACTTTCAGCACCCAGGATTGTCCGTGGAGGTCAAAGCAGACGACACCCCGGTGACCGCCGCGGACCGCGCGTGCGAGACGCTCATCCGGCGGATGATCGCCGCTGACTTTCCACATGACGGGCTTATGGGTGAGGAACATGGCACGCAGCCCGGCACAAGCGGCTTCCGCTGCACGCAGCCCGGCACAAGCGGCTTCCGCTGGGTGATTGATCCGATCGACGGTACGGTCAGCTTTGCGCGCGGTGTTCCGCTGTACGGCGTACTCATTGCGATCGAACACCTGGAGCACGATGGCCCGCGCGTGGTGGCGGGCGTGTGCGAACTTCCTGCTCTCGGCGAACGCGTGTGGGCTGCTTCCAACCGTGGCGCGTGGTGGGAGCGCAACGGAGAGCCAGCGGTGCGCGCGCGTGTCACTGGCGTCGATCGACTTGCAGATGCGCTGGTTGGCACCACCGGCTACGAATACTTCCGGCGCGCAGGATGCGTGCACGCACTTGATGCCTTGAGCGCCGCCGCGGGACGGATGCGCGGATGGAGCGATTGCTATTGCCTGGCACTTGCTGCCACTGGTCGCTGCGATGCGGCCGTGGAGCCATGGATGAAC
>JAPLMU010000173.1 GCA_026386795.1 Planctomycetota bacterium
CGCAATGAAGTAGATCTCACGCGCCTTCCCATCCTCAAGTGCTGGCCACTTGATGGCAACCCCACTGCGGTTGGATATCCAATCGACGCGCGCGCCGCTGGCACTGCCGCCGGCTCCGGTCGCTACATCACGCTGGCTGGCATGCACACTGTCCATGCGGATGACCGCGACGCGGCGCGCCCCGCCAGTCACAACATCGGCATGTACCGCAGCCAGTTGCTCGGGCCAACATCGCTTGCCATGCATTGGCACATGCACCATGACGGCGCCTCGCACTGGCGCAGTTGGAAGAAACTTGGGCAGCGCATGCCGATCGCCATCTGCCTTGGCGGCGAAAGCGTCATGCCGTACGGCGCTACCGCCCCACTGCCACCGGGCATCAGCGAACTGCTTATGTGCGGTTTCTTGCATGGACGCGGCATTCCGCTGGTGCGCGCCAAGACCGTGCCGCTGTGGGTGCCCGCGAATTCAGAAATCGTGATCGAAGGTTGGGTGAGCACTGAATGCGGCACCATCGGTTGGCATCCCGAGAGCGGCGAGCCACTTGGTCCTGGCGCTGTATTTGAAGGCCCGTTTGGTGATCACACTGGTTTCTACAGCCTGCCGGACCGCTACCCGCGCGTGGAAGTTTCCGCCATCACGCATCGCTGCGATGCCATCTATCCGACCACCGTGGTTGGACTGCCGCCGCAAGAGGATTACTACTTAGGCAAGACCACCGAACGCGTGTTCTTGCCGCTCCTCAAGACCATCGTTCACGATATTGATGACTACCACCTGCCGATGTTCGGGTGCTTCCACAACGCGGCGTTCGTGCGCATTCATAAGGCGTACCCGCTGCAAGGCAGGCGCGTCATGGCCAGCGTATGGGGCGCTGGGCAAATGGCGTGGACCAAGATGGTGTTTGTGTTTGATGCCAACGCACCGATCCATGATGAAGATGCTGCGATGCGGCACTTCTTTGCACACTGTGATTTCCTGCGCGATGTAGTGAGCGTGCAAGGGCCACTCGACATTCTTGATCACAGTGCACCGTGGATCGGTGCTGGTACGAAACTTGGTTTCGACTGCACAACAAAGATCACCGGCGAGGCATGGAACGGCGTGCCGCTGGGCGATCCCGCGCAACCGACAGCGAGCGGGATTGCTGCTGCACGCGCGCGGATTGAAACTGCAGTGCGTGCGCTTGCGCCCGCGGCACAGGTGGAATTCCCTGCCGTTGCTGCTGGTCGATTGTGCACGATCACTCTTCCTGCGCATACCAGCGCCGTTCAAGAACAGCGATCAACCCCTATAAATCAGGCCGAAACGATCGCCGCCGCCATCGCTCGCGCGGCCGTTGACGCCGCTGGTCCGGCCGATGTTCACGCCCCGCACGACGGTGCAGCAGATTTCATCATTGTGCTTGACGAGCACGCGGATGCGAAGACTTCTGACAGCGCGCACGCGCAAGACAACGCGCACAACAACGCGCTCGCGTCCACGCACACCGCCGGTTGGCGCGCGCCATTCTTCTTCCTGGCATCAAACGCTGATCCAACGCGCGATACCTTCCGCGCCGCGCGTCGCATTGCATTCGATGCAACACGCAAGGAACCGGGCA
>JAPLMU010000169.1 GCA_026386795.1 Planctomycetota bacterium
GCGTAGACCGCCTGAATGTCCGCCTCAATAGCAGCGCGTTCAGCAGCCGGAAGCGTGGCGATCTTGGCAATCAGGTCGCCGAATCCGTTCTTGACATCCACGCCGATCCGTTCGAGTGTTGCAGCGTGTTTGGTGAATACTTGCTTGAAATACGCGCGTACGGCATGACCAAAGATGATCGGGTCAGAGACCTTCATCATGGTGGCCTTCAGATGCAACGAGAACAGCAGCCCAGAAGCGCGCGCGTCTGCGATCTGCGCTTCAAGGAACGCGCACAACTCGTGCTTACTGAGGAACGTTCCATCAACGATGTCCCCCGCGTTGAGCTTAATGCCTTCCTTGAGCACTGTCACGGTGCCGCTGGTTCCGAGATGCTCAATACGCACTGTCGTGGCTGCTGGCACGGTGACGGAGCATTCATTGCCGAAGAAATCGCCATGGGTCATGGAGGCAACGTGCGCCTTGCTGTCTTGGCTCCATGCGCCCATCTTGTGAGGATTGGCGCGTGCGTAATCCTTGACAGCGTTCGGCGCGCGGCGATCGGAGTTGCCCTCACGAATCACTGGATTCACTGCGCTGCCCTTGATGCGGTCGTAACGCAACTTGACGTCGCGCTCGGTATCGGTCTTCGGTTCATCCATGTACGCGGGGATGGCGTAACCCTGCTGTTGCAGTTCCACGATCGCCGCCTTCAGCTGCGGTACCGATGCACTGACGTTTGGCAACTTGATGATGTTGGCACCCGGCGTCAAGCACAGGCGACCGAGTTCAGCGAGCGCATCGGGGATGCGTTGTTCAGGCTTCAGACTTTCGGGGAAGCTAGAGATGATGCGGCCAGCCAGCGAAATATCCCGCAACTCAACGGGGATTCCTGCGGGACCTGCGAAGGCGCGAATGATCGGCAGAAATGAGTAAGTGGCGAGCGCCGGGGCCTCGTCGGTGTGCGTGTAAATGATGGCGGAGGCGGCGGAAGTGGCGGGAGTGGTCATGGCGCTGATCCTGGTGAAAGTAGCGTGTTGGTCCCTGACGGACTGCGGAGCGCATTGTACGGAGACGTGATGGCACCTCTCACGGCCCCGCGTGCGGGTCGGTGGGCGCTGGAGCGCATCGCCTAAAGGGGAGATAACCGGGAACACTTTGGCGATGTGAGCACATTCAGTGTCCCGCGCCGCGTGAACGGTGGCATATATGGTGTGTGAACTGACCGCAATAAGGCCGCGCATGAACCGCCGAGAAGACAAGATCTACCACGCCAGAGCTTTCGCAATTGCGCTCGCCGCAACGATCACCGCGGGCGCGTTCGCACACCCGCCAGAAGCTTCTGACGAGCATCAACATCTCGATCGATGCTCGCCTGCGCGGCACCACCCGGAAACGGCGCGCTGATGGCCGCATCCTTCGCGCCGTTCCGACCGAGCGTGCGTTTCTACTGGGATGGCTCGTACTTTTACGAGGAGTCCGACTCCATGCCGAGCAGCTCCATGATGCCCAACATCATGACTGGCATCACGGCGTGGCAGCAACAACTTCCAGTGCCTACCGCCTACTTCGGTAGCGTCATCAATCCTGAGACGAGCACCTCATCACTCGGTTACGGTCAGCCGAATGTCTGGCGGATCCCGATGCTGCCTGTCCCGGCTGCGGCGCCAATCTCGCTTTCCGGCGGTAATTTCCAACGCGGGGCAGTGGCAATTGCGGCGAATGGAATCCCGATCTTCAATCCGCGCAACAACACTGGGCAGTTCTCGTACGCAATTGGGGAGCTTGATATCTACGGCGGGCACTGCGGTCGCGCGGACGATTACCACTATCACATTGCGCCCGTCCATCTGCAGAGCGTGCTCGGTGTATCGAAGCCCGTGGCATGGGCGCTTGATGGGTACCCGATATACGGATACACGGAGCCCGATGGGAGTGCGCGCCTTCCGCTCGACGCTGACGGCGGACACACGCACGGCACATGGGGATACCACTATCACGCGGTCGGTAGCGATGCCACCGGTCCACAGACCCCATACCTCATGAATGCGTTCCACGGAAACGTGGTGAACTTCGGCGGACAAGTAGACCCGCAGCCTTCGGCATTGAGTTTCATGCCAGCGGGGGCCCCGTTGGCGGGAGCGCGCATCACTGCGAGCAGCCGCCCCACTGCAGATTCGTTCTCAATGACCTACACGGTGAATGGTGTTTCGTACGTGGTGAGTTACCAACTGAATCGCGTGACCAAGGCGGTCGCCGTGCATCGCGAGAGCCCCACCGGCACCACTGACCTCAACTACAGCAATACTTCACGGTTCCCGCACTATCCGATGGCGGTCAAGAGCATGACTGCGCTGCCTGATACCGGGCAAACACTGAACGCCACCAGCACTTTCGGCGAAGACTCCGACTACACGATCAACGCTCCAAGTTTCACCGACAACGGAAACGGAACGGTCACCGACAACATCACGGGGCTCATGTGGCAGAAGGTGGACGCTGGAGAAATGACGTGGGACAACGCGGTGGCAGGAGCAACAACCCTGAGCCTTGGGGGGCTCACCGGTTGGCGCTTGCCAACGCCCGCAGAGGCATTCAGCATCTTGAATCACGGCCGCAATCCAGCTCTCGACTCCACGTATTTCCAGAGCAACCCATCCGGCACCTCGCAGTATTGGTGGACGAACGACACCTACGGAACAGACACGACCCGCGTGTGGTCAACAAACTCCGGTGGCGGCATCGGACCGCACGCAAAGACGCAAACAGTGAGTGCTGGTGGTACGAGTCGTTTCTGCGCGCGCTATGTGCGCGGTGCAGCGCCGACCGTTGGACACAATTACTACAACAACAGCGATGGAACCATCACTGACACCGACACCGGGCTCATGTGGACGCAGATTCCGGGTGCCGCGATGAACTGGAACGCAGCACTCGCATACGCCGAGGGACTGACGACCGCCACCTATACCGATTGGCGACTGCCCAACGTCAAAGAGTTGCAGTCGCTCGTAGACATCACCATGACAACGGCGACTACCGCCGCCACCGCAAAGACGGCACTCAATCGAACGCTGTTCCCCGCCGCAGCAGCCACCGCGTATTGGTCATCCACCGCGCTATCGGGTGGCTCGCTGACCTCGGCATGGCTTGTGGAGTTTGGCGTCAACACAGCAGTGCCGCCAGCAAACGGTCCTTCCCGTGGCTTCCAAGGTCTCGT
>JAPLMU010000151.1 GCA_026386795.1 Planctomycetota bacterium
ACCAAGCTGAATCGATCGCATCTCATCACCGGCGATCATGCATTGATGCTGCCCTGCCTTGGTCGGACCGAGCGAGATATCCAAAGCAGCGGCGCGCAATTTGTGAGCGTGGAGGACTCCATGGGAATCGTTCACGCATCCACCGGAACGCTGGTACCCGCATCCGAGCACCTGCTGAGCGAGCCCGCGATTGTGGCGGCCATGGCAGGCGCAACGCTCGGTGTCGATTGGAGCGGATACGTGGCGAACTATGACGCCATTCGCGCCCGCATTGCGCGCGTCATTCCCGGCTTTGAGGACATGAACACGCGCATTCGCCAGCCGAATGGATTTGAATTGCCGCATGCAGTCCGTGACCAACGCGAATTCCGCACTCCGGATGGCAAGGCAAAATTCACGGTCCACCACATTCCAAAGTTGCCCGTTGGTCCTGGGCAGTTCGTCATGACCACCATCCGGTCGCACGATCAGTTCAACACAACGATCTATGGTCTTGACGATCGCTACCGCGGCATTCGCAACGGCCGCCGCGTGGTGCTCATGAATGCGGAGGACATCACGTCACACCAGTTCGCTGATGGCGATGCCGTGGACATCGTGAGTCACTACAACGGAACCGAACGACGAGCGCACAATTTCCGCATCGTGTCTTATGAGATCCCGCGCGGGTGCCTCGCGAGTTACTTCCCGGAGACAAATGTGTTGGTACCGATTGATAGTTTCGCCGAGGGAAGCCACACGCCCACTTCAAAGTCGGTGATCGTGTCCCTAGTGAAGGCGACGCTGGTGAACGCGACCCAATCGAAAGCGATCCAAGCGAAGGCGACTGTTGGCAACTGAGCTGTATGGCTTGGTGCTCACCGGCGGGGCAAGTTCCCGCATGGGTCGCGATAAAGCAGAGATCATTTACGGCGAACAGCCACAGTGGCGCGCGGCGGCTGACATCTTGGCGCCGATCTGCGCGCGCACTTACTGGTCCTGCACCGCAAAGCAACGAGATGATTGGGGAGTTGGCGAGTCGGGCGTGCTTGATCAAGTGCCCGGTCACGGCCCGGCAAGCGGAATACACGCGGCTTTCCTGCACGCGCCGGATGCTGCGTGGCTCGTGATCGGATGCGATTACCCGTTCCTTGAAACGCAAGACATCCGTCGCCTGCTTGAAGCGCGCGCGCCCGAAGTGGACGCGGTGACATTCCTCAATCACGAAACAGCCGAGATTGAGCCCATGATTTCGCTCTGGGAGCCGGCGGCAGTTCAGCACTTCATGCAATGCTTTGCGGCAGGCGAATACAGCCCGCGCCGGATACTGCAGTCCTGCAAGTTAGTGACCGTGGACCCGCGCGAGCCGCAGATCCTGCACAACCGCAACAGCTCCGCGGAGTAATTGAACGCCTCACCGCGATAAACGCGGCGGGGACGAATGCACGCACACACGCGAGGCGCGACACGCGCACCCAAAAGAAACAGTGGCGACCGTGAAGGTCGCCACTGTGGGGTTACTACGTGTCTGTCAAACCCGTGACGCGATCATGCGCGGCGGCGATTGTGGCCGCCAATCAGACCCGCGGCTGCAAGCAGTGCGAGTGCACCAGGAGCCGGCACTGCAAAGAACAGGTTGTTCACGGTTGCGTATGAAGGGGCTCCTTGGACCTGATACACCTTGATCGTCAACTTGGCGATGGATGCGGTGTCGGAATAGAAACCGATGAACATCTGTGCATTGTCAGAATTTCCAAAGTAGGAAACGCCGTCTGCGAGCGTCACTTCGATGAACGCAAAGGTCGGGGCAGTACCAAGAGCTTGGGTGTAGATGTTGCCACCGATGCCTTGAACACCTGGCTGAAAGTCGAAGACCAAGTCGTCCGTGGCAGTGGCTGTGCGCACCGTGGCGCTGTTCGTCACTAGGCCATTCGATGGCGCGGTCGCCGTCCAAGTGATGCCGGAAGCGGGGAGCGGGCTACCAGTGAGCGTCATAGCCGTGCCCGTAGCGAAACTGTTGAAGTCCTCAATCGCGACGGTCTGCCCGTTGGCAGTCACGGCGCTATCCCAAACGTTGTAGCTCGTAAAGACGGCGACTGCGGCTGAAGCCCCTTGAACTGCTGAGAGGGTCACGAGAGCGGAGATGGCAAGTGTTGTATTTTTCATGATTGAAAGGTCCCAGAAAGGGCGAGTGATGGTGAATAGGTGAACTATCGGCGAATTGCTTACAAACACTTGTCAGACGGCTGCCGAAGTTGCACGGCGACGGCTTCGTCCACCGACAACACCAGCGAGACTGATCAAGGACAGAGCGCCTGGAGCAGGCACGGTTGCGAAGTAAAGGTTGTCGACCGTGGCAAATGTGCCGGCAGTTGACGTCGCGACCGAGAGGCTCGAGATCGTTGCCCCAGTGGAGTAGAAGCCCACGAAATTAAGCGCAGAGGTCTGGTCATTGACATACGAGGTGCCATCAGCGAGCGTCACAGTGATGCGGGCGAACACCACGGAGAAATCATCGCGGGTACCGAACATTTCCCCGCCAATACCTTGGACGCCGGGAGCGAAGGTGAAATTCAGCGTGGCGTTGGGCCTGCTGGTGGAAATGGCCCGATGAACGGGCGGGACATTGACGTCACCGAAGTAAAGCCCACCAGTTGCGTTGGCGGTCCATGTCGTACCACCGACGGTGCCCATGGCTGACGGCTGGTAGCCAAGTGCGAAACTCTCAAAGTCCTCCGTGGCCACCGTCGCGCCCTGGATGCCGGTGTACACGTTCCATGTTGTGTGGTCGTTAAACACCACAACGGCACCCGAAGCGAGGGAGGCCATGCCAAGACCGGCAAGGGTGGCAACGATTGAAACGGCAAGTGTTGTATTTTTCATAATAATCCTGTGGAAATCGCCAACTTTTGAACCAAGAACGAGTACGCACCGACCATGACAACCCGCCGGAAGGCGGGTCCACCCTCGTAGGCGTAACTTCCATGCGCAATGGATCATCAATCTGAAACATTTCCCTAAAAGTGCCCCTACGCACCGCCAAAGCCACCCTGGCTTACCCTTAACCCATGAATAAAGTCCTCGTCTCTGCCCTCCGCTATTCGCAAGGTCCGGACGCCACCGCAGGCTTGGCTACCGAAATGGTGGGGCTCGGTCTG
>JAPLMU010000042.1 GCA_026386795.1 Planctomycetota bacterium
CGGCATGACTCCATGAATGGCTGCGCGCGCAGGCTCAGCACTTGCCCGCGGATCACGCGCGACATCGTCAGCCAGCTCGTGCCTCCGATCGCCACCAAAAGCACTGCAAGACCAACCAATTGCGACACCCCTGGTGACAATTTGCTGCCCACACGACCAACAATTCCCTCCACCGCAACCGCAAGCAACACCACCAACAAGATCGAAGGCAGACCGTACAGCACATCCACCGTGCGCATGAGTAATGCGTCAACCCGCCCGCCCGCAAATCCTGCGAGCGATCCCCACAATGTCCCAATCACTACTGCCACAGCGGCTGCAGACAACCCAACTGCCATACTGAAGATGCCGCCCGCTAACACGCGCGCAAGCACGTCGCGCCCAAGCGCATCGGTGCCGAGGACACGCCCCGGCACGTACGCGGTGCCCGCCGCGTTGCGTTCAATGCGAGCTGCATCATCAACTGACAACGAATGCCAGTACGGCGGCAGCAAATTCAATTCAAGATTCGAGGCTGCATAGCGCGGCGCGTCAATGGTTCCCACACGCACCGAACCGAAACTCCACGGTGCAGAGAACACGCACAAGCCGACCACAAAGGCGATCGTCCACCAACCAAAGCGAGCCCAGCGACGCTGCGAAAGTTCCACGCCCGCAGTCTACGGCTGTCAGGGATTTGCGGCTGCGGGTTGCTCTGGACGCGGCTTGCCACGGCGTTCACCGCCGCCGCCCGAACCACCCTCGCCAAACATGCCACGTTCCTGAATAGGTTGACCCTTCTTCACGGCGTCAATGCGTTCAGCAACGCGTGCATCGGTGCCACGCTGCTCTTGAACCAAATCATCGCGCATGGCCTTCATTTGCTCATCGAGCGCGATCAACTCTTGGGCGCGCGCTTTCAGGTCAATGTCCACCTGCGCACGAACCTTCGCTGCAATCTGCACGCCGAGCGCGGCAGCCTTGGATGCATCGCCCGCCTCCTGAGCCGCGCGGTATGCGTCACCAAGAGTGCGCAACTCAAGCTGTAACCGCACATCTTCAACTCGAATGGCATACAGATTGGGATTTCGCTCCTTGATGACTGCCAAAGCCACCAAGCGCCGCGCGCTCTGGCGCATCGCCTGCGACATTTCATCCGGAGCCATGGTGCGGCGCTCTTCCAACTGCGCAGCAAGTTCCGGAGAAACATCCCGCGCCACGGCGATCACGCGATCAATCATTTCAGGGGGCATCGGACCATCGGGACGCCATCGCATGGCGTCGCCGCGATGTGGCTCACCGGGCTCGCCGCCTGACTTTGCACCGGATTTATCACCTTGCTTGTCCACCTGCTTCGCTGCGGGCGCACCTGCCTGCTTCTGCGCTGCGCCATCCTTCGCGACGGCAGTGCTGTCATCCGTTGCCGCGATGCCGCCGCAAGTGATCGCAGCGCAGACAGCGGTAACAAGAAAGAGCGGTGCGCGCGGATTGCGGAAGCCGTTCACCATCCCCACTACTCGGCTCATCGCTTGCCTCCAGCAGCGAGCAACTCATCAAGTTCAACGGTCACATCATTCACAGAGCGCCCGGTTGTCAATCCAATCGCACTTGCATCGAATGCGCTTCCGCCAGCAGACGAGCCAAGCGCGGTGTCTCCGTCAATCAACGCCACGAGCAGTGCTTCCGATCCGCCCATCGGCGTGAGTTCCACCGCGCGAGCAGTCATGATGTGAGGTGCGCGACGCGGCGTGCCACCAAAGACAAAGATCGCAACAGATCCACCGAGCACAACAATTGCTGCCGCCGCAAGCGCCCAGCGCCGTGTCCGTTCGCTTACAAACTGGAATGCCGCGGGCAATTGCTCCGCACGCAACTCCGTGACACTGCGCGCAAAGACTCGATCAGCCAAACCTGGACGCTCCTGACCGTAAGAGGCGGCAGCCAACTCAAGTCGAGTTGCGATAGCGCGCAGCGCGTCGTCAGTGAGCAGGTCATGGGAATCGTTGTGAATGTCACTCATTGCTTGTTCCTCCTATCGAACGCCCGCCAACGGGGGCGCATTGCACGGCAGGTAGTGCCGCAGGTCGGATAATCCGGTAATTCACTGTCGGTACGAACATTTACGGACGCCCTTCCCCTGATCGAGCCGCCTCGGCGGCCGTTCCCTCCAACAATCCCCGCAATTTGGCTAGCGCCCGGTGGTGCCGCGCCAACAGGGTTCCGAGCGGCTCCCCGAGGTGCAAAGCCATTTCTTTGAAGCTCATGCCGCCCACGTGGCGGAGGTCGATGACCTCCCGGTCAGAGTCGGAAAGCCGCTCCACCGCCGCCCGGAGCGCTCCAAGTTCTTCTGGTTGGGCACGACCCGCATTCGGATCCGGAGCCGCTCCCGCAAGTCCCTCAAGTACCTCGTTTGCACCGGCCGGTTTGGCGTGACGACGCTTACGGCGCGCATCATCTCGCAGTCGATTCATGGCAATTCGAAACAACCAGCTCTCGAAGCGCCCCCCCTCAACATAATCAACCAATTTGGCTGCAATTGTGCAAAACACGGACTGCGTGATCTCTTCTGCAAGTTCTGGACCCGCGCCCTGCGAGCGAAGCAACCCGTAGACACGACCGGAGTACTCGCCCACGAGAATTCGCCAAGCATCTTCCTCGCCGCGCGCAGCGCGGGCAAGAACTGCGGCTGATACTGGACCATCCTCTGGCATTGCCGGGGATGAACGCGTTCCCTGCCGCTCCCTTGCATCAGGTTCTGTCACCCGGTCATATCTCCGTAGTCCGGGGACGAGTCCGAACGACCCGCATACTCGACGCCCCGCGCAGATCCATGTTGAACCAGATTGCGGAATGCGGTGGAACTGCTGTCCCACAGGAGTTCAACGGTCCCGGTGGGTCCATTGCGCTGCTTAGCAACAATCACCTCCGCAACATTGGCTTTCGCCTGATTCGCTTCGACCCAGTTGGGATCTTGCTTGTGGTAGTAGGCCTCGCGGTGCAGCATCATCACCACGTCCGCGTCCTGCTCAATTGATCCTGACTCACGAAGATCGCTCATACGCGGTCGATGACCCTCGCGACCTTCCGCCTGGCGATTGAGCTGGCTCAGGCAGACAACCGGAACATCGAGTTCGCGCGCCATTGCCTTCACACCACGGGAAATTTCACTTACTTCCACCTGACGACTCTCAACGCGCGTGCCGGAACTCATCAACTGCAGGTAGTCAATCACCACCGCGCCGATGCCGTGCTTCTCCTTCATTCGCCGGGCCTTGGAGCGCATCTGCAAGAGTGTCAGACCAGGCGTGTCGTCAATAAATATCGGCGAATTCCGCAGGCTTCCACAGGCACCCATGATGCGCCGCCATTCATCGCGCGAGAGCATGTTCTTACGAAGCTTCTGCCCGTCCACGCCACCCTTGGCGCACAAGATGCGCTGCACTAGTTGCTGCTTACCCATTTCTAGGCTGAAGAATGCAACACCATTGGAAGCAGTTGCCATGTTCTCCGCCATATTGAGAGCGAACGCTGTCTTACCCATGGATGGGCGCGCCGCCAAAATAATCATCTCGCCGCGCTGAAGTCCACTGAGCATCTCATCAAGTTCATCAAAGCCGGTCGGCACGCCAGTGACATGCTTGCCTTCATTCTGCTCAAGCGTTCGGATGGTTTCGTCAAGCAATTCCCGCAAAGTGGAAGCGGCGCGTGCTTCACGACGCTGTGCGATCGCAAAGATGCGCGACTCTGCTTCGCCAAGCGTGATGACTGGATCTTGACGCGACTGATGTGCATCAACCAAGATCTCGCCCGCCGCGCGAATCAATTCACGAAGCGTGGCCTTCTCGCGCACGATCCGCGCATACTCGGCAGCATTCGCGGCGGTGGCCACGCCTTCAGCCAAGTCCATCAAGTACGAGGCACCCCCGACATCATCAAGAACCCCGTGATCCTTGAGGCGCTGCACCAGCGAAACAATTTCCATGGTGGCCGTGGCGTCGTAAAGCGCCACCATGTGCTGAAAGATTGTGCCGTGCCCGGCCTTCGCAAAGTCATCGGGCTGACTCACAATTCCAATGACATCAGCGATCATCTTTGGATCGACGATCATCGCGCCCAACAAACTCATCTCCGCCTCAGGTGCTGCCGGTGGCAACGCCGAGAAGAGCCGCGCCACCTCAGTGGGGTCGGAAACCGTTCTGCGAACCGCATCGCGGCGGCGAGAGGAACGATCGCCTGTGCGACCGTTGAAACCTGACTGATCTTCCATGCCTGCTGCTCCTCAGTTGCGCGTTTGACCGCGCGATGCGCGTCGGATCACTCCGCTCCGGAAGCACTTCCAGTAAGCACAGGGACTGCTGACTCTTGGTCGACACACTGCTTCATCAATCGTCCAACACGGAAACGTGCCGTGCGCTTGGCAGGCACCATCACGCGCTCGAGCGTCTTTGGATTCTGAGCGACTCGCTCGGCGCGCTCGCGCACATCGAAGATTCCAAAGTCGCGGAACTCAAGCCGATTTCCTTTGCCCAACTCATTGATGACTTCATCAAGAAATCCCTGAACCACTTGGCGCACATCTTGTCGCTTTAGTCCTGACTGTTCGGCGAGCCGTTCAATCAGTTCCTTCTTGGTGACCGTGGACATGAGCTGCTCCTGAAAGAAGTGCGGTCCCGGGGCTTCGTCGCCCAACGAGTCCGCACAGTATGCGGTGCATGGGCATCTGAGTCAACCCAGGCACACGGTGCAAGTGTCGACCAAGTAAAGGGTTGTGAGGATTACTACTTGACAAACTATCCCCCGACCGGTCATTAATCAGGGTAGTTATGAGCCTCATGGCCGTGGCGAGACGCCAACAAGAGCCGCCCGAACAGCCGCTTCCCCAGCCAAAAACTCCATACCAACCCGCACAACGAGCCATTCGACCCCGGCCGGCTCGCGAACGAGGCGTGAGAGTTTCGCCCAATCCTTCCCCGAGCAGATGACCGCCGCCCCCTTGGCTCGGGCGCGCGTTGCAATCTTCTCGACATCCTCCGCAGTAAATGCGTGGTGGTCAGGAAACCGGAAATCACCCGCAATGCGCCCCCCGTGCGCTGCCACATCCGCAACGAATGCATCGGGTCGTGCGAGCGCCGTGGCCACCACCAAGTGCGCACCATCAAGCGCCGCCAATGGCATGTCCCGACCGCCGGCACCGAATCGTTCAATACGCATCCAGGCGTGGCGCGTCCACGCTGCGGGCGGTGCTCCGTGCAGCCGCTCAATCTGCGCTGAGAGCGCGGAGTCAATATGTGTTGCACGCGTCACAATCACCATGCTTGCCCGGCGCAGCGCAACCGATGGTTCGCGAAGCCACCCTGCAGGAAGCAGTGCTCCGTTGATCGCAGGACGACCTGCATCAACAAGAACAATGTCAATGTCTCGGGCAATCTGTCGATGCTGAAACGCGTCGTCGAGAACTGCACAATCAATTGTTGGATGTGCAGCACGCACACGCGCAATCGATGCGATTCGATCTGCGCCAACAGCCACGGGTACTCCAGGAAGCATGACTCGAAACTCTTCGGCTTCGTCAGAGATTCCATCGCGCGTTCCGTAGCCACGCAGCGCAATCACAGGATGATGACCCGATGCCTGCAATACTTCAACGCACCAACGAACAAATGGGGTCTTTCCAGTACCGCCGACCGAAACATTGCCAACACTGATCACCGGAATCCCAATGCGCGTCGGTGTTCGAAGATGTGCATCCCAGAGTGAATTCCGGGCACGAACAGCCATTCCATACGCAAATGCAGCGACATGAGCAAACGGTGCAAGCGCCGAATGAAGTGGACCTGCGGCGTTTGCAGAAGACACGGTGGCGCTCTGTGCAACGCTCGCTGAAGTTGTCGCAGAATCCGCAGTGTGCTCGGGTTGATTCATAATGCACCTGCAATTCCGAGCGCGGGAAGGATCAATCGGGTTGGTAGGCCCATGACTGTTTCTGGGTCGCCTGCGCAACGGAGTGGCCAGCCAGCCGCCAACCGCTCAGCGTAGTTGTATCCGCCCGCCTTGCCTCGCCATGCGCCGCTCGCCGCATAATCAGCGATTGCCGCATCGGAAAGTTCCCCAAGTTCCACACGCGCCGTGTCCGCAAAGATCCGCCGATCACCAGAGCGCCGGTCGAGCACACATATCCCGGTGACGACATCGTGTGCGTCACCAACAAAGCTGCGCACCATGCGCTCGGCCTCAAGTGCGTCATGCGGCTTGCCGATCACTGCACCGCCAGCAACGCACATGGTGTCCGCTGCAAGTATCCAGCGCGGACCGCCGCTTGCGAAGCGAGTCGCCGCATCTGCAAGGACCTGCCTCGCCTTGAACCACGCCAAACTCATGACAAATCGTTCTGGATCGCGCCCGTCAGCTGGTGCATCAGCATCATCAATCGCGGGAACCATAATGATGAATGGAACACCGGCGGCGGTAAGCAACTCGCGCCGACGAGGCGAGCCACTTGCCAAAATGACATCCGCGACGTGTATCGCGTCGACCGAATCTGCAACATCGGCCGTACTCACGCGCTCACCGCCGTGCGCACAGCGCATTGAAGTGCGACGCGGGCGCGTGCCGCCACTCTGTCCACAGTCACGCGGCGCATCAATCGATCATCGAGTCGCCGGTCGCGATAGTGAAGCGGCGGCTCGCACTCGGCGAAATCACCCTGCAATGCCCAGCGCGCTTCGCCCAAGAATCCGCTTCGGCGCGGATCAGTCGGGCCAAAAATCCCAACACACGGCGTGCCGAGCCCCGCAGCTACATGGAGCGGAGCAGAATCAATCGACACCACGAGCGAAGCACTGGCGGTCGCCGCGAGCAGCGCTCCTGCATCCGTGCATCCACACAAATCAACGCAGCGCGCACGCAATGCGGAGTCCGCTGGCATGAAGGCGCGTAGGGCGTCCTGCTCGCCTTCCAATCCAACAAACGCAATCGTTTCGATGTCGCTATCAAGCACCTCAGCGGCAAGTGCATGCCAACGCTCCGCCGGCCAAAGCTTGGATTTCCAGCGCGAATACGGTGAAAATATCGCGTAGCGGCCATGCAGCCCCAAATCCGTGCGCGCATCGAGCCAACGTTCGGTGTCATCTGTTGCAACAAACAACCGCGCGTCACGCGCAGGGGCGCTCCGTACGTCCGGCGCGTCAACCCGCTGCGGCGCGCGTGTCCACCACGAACACAATCGACTGAATGTCGTTCCGCGCACGTCAACCACTCGGTCGTAACGTAGATCCCGCAGTGCACTGCTCATCCACCAAATCTGCACGACCAACTGCGAAGGATTCCAAACTGACCGGGTCATGCCGGCCGGACAAGCAATCACTGCATCAAGCATGGGATGCGCGCGAATGGCATCAATGAGTGATTCTTGAATAATCCAGTCAATCTGAGCCTCCTCGCACTCGCAGCGCAGCGAGGCCAACACAGGAACTGCCCGGCAGACATTCTTCAGGGAGTTCGGTCCCACCATGAGGATGCGTCCGGGCGGTGGGTGCATGGGTCGACCCTGCGCGGTGCGCGAGGAAATAGAAGTATAGTTCGCACCCCGGCAGGAACCCCACTGCACCGACCGCGAACTGTTTGACGATGTCCGACTCACCACAAAAGCCAACCAGTACGCCGGACTCCGCAGAGCGCGCACGACTCGGCACCACGATGTCCGGTGCAAACGCAAAGCATTCCATCGAGACACTCATCGGCCGCGCTGCCGTAGAGCGCGGATTGGCAACGCGCGACCAAGTACTCGCGGCGTTCGAAGTGCTCAAGCAGATTCCCAAGGAAGAACGCGCGGCACAATTTGTGCGCGTCTTCACTGGTCGCGGGGTACTCACGACTGAGCAGATCGAAACACTCCGCGGCTGGATCGGTGAGGACAGCGACCCATCATCAAAGTCCGGATCAAGCATGGCTGGACCGCCCGTCACCGCCGCGCTTTCCATTCCTGGCTACGAAGTCATGAAGAAGCTCGGCGCCGGTGCGATGGGCACCGTCGTACTCGCCAAGCAGATCAGCCTTGACCGACTTGTTGCCATCAAACTATTGCCCAAGAAGTTCGCTTCTGATGCACAGTACATCGACCGCTTCTATAAGGAAGGCAAGGCCGCTGCCAAGCTGAACGATCCGAACATCGTGGCGGCATACGACGTTGGTCGCGCCCCGGGTGGCGAGTACTTCTTTGTGATGGAGTATATCGACGGCGACACCGTGTTCGACCGCATCCAAGTGAAGCGGCGCATTCCAGAGGTGGAAGCAATTCATATCGCTCGACAGGCGGCCAGTGCACTCAAGCATGCGCATGAAAAGGGATTCATTCACCGCGACGTGAAGCCGAAGAATCTCATGATCAATAAGGCCGGCGTTGTGAAGTTGGCTGACCTCGGCTTGGCACGCGCGGGCGACGACTCCGCCGCGATTACTGAGGAAAAAGGCAAGATCTTCGGCACTCCGTACTACATCTCGCCGGAACAAATCCGCGCGCGCGATGTGACGCCCGCCACTGATATCTACGGTCTCGGCGCCACGCTCTACCACATGGTGACGGGGCGCGTTCCTTTCGATGGCACCGCCCCGAAAGATGTGATGCAGAAGCATCTGCGCGAGCAACTCGTTCCCCCTGATCAGATTGCTACCAATCTCTCCGGCGGCCTCTCCATGATCATTGAGATGATGATGGCAAAGGATCAGCGCGAGCGGTACCACTCCGCTGGAGACCTGATTGAAGATCTCGATCTTGTGGCTGCCGGTGAAGCTCCAGTGCACGCGCGCCCAAAGCTCGATAGCCCCATTTCCGGAATGGATTCACTCGGTACCACAGGAGACGAAGTGGCAATCGCCTCCATGCCACGAGCACCAAGCCCATGGTCAACACCAGTGGGGATCACTGTCCTCGCTCTGCTCGCAGTCAGCGTGATCGGCAACCTGCTACTTCTCGCGCTCAACATGCGCGGCGGCAAGTAAGCGGGCGAGGGCAGGCCTAGGCCACGGCGTTTCATTTCAGCAGCAGCCTGAGCGTTAGCGCACCTCAACCAGCAATTCGATCTCCACGCTCGCGCCCAATGGGAGCGCGTTCGTGCCGACCGCTGCGCGCGCATGTCGGCCAGCCTCGCCAAAGAGTTGTTGCAGTAATTCGCTGCCGCCGTTGGCAACCTTCGGCTGATCCGTCCAGCCATTGTCCGATTGCACGAACACGCCAACGCGCACAATCCGGACGACGCGCGAAAAGTCGCCGCCGATCTGGTCGCCAATCACTGCAAGTCCGTTCAGCACGCACTGTCGCGCTGCTGCCTGCGCGGCCTCGAACGAACACACCGAAGGCACTGGCCCCGTTGCCATGAGCTGGCCATCCTTCATGGGCAGTTGCCCGGACACGTAGATCAGATTCCCAGTGCGAACCGCCGGGATGTAGGCGGCAACGGGCTTGGGGGCGGCAGGTAGGGTCAATCCAAGAGTGGCGAGTTGCTGTTCGAATGTCATGTGGGCATCCTAATGAGGGACAAGGATGGCGGGGCGAGGTACTTATTGGAACCAGCCATTGGAAAATTCTCGCAATTCAGATCGAGGACTTGCCAACACTCGGGGCCAGACCGCCGTATCTTTCCTCTGGACAGACGGAGCGATTGCCTCGCCTGCTCGACATCCCGACGCGCCTGGAGCACAAAGCGCTTACCTCTCGACTGCGGCATCCCCCGCGTTCTGCCTCGCAGAACGGTCCCTCACTCTGTGTGACGGACTTTACGGAACATGAACTGATGCCATACCTGCGCCGCATGAGAGGTGCCCCGCACCGCCGGACCTGAGTGTCCCGACGGTATCCCCAGACGCCTGAGCCACCCCGCCCAACGATCGCATTGCGATCGCGTTTGCGGATCGCATAGCGCGATTCGGACTCTCGGCGGTCATAGCACAGGCGCCAGCCCCAACGCGCATTCCGAAGTTGCTTTGTCGATGCCTTGTTGGCATCAGAGCTCGCTCGTGCGAGTCGGTTGGTTATTCAAGTGGTTGCTCTCTCCGAATCGTCTCTTTTAGGAGTCACTGAACATGAAGAAGCGCGCATTCACGCTCGTTGAGTTGCTGGTGGTCGTGGCCATCATCGCCCTGCTGGTTGGTCTCTTGCTCCCGGCCTTGGCCAAGGCGCAGCAGACAGCGAAGACCGTTAAAGACTCAAACCAGATCAAACAGATTCACACTGCGATGGTGAGTCGAGCCAATGAGTCCAAGGGTGGCAAGATGCCCACGCCTGGTCTCATCAACCGGCTTGCGTACGGCGGTCAACAGATCCCCGGCGAAGGCGAGGAAGATTTCGCTCAGAACAAGACGCAGAACTTGTATTCCGCATGCGTCGCGCAGCAGCTCTTCAATACAGACATCCTGTACGGCGCCACCGAATGCAACCCGATCGTCAGGGCGTACACCAACTACAACTACGGCGCCTATCGCCCCGCAACGGACAGCTACTGGGACGCCGCTATGCAGGCGAAGATCGATGGCACGGTTGGCACGAACGAGTGCAACACGTCATTCGCACACCTGATCCTCTGCGGTCTGCGCAAGAAGCAACATTGGCGCAACAACTTGGATTCGTCCAAGCCGCACATGTCGACCCGCGGCTGCAAGAACGGCGTGGTCACTGGCGACGAGTATGAGCAAAGCCCAACCCTGCGCCTGCATGGACCCCAGAAGAGCTGGGAAGGCAATGTCTGCTTTGGAGACACCCACATGGAGTTCGTGGAAACCTTCCGACCAGACGGTGTCTTCTATGAGTGCGGCACCTACAACGGTGGAAACTTGACGAAGGACAACCTCTTCGCTTGCGCTGGCACTACGCCATCTGAATTCACCGGTAACGGCTGCGTCGATGTCAACGCCAGTAACGCACCACAGGCGTGGGCTGGTGGCGACACAATGCTTGGAATCCACCCCAACGGCGCCACCGAATTTATCGCCATCCCGGCATATGACAAGCTTGACAATCAGTGATTCCACTCTACCCGGCATTTCAATTACCAACACCCTGACATGAGAAATACTCACATGAAGAACCGCACCCACAACAAGGGATTCACCCTCGTCGAACTGCTCGTCGTGATGGCGATCATCGCACTGCTTCTCGGCCTCCTGCTCCCGGCACTTGCCAAGGCGCGCGCTACGGCTCGCCAAGTCAAGGATGGAACCCAGGTCAAACAGATTCACCAAGGCTGGCTCACGGCAGCCAATGACTCGCAGGGCATCTTGCCTCTGCCTGGCGAAATCAATCGCGTCGGGGCAGTGCCCGGACGTGGCGATATTGACGAGATTCAGAATAATCACGCCAACTTGCACGGCTCCATGATTGGTCGTGGATACGTCAATGCACAGATCATGGTGTCACCCGCCGAGGTCAGCGCCAAGGTTGTTCCATGCTCTACCTACAACATGAACCAGATCAAGCCAGCGAACGATGTTTACTGGGATCCGGGAGCGGGCACCGGCTTCAAAGCCGACCTACTCGTTCAGAGCAACACTTCGTATGCAGCGATGCCGATTGACCCCACTTCGCGCCGTAAAACGGAATGGAAGAACTCCGGTAACTCCCGGTTCGCCGTCATCGGCAATCGTGGCCCCAAGGCCGGCGCCGTCACTGGCGATGACTACACCAACTCCAAGACGCTGCTGATTCACGGCGGTAACAAGGAGTGGGACGGCAACATCGGTTACAACGACAACCACATTGAGTACGGTCGTACCTCGTACCCAGAAAATGTCAAACCACTCGCACAGGCCGCCTGCAGCGGTGGACCCGCAGACTTGGTGATGAGCAGCCTCTCGCAGGACAACATCTTCAAGAACGACACCGGCTGCCAAACTGGCGGCAAGAAGAATGTTGACAGCGTCCTCTGGCTTCAGAAGACGTCGTCGAACACCACTGCTACTGGCACCACCACCTTGGATATCTATAGCGGCTCAGATTTCGTTACCTGGGACTGATAGACGAACTGGTACTCATCTTTCCCGCGGCCGGCAATTGACGCCGGCCGCGGTGCTTTTTGGACGGGATATCCTGTAGGAATCTCATGCAACACTCAGGGGAAGCAATTCACCGACGGTTAATCGCAACGACGATCCTGGTCCTCACGGCCCTCCTTGCCCCAGCAGTGCGCGCGCAGGCACCTGCCGACGCGGTTGCGGTCCCTGCATGGCGACAAGCAACGCGGCTCGCGGTGATCACTGTGCATGGCGAGATTGATGCAATCACACGAAGCAGCGTCGAGCGGCGAATCAACGAAGCCGCCGCAAGTGGATTCAACGCCGCCATCCTTGAGATCGACACACCTGGCGGCGACATGTATGCCACGCTGGAACTGTGCCTCTTCTTGAAGGATCGCGCTCCGCTGCCAGTATGGGCGTGGGTACATCCCAAGGCGTACAGCGCGGGTGCAATCATCGCGCTTGCCTGCCGCGGGATCATCGTTTCTCCTGGCGCTGCGTTTGGTGATGCTGCACCGATTGCCGTACTTCCCGGCATGGGATTGCAGCCCCTGCCAACCGCTGAGCGCGCGAAGATGGAAGCACCAGTACTCGCAGAGGTGGTCGATAGCGCCCGGCGGCGAGGCTATGACGAGAACCTTGTTCGTGCATTCGTCAGCGCGCCCGACGAGGTGTGGCTTCTCGAGCGAGTCACTCCGGAACCAGGCGGCGGCGCGCGAATCTTTGTTGGCAGACCCGAGTACCGCGAAGCCTTCGGAACCGATCCGCCCACCATGCGCTCCGCGGGCACACAACGAGCCACAATTACAGATGGCGCGCCTACGATTCCATTTGTTGACCTTTCGCTGCGGCGGCGCAACGACGATGGTCCAAGCAACGCGGCGGAGCGCGATGTCATGGTTGAAGACCAACAGACCCGCCCGCCGGTTCGTGAGCGCCTGACCGCTGCAACAGCCAAGGAGTGGCGTGTCGTTGCACAGGTTGATGGCGCAGAAGAGCTACTCGTGACTTACGCGCCCGAAGCGATCGCTTTCGGACTTGCCGATCGCGAAGTCGGTACCGACCGGGAACTCGCTTCGTACTTCGGCGCAACATCGCAGCAGCGGCTCGATGAAAATGCCGGCGACGCGCTTGTGCGATTCTTGACGAGTTGGCCCGTGCGCCTCATCTTGGTGGTGGTACTTCTTGGCGGATTCCTCATCGAAATTGCCGCGCCCGGAATCGGATGGTTCGGAGCAGCCGCAGCCTTGGCACTCGCGCTGCTCGTTGGAGCCCCTGCCTTTGCCGGGGTCACTACTTGGTGGCCATTGTTAGTGGTTCTCTTGGGCGCCGCGCTTGTGCTCGTTGAGATATTCCTGATTCCTGGCGTTGGTGTGGTGGGGTTTCTTGGCGGTGCCTGCATATTGGTTGGGCTCGTCGCCGGATTTCTCGATGCGCCACTTTCGTCGCCAGAAGGTCGTGATGATCTCACGACCGCTATTGGCGTGGTCGCTGGTGGAGGCATTCTGGCGATCGGCGCTGCCTGGGCGCTTCTGCGCGTTGTGCCGCAATCGCGACTGCTGCACGGCGCGATCTTGGGCGCTACGACCGGCGGCGTTGGCCCATCGGCACTCGTGCTTTCGTCCGGCGCAGTTCCGGTGGGTAAGCGCGGAATAGCCGTTTCGCCACTCCGTCCGGTGGGTAAAGCGGAATTTGAGGGAGTTCTCATGGATGTGCAAGCAATCGGACCAATCATCGCTTCCGGCGCGCAGATCGTGGTGGTGAGCTCCACCCCGTACGCTCTTGAGGTGGAAGAAGTCAACGAATGAACAACTGCGCGGCCATCACTTTGCTTGCTGACACAACTACAAGTGGTGATTCATCCATTTGGATTGCTGCCGGCTTCGTACTGCTTGCCGTAGCGGTAGTGCTCGGAGTGCTCGAACTCTTTGTGCCAACGGGTGGCGTGCTTGCAGTAGCAACTGCGAGTTGCCTTGTTGCATCAATCATCGCCTTCTTCATGCATGGAATGCTCTGGGGCTTTGCTGCACTCCTTGCTTATTCCGCAGGCGCGCCATTCGCGGTTGTATTTGGATTCAAGCTGTGGACGCGCACGCCCATTGCGCGCCGGATGGTTCTTGGAAACACAGAGAGCGACGCCGATGGTCAGGCCCCCGGCACTGCTGCGCTTCCCCCCGTCGCCATCGGCACCGAGGGAGTGGCGCTCACCCCGCTACGCCCCATCGGATTCGTTCGATTTGGGGAATTGCGAATCGAGGCCGCTGCAGAAATGGGGATGATCGATATCGGCGCCCCAGTGACGGTTGTCGAGTCAAACGGCGACCGAGTGGTGGTTCGAGTGCGCGGCTAACATGACCGCATGACTACAGAACACGCTGCTCGCCACGGATTTTCCCTGCTTGCACAATCAGCTCCGGGTTCCGCACTCAGCGGCAACTTCAACATCATCTTCTGGGTTGTCCTCGCCATCGTTGGTCTCATCGGCTTCGTGATGCTGATTGTGATCAGCCAGTACATCCAGTTAGCAGTGCAGGCGTGGCTCTCGGGCGCACCGGTCAGCCTTCTGAAACTGGTGATGATGCGCCTGCGCAAAGTCTCACCGACGGAGATCGTCTTCAACAGAATTTCCGCAAAGAAGGCGGGGCTCGAGATTGATTCCGATCAACTTGAAAGCCACTTCCTTGCCGGTGGAAATATCGAGCGCGTGGTGCGCGCGATGATCGCGGCAGACAAGGCCAAGATCGACTTGCCATGGGACCGCGCCACCGCCATCGATCTCGCCGGACGCGACATCCTTGACGCCGTCAAGACCAGCGTTGACCCAAAGGTGATTGATTGCCCAAGCGTGCAATCCGGTCGACAGACCATCGACGCAGTGGCGAAAGACGGTATCCAGCTGAAGGCCCGCGCCCGCGTCACCGTGCGAACGAACATTGCACGACTCGTCGGCGGTGCCACTGAAGAGACCATCATCGCTCGTGTCGGTGAAGGCATCATCTCCACCATCGGTAGCGCTGAGGATCACAAGAGCGTTCTGGAGAACCCCGACAAGATTTCCAAGACCGTGCTTGCCAAGGGTCTCGACTCTGGAACCGCATTCGAAATTCTGTCCATTGATATTGCAGATATCGATGTCGGCGAGAACATCGGTGCCAACCTGCAGACCGCGCAGGCTGAGGCTGATACGAAGCGATTCCAAGCGCAAGCCGAGCAGCGTCGAGCACTGGCCGTTGCCCTTGAAGCTGAACATCAAGCCGAGGCAGAGAAGAACCGCGCGCTCGTGGTACTGGCCGAAGCAGAGATCCCCAAGGCGATCAGCGAAGCGCTGCGCAGCGGCAATCTGGGCCTGATGGACTACTACAAGATGCAGAACATGATGGCCGATACCAGCATGCGCGCTTCGCTCGGTAAACCGGAGCAGCAATCCTGACATCGAGCGCTGGACTGTCACACGTATGCCAATTCTCCATGTGGTGATGCCTGTCTTCAATGAGGGACCAACCCTCGCGGAGATCGTTCGCCGCGTGCTCGAAGCGCCGATGCCTGCCGGGTGGAGTGTTCGATTGGTCATGATTGATGACGGCAGTCGCCCAGATGCCGCGCAAGCGACGGCGAGTTGTGCATCGAACAGCGGTAGTGGAGTGCAACTCATCGTTCATCCGCACAACCGAGGCAAAGGTGCAGCGCTGATGACTGGCTTCAGCACAGTACTCGCCCGGGCGAGCGGTACTGATGCCATGCTTGTCCAAGATGCCGATCTTGAATATGACCCCGCCGACTTTCGTGCGCTCGTTGATGCCCTCGCCGACCCATCCATCGGCGCCGTATTTGGAAACCGCTGGGGCGGAAACAGAGAACGCACTAACTACCGACGCCTGCACGCCTTTGCGAACCGCACACTCACATGGGTCAGCAACCGAGCCACTGGTCTTGGTGTCCACGACATGGAATGCTGCTACAAATTGCTGCGAATTCCGGTACTTCGCACCGTGCAGCCCTGGCTTTCTGAAGAACGCTTCGGAATTGAGCCGCAGATTGCTGCCGCACTGGCGCGTGCACATATCCGCGTAGCTGAGGTGCCCGTAAAGTATTCGCCGCGTACATTCGCTGAAGGTAAGAAGATCCGCTGGACTGATGGCGTGCGCGCCCTGTGGGTCATCGTGCGGGAACGCCTGCGACGCAACCCGCCCCACACAACAAGTCGTACCCACTCATGAACGAACAGCCCATCGAACTCACTGGCTTCCGCGCCATGATGAAGCGGTTCCTTGCGCCAAAGCGCGCGGTCATGCAGGCGATTGGATTTCTTGTCGGGCTCGCGCTGGTGGCGTGGGTGGTGAAAGGGGCCATTGACGTCGCCTCCGATCCAACCCGCGCAGGAATCCTCGAGAGCGTCCGTGCGGCATGGAACGAACGCCCATGGCTCGTGCTCGGAATCGCAATCACAACAACGGTGAGTTTGATCATCGATGGCGCACTCTTCTGGATGGTGTTAGTTCCAGTCCGACGCCTAGGTTTCATGGAAATCCAGTGGCTGACATTCGTGACCGCTACCAGCAACTTCTTCCCCGTACGCCTGGGAATTCCGGTGCGTTACGCCTACGCGCTGCTCGCCAATCGACTGACATTCATGCAGGCAACTGCGTGGTTCATTGCGGTCACGCTCGTCGTGTTGGTTTCACTCGGCGCGGTCATCGCCGCCACGGCGCTGATACCCGTACCTGGCCTGGGCTGGGCGGGGCTAGTTCTTGTTGCGCTCGCGATCGGCGGATTCCTGCTGCAGCGCGTCGCTCATCTGCCGATTGCCGCGCGTCGCTTCGGCGAATGGACGCGCATGCTTACTACGCCGAGCACCTACTGGGCCGGCACCGTGCTACGCGTGATAGAGGTGCTTCTGTGGATTGTGCGCATGTGGTGCGCTGCAGAAATACTCAACCTTGGCCTGTCCTTCGCTACCGTGACTGTGCTCGGCGTTGCTGCCATCGCTGTGATGCTCAATCCGTTTGGACGTATCGGATTCCGCGAAGCAACCACGGTATTGGTTGCCAACTGGATGGCTGGCGGCGGCATCGATGTATCGCACGCGGATGGCGGATTCAAGCAACTCGCACTGCTCGAAAGTCTGGGCGAAATGTTCACCACCATTCCGCTGGGGCTGATCTCCTTGCCATTGGTAATTTCCTGGTATCGAATGCGGCGCCGCGAGCTAGTAGTCAAGCCGAACTGATGAGCGCGCATGTCGCAACGCGGCGCAGACCATCATCCACTCGCAAGAACCCCATGCGCATTGCTTCAGCGCGGCTACCAAGCCACGGAGCGCGCCCACAAGAGCGATCGACACGACCGATCGCAGCGCGTAAATCTTCAAGCGCTGGCTCGGCACGATTGAAGGCGGCCGCATGCGCTCGCGCAAGCCAACATGCGCATGCGACATTCAACGCCAATGCCTGAATTCCAGCAGGAACTGACCACCCGTAGTACCCGCTTCCCCACGCGCGACCGCCCAGAATCGTGGCGCGCATCCACCGTACCAAGAGCTCCTCACATGCTGACCACTCCTTTGAATCCGTGAGCGAACGCACTCGATCAATTGCCGCGAACTCTGCCGATGGCCAGCGGTCACCCATCGCAGGCATCATTCCAACACCCTTCGCAAATGCGCGACTGCGCAAGTACTGACCGAAGATCGCGCGCAACCGACCAACCCGACGAAGTTCGCCGATCTTCGGATCTTCAAGCCGGAAGAATGCGGCCTGACGAAGCGTTGCCCGTTGTGCGCGCGTCGCCGGCTGCACTGAATGCAGCGGAAGTTCCTTCGGCAATGCATCTACGAGGGTCTCCATCAGCTCCTGAAGCCGCGCCCCACGAACCTTGCTAAAGCGTGCACCGGAGAGTTGCTGACCAAGCCATGCAAGGCCATCGATGCGAATCGAAAGTGGAACGGCACCATTCGCAATCCATCGATCGAGCGCATCCGCGACATACTGAAGTTCCTCCGGAGTGGCCTCAGTTGCATCATCAAACATCGTCCGAATCGGCGTCAACTCCGGAACTGCATCTGCCATGCGCCGCACCTCACGCATATGAGAAGGCAGCGCCGCACCTTGATTTGCCAACACGCTTGCACACGCGAAGCTGATGCCAACCCGCGCAGCGCCTGCGTCAGGTGCAAAGTTGAAGGGGAACAACTGACATGCCAAAGGCTTCGCTTCTAAGCCAAATTCAGCATGGATTCTGCACTTTCCATCCTCCAAAAGAAACACGCAGGCTCCGTCCGGTCGTTGTGCAAGAAAGCGCTTCCCGCGAAATTCAACAGTGACTTCACCAAGCGAACGTTCCCACGCTTGCGCATGCAATTTTTCTAAATCCGCTTCGCGCAACTGCACTGTGAAATCCCGACAGCAATTGCCGCAACCGTGACAGCTATAACGCTGTGATGGCAATGGAAGAATCGTCAACGGAATGGTTACAGCGCGCTGCATATCAGTTACCACGAAATTCGTTTGTGTATCAATAGATAAGCCAAACGCCGAACTGCACGTCCACGATGGCTCATGGCATTCTTTTCATCAGGCGACAATTCTGCACTGGTCATGCCCCGCTCCGGAAGCCAAAGATATGGGTCGTATCCAAATCCATGCGCACCGCGCGGCTCATCGGCGATCACGCCATCGAATTCACCGCGCGTTTCGATATGCACCATGCCGTCCGGCGTAGCGATACACATGGTGCACACAAATCGAGCGCCACGCTGCTCCACTGGTATGCCGCGCATTGATCCCACCAACTTTGCATTATTGCGCGCGTCGCGATCCGCGCGCGAGCCCTCGGTGCCAGCCCAGTACGCACTATGCACACCGGGCGCTCCCTGCAGCGCGTCCACTTCCAGTCCGCTGTCATCAGCAAGCACCGCCTCGCCAAGCGCTGCCGCGTAATAACGAGCCTTGATTCGTGCATTTTCTTCAAATGTTGACCCAGGCTCATCGGGCTCCGCCGGCACCGGTCGACCAAGCTCCGACAGCGACACCACAGCAAATCCCATCGGCGCGAGCACGGCGCGGATCTCGTCCACCTTGTGCGGGTTACCAGTTGCGATCACGATTCGCATGACTCGCTCCTCTTCATTCCTTAGGTTTGCAGCACGCCGGTTCGAAACGGTGCTTCTACCGGCGCCTGGTACGCAACACGCATCGCGGCCACCAGCTCGTCACGGGTGTGCGGCGGATCAATGATTCTGTCAACCCAACCGCGGCTCGCCGCATACTTGATGTCTTGCTGTTCGGAATAGCTGCGCGTGATGGCTTCGAGCAACTGCGCGCGCATGCCCTCGTCAATCTTCTCACCTTTGCGTTCGCGCGCCGCAAGGTCAATCTGCAGCAAGGTGCTTGCCGCCTGTGCCGCGCCCATCACGCTGCATTTGGCATTGGGCCACGCCAGCGTGAGCAGCGGATCGAACGCACGACCACACATGGCGTAATTGCCAGCGCCATAACTTCCGCCAACAATCAAGACGAGTTTGGGAACGACGCAATTCGCCATCGCGTTCACCATCTTGGCGCCAGAGCGAATGATGCCGCCCTGTTCGCTATCGCGCCCCACCATGAATCCGTTGGTGTCGTGCACGAAGAGAATTGGGATCTTGCGCTGGTTGCAATCCATGATGAAGCGCGCAGCCTTATCAGCGCTGTCGTCATAAATGACCGCGGGCATGTTGGTGGCAACCGAAGGACCAGCCTTGCCGCCGGCCATCTTCTTCTGCGTCAATTTCTTCTGATTCGCCACAATTCCGAGCGCGAACCCACCAATACGCGCGTAACCGCAGACGAGCGACTGCCCAAACTCAGCGCGATACTCATCCAGGCTGTTTGCATCAACAAGGCAGCCCAGCAACTCGGTCATGTCGTACTGCTGGCCAGGCTCAACGCGAATCACCGAAGTCACTTCAGTCGGCGCGCGCGCCGGCTGCACCGAAGCAACCGCTGGCGTCGGAGCCGGCAACGCAGCGCGGCTCGCCTGCAGCAAACTACGCAAGCGCGTGATGCATGCCGGATCATCCTTCTCACGGAAATCGATCGTTCCAGAGATCTGCGCATGCATGGCTGCGCCGCCTAAATCTTCGCTGGAAACCTCTTGACCGATCGCCGCCTTCACCAATGCTGGACCCGCCAGATACAGGCCGCTTCCCTCGGTCATCAACAGCGTGTCGCACAGCACCGGCAAGTATCCGCCGCCGGCCACGCAATTGCCCATGATGGCGGCGTACTGCGGAATGCCCATGGCACTAAATACAGCGTTGTTGCGGAAAATCCGACCGAAATCATCCGTATCTGGAAACACGTCTTCCTGCAACGGCAAGAACACGCCCGCACTGTCAACCAAATACAGGAGCGGCAAACGAGCGCGCTCCGCAATCACCTGCGCGCGAATGATCTTCTTGCAGGTCATCGGAAAGAACGCACCGGCTTTCACCGTGGCATCATTGGCAATGATCATCACCAGCCGGCCCTGCACGGTGCCGATACCAGTGATCACGCCTGCTGCCGGCGCACCACCGTATTCGCGGTACATGTTCCACGCCGCAAACAATCCCAGTTCCGTGAACGCAGTTCCCGCGTCAACAAGCAGCGCAATGCGCTCGCGCGCCGTCAATCGACCATGGCGATGCTGCCGTTCGATGCCCGACGGACCACCGCCTTGCTCGATCTTGGCGCTTTCGGCAATGAATTGGGCGATCGCCCCGTGAAGTCCTGTAGGGGCGGCGGAAGGGGCGTCTGCCATGATGGGACAAAGGATACGGCGGTTTCGTCCGTCCCGATAACGCTCATCGCTCCCCCGGCTTGAGTTAAGCCGCAGATTCACTACACTACGCGGCTCAATTCAAGCAAGGAAAGCCAGAAGCAATGTCGATCTCCGCAACGAAAAAAGCCGCTGTCATCAGCGTCAACCGCACCCACGCTACTGACACCGGATCTCCGGAAGTCCAAGTGGCCATCCTCAGCGAGCGCATCACCACGCTGCAGGATCACTTCAAGGCAAACCCCAAGGATCACCACGGCCGCCGCGGCCTGTTGTTCATGGTTGGTCGCCGTAACCGTCTGCTCACCTACCTCGCGCGCACTGACCGCGATCGGTACCAGACCCTCATCAAGCGTCTCGGTCTTCGCAAGTAAGGCTCGCAGCCGCACCGCCGCACTGCGGCAGTTGGCATCGCGCAGCCTTCATAGAACGAAGTCTTTACTGCGCCGTGGCTCCTGTCCTGAAGGCGGGTGGCTGTCGTCTATGTGCGCACCGAGACACCCCGTCCAAAATTATTAAACGCGTTCGAGCATCACTAAAGAAAGAGGAATGAAACAAATGTCTAGTACCAAGAAGCATGTCATCGTTGAACGTGAAATCGGCGGCCGTACGCTGCGTTTCGAAACCGGCAAAGTTGCCAAACTCGCTCACGGAGCAGTGGTCGCTAGTTACGGCGATACCGTCGTCCTGTGCACCGCCGTCCGCGCCAACCCGCGCGCTGGCATCGATTTCTTCCCACTCACCTGCGATTACCGCGAGCGCACCTCCGCCGCCGGTAAGTACCCAGGCGGCTTCAAGAAGCGCGAAGGCGCCCCAAGCGAGAAGGAAGTCCTGACCATGCGAATGATGGATCGCCCGATTCGTCCGCTCTTTCCAGATGGCTTCATTGACGAAATTCAGCTGCAGTGCATCGTGCTCAGTCACGACACGCAAAACGACAGCGACGTGCTCGCCTGCACCGGCGCCAGCGCCGCACTGAGCCTGACCGACGCCCCTTTCCAGGGTCCGATCGCCACCGTGCGCGTCGGCCGCGTCATCACTGAACAGGGCTCAACTTTCATCATCAACCCAACCGTCGCGCAGCTTGATTACAGCGACATCGACTTGGTGCTCTCCGGTCACAAGGACGGCATCAACATGATCGAAGTCGGCGCCGCCGAAGTCGATGAGAAGACCATGCTCGAAGCAATCACCTTCGGTCTTGAGCACGGCATCAAGCCGATCCTGGCACTGATTGAAGAACTGCGCACCAAGAGCGGCGCACCAGCGCACTCCATGGGCGCACCGGTTCTCCCATCGGACGAAGTCATGAAGCTCGTCAAGGAGAAGGCATACGACTCCATGAAGGAAGCGCGCAAGATCAATGGCAAGAAGGAGCGCAACGCCAAGGTTGACGAAGTCAAGAAGTATGTGCTCGACACATTCTTTGCGATGCCAACCGGCGAAATCTCCTTCAGCACTTGGCAGACCGCTGACAAGCGCGCCAAGGAAGCCAAGGAAGCCATGCGCATCATGGAGAAGAAGGTCACCCACGACCTCGTCTCCAACCACGGCATCCGTCCGGATGGTCGCACCAAGGATCAGATCCGCAAGCTCGATATGGAGGTCTCGGTCCTCCCGCGCACGCACGGCAGCGCCTTCTTCCAACGCGGCGAGACGCAGAGCATTGTGACCTGCACACTCGGCACCATCAAGGACGAGCAAATCGTCGACGGCTTGATGCCTGAGTACGCCAAGAAGTTCTACCTGCACTACAACTTCCCTCCATTCTGCACCGGCGAAGCTGGTCGCATCATGGGCCCGGGTCGTCGTGAGCAGGGTCACGGAGCACTCGCAGAGCGCAGCCTCCGTGCGATTCTGCCAGATCCAGTGGAATTCCCGTACACCGTGCGCCTGATCAGCGAGATCACTGAGTCCAACGGCTCAAGCTCGATGGCCAGTGTCTGCGGCGGCTGCTTGGCGCTGATGGATGCGGGCGTACCTATCAAGGCCACCTGCGCTGGTATCAGCGTTGGTCGCTTCACCTCCTCCGAGGGCAAGGTTGGCCACGTGATCGACATCATCGGCGAAGAAGACTTCTTCGGCGAGATGGACTTCAAGGTCAGCGGCACCCGCGAGGGCATCACCGGCATTCAGCTTGACCTGAAGGCTCGCGGTCTCTCCATCGAAGAAATCACCACGATCTTTGAGATCGCCCGCAAGGGACGCATCGACATCATCGGACAGATGGAAGCTGTCATCGCTGAACCACGCGGCGACATCTCCAAGTTCGCACCGCGCATCATCACAGTCAAGATCGACCCCGAGAAGATCGGCAAGTTGATCGGACCAGGCGGCAAGATGATCCGTGGCATCCAGGAGCGCACGGGCGCCCAGATCGACGTCGAAGAGGATGGAACCGTGTTCATCGCATGCGCCGACAGCGAGAAGGCCGCCCAGGCGCGTGCCGAAGTCGAGGCGCTCGGTGCGGAGATCAAGCTTGGCTCGATCTACGACGGCAAGGTCATCTCGATCAAGGACTTCGGTTGCTTCATCGAACTCGTCCCCGGAACCGACGGCATGTGCCACGTGTCGGAACTGGCGCACGGGTTCGTGAAGAACGTCACGGAAGTCGTCAAGATCGGCGACGTCGTCAAGGTCAAGGTCATCAACGTCGACGACAGCGGTCGCATCAAGCTGAGCCGCAAGGCCTTGCTTGAGGCCCCAGCCGGCGGTGCCGGCGGGGGTGGCGAAGGCGGCGGCGGTGGCGGTGGTGGCGGCGGTGGCGGTCGTCGCGACGGCGGAGACCGCGGCGGGCGCGACGGTGGCCGCGATGGCGGACGCCGCGACCGTGAAGGCACCCCAGCCCAGTACTAATCGGGCAGTGAGATAACTATTCTTCCTGAGGCCGCCCAAATTTTGGGCGGCCTCTGTGTTTCTTATAGGAAACTTATTCGAACACCCGGACGGGATTTCCCGTAAACCCTTTACATACAACGATCTATGGCGTACTTCAGTTTCTAGGCGATATTACTCCTTTGAAACTCAGAAAGTATCGATTGTTCAGACTTGCATAAGTCCGGAAACCGGAGCACAATACCAAACGCCTCGGTTTGTTTGGGGCAAGCGGCTCACACAACCGCACCTTCCTGCGTCTTCAACTGTAGGAATGTCTCCAAGACGGATCGAGCAACCATGTCCAACACCACTCTCGAAAACGTAGAAGGCCAAGTAAAATGGTTCGACCCCCGCAAGGGATTCGGATTCATCGTTGGACCTCAAGGCCAGGACATCTTCGTTCACTTCTCCGTCATCGATCAAGAGGGCGGATTCCGCACCCTGAACGACGCTGAAATGGTTGTCTACTCCGCGACTGAAGGCGCAAAGGGATGGGCAGCTACCAAGGCTCGTTCGCTGACCCGCGTCCCAGCCGCCGGCAGTAGCACATGATCTGTCGCCCAACGCGGCGCGCCTGATGCATATTGAAATGTTTACTCCCCTGCTCACTGCAGGTCTGTTGCCTGCCCGACACCTTCGCGTGCCGGGCGCTTCTGTTGAGAGTGGCGCCAGTTGGGCGTTTCTCACGATCGCACTGTGCTCTGTCCTTTGCATCGTTGCACTTGCGTGGTGGATTCCCTTCCGCATGATGCGCGTGCAACGTACGCGAGTTCAAAGCGCGGAGCGGGCAGCCGCCGAGAGTGCTCGCAACGCGGAGATTGCCTCCATGACGCGCGGTCTTGCCCACGAGATCAAGAACCCGCTTTCCACCGTGGTATTGAACGCGCAACTCCTGCGCGAAGAAATCCTCGACTCACCTCTCGGCGAATCAGACCGTGCCAGCATGTCTCGTCGCGTTGACACGCTCGCGCGCGAAGCTGCACGCCTCCGCGACATCCTCACTGACTTCCTGCGCTACGCGGGTCGCATGCAACTTGATCGTCGGCACTGTGACCTGCGTGATGCTGTCGGGGAGATCAGCGACTTCTTCATGCCGCAAGCTGAACAAGCGGGCGTTCGATTCATTCTTCATGCTGACAGCCATCCAGTCATTGTCGATGCCGATCCATCGCTGCTCAAGCAAGCGTTACTCAACTTGCTCCTAAACTCAGTGCAGGCGATGCAAGACCTTCCAGAAGATCGCGCCCGGACGCTTCAGCTTTCAGTGCATGCCGACCACGCAGATAGCCGGAGTGGGCAGCCACGCTGCGCTGCCATTGAGGTGGAAGACACTGGTCCAGGATTGCCTGCCGAGACGATTCAGCACGCCTTCGAGCCGTATCACACCACCAAGCCGGGTGGAAATGGCCTTGGTCTTGCAACCGCACGGCGCATTGTTGAAGCGCACGGCGGAAGTATCGAGGCGCTTCAGGCTGTCACTGGCAATGGCGCGCGATTTCGCATCACGCTGCCGCTCGCGCGACACACCCCACCACGCGTCACTCCAACCAGTCTTTCGCCTTCAGACGCTCCGGGACATAGGTCTCCGTGACATACGAGATGTCCTTGGTGATCAATGACTCCACTTCCATCTTGAAACCGTTGTTGAGCATGCCAGCAATCTCGCGCTGCCAACCCTTGTGCCCTTCAAACCACGGATAGGCGGCGATTTCCTTGGCGCGCTTGATATCTGTGTCATTGAGCGCGATCTGCACATCATCACTCAAACCACATGCGCGGTAATCACCAGCGCGGATACCCAAGTATTTGACATCCGGAATCGCCAAACGCTCACTCTCGAATGCCAGCGAAATACTGCCCTGCTTGATCACGCTGTAGATGTAGTGCCCCCACGGGTCGCAGTCGAGCAGGCAATAGACGGGCAGACCAAGTTCTTCGTTCAGCCGACGTAGCAAGCGGCGAACTCCGCGCGGCGGCTGTCCACCGCCTTCGGTCAAGATGCAATTGTGCTTCTCCCAGAAGCGATCCTCGTTGAAGCGACTCCAAACGGTGTTCTTCTCCACATGCAGAACGAATTTCGCATCGCACTTCTTGAATTTGATGACATCCGGTTCCACAATCGATGGGATGGCATATCCACCGGAGCCCATGCGTCGGCAGTCAATTTCATCGCCCGAGTCGATGATGGTGATGTTGCCCACCATCGTGCCGGCCTTCTTGGCAAAGATGTGCAATTCCTCGCGGAGCGCCGCGAGTGAGACTTCGAGATCTTCCAAAATGCCGTCCGACTCGTCCTGGTCAGCGAAGGTCTTTTCCTTCGTGCCCGCCAC
>JAPLMU010000069.1 GCA_026386795.1 Planctomycetota bacterium
CAACGATGTCAGAATCTGAAATGAATAACGCCGGAACACCCATACGCTTGGCGATCTCAGATGCGGTCCGGGCAGCCCGAGCATGTACCAACGCATCATGCGGAAATATCAGTAAATCGGATTTTTCGATAGTCGTGGGCGACGCGCAGTGCTTACGTAGTGAGGCACTCATACGTGCATAGATTGCTGAGCTTGCATTACAAGGTGCTTCGTGATCAGGTTGCCCCATGAGCGGAATCGCCAGCGGAAGCAGGGGCAATCGGTGATCAAGCTCAATAAAGTGCACGTTCACCAAGGGCGTTTCCGGAGCATTCATGGGGGCGCAAGTCTATCGCGTGATAAATCAGGAACCATGCTCTAGTGGTCGCGGTCATCGATTGGTCTACGATGCGGAGGTAGTGGAGCAATCACCTGCCACCCCCCCAACCCTCGGCCTCGCCGGTGCTCCCGGCTCTGGCAAATCCACGGTCGCGCGAATCCTCGCGTCCCTCGGCTGCATCGTCGCCGACAGCGATGACATCGCGCACCACGCGTACAACGACCCCGTCATTCGTCGCCAGCTCCTCGCCTGGTGGGGCGACCGCGTTCGTGATTGCCATGGTTGTCATGCGGAGATCAATGGCACGCCGGCTCCGGTTGATCGGAACCTCATCGCCGCCATCGTCTTCAACTCCCCAGCCGAGCGCGCGCGCCTCGAGGCGCTCCTCCACCCCTGGATCGCCAAGCGCCGGTCCGAAATCTTCGCCGCCGCGCCCCCCGGCACCCGCGCCCTCGTCATCGACGCCCCCCTCCTCTTTGAGGTGGGGCTCGACGCCCAGTGCTCTGCCGTGATTTTCGTCGATTCCCCCCTAGAAACACGCCTCGCCCGCGTCCACGCCACCCGCGGCTGGTCTCCGGCCGACCTCGCCCGCCGGGAAGCCGCCCAGTGGCCACTTGACCAGAAGCGCGCTTCCGCGCATCATGTGATCCACAACGACGGTGACCCCGCCTCGTTGCGCGCGCAGGTGTGCGCGGTGCTCGATGAAGTGTGTCCCCCAGCTCGCTCGCGAGCCTGACGAACACTTCACCACCCCAATCGAGCGCATTCATCTTTGGGGTCAACGCTCACCGCCACATTCACTTCACGCGGCACCACGCCGCATCCCCAGCACGCGCCCTTGGTGGCGTTCGCAGGAACAGTTAAATCGAAACCGTAACCAGAATTGATTCGGAGCACATGAACATGAGTAAGCGTCGTCGTCGTAAAGGTGGTCCCGGTGGTCCTGGTGGTGGAGGCGGCGGCGGCGGTGGTGGCGGTGGTGGCCGGCACCATCACGGCGGCGGCAATCATCACAACCATCACGCGTACGACCAGTCGAACGGCATCGTGCCCACGGATGAACAGCTTGACTTAGAACTTGCCGAGTTCGAAAAAGAATGGAAAGGCAAGTTTGAGGTAGCCAAGAAGGACACCCTCAGCCTTTCCGCACTTCAGAAGATGAGCGGCGATGACCTCGTCAAGCTCGCTAAGAAGGAAGGCCTTGAAGAACAACTTGCGCTTCCTCGCCAGCAACTGGTCTTTGAAGTGCTGCGCGCTCGCGCACAGAAGCAAGGGCTCATGCTCGCCGAGGGCACCTTGGAAATTCTGCACGATGGCTACGGATTCCTCCGCAGCGCTGAATACAGCTACCAGCCATCACCTGATGATGTCTATGTTTCGCCAAGCCAAATTCGTCGCTTTGGTCTCCGAAAGGGCCACGTCATCAATGGCGTGATTCGCCCTCCCAAGGACGAGGAAACCTACTTCGCGCTCTTGCGCGTGGAGAGCGTCAACGGCCGCGACCCCAAGGCCGTGCATGACCTGCCCGTCTTTGAGAACCTCACGCCGCTGCATCCAAACAAGCGCATTCACTTGGAGATTCTCTCCGAGCCAACGCGCATTGAAACCCGCGTCATTGAGATGGTCACGCCGATCGGCTTCGGCCAGCGCGCACTGATCGTTGCTCCGCCGCGCACCGGTAAGACCGTCATCTTGCAGCAGATTGCAAACGCAATCACCACTAATCACCCCGACGTGCACGTGATCGTGTTGCTTGTTGACGAACGCCCCGAAGAAGTCACCGACTTCCGTCGCAACACAAAGGGCAAGGCCGAAGTGGTTGCCAGCACCTTTGATGAAGAAGCATCGCGGCACATTCAAGTGGCCGAGATGGTTTCCGAGAAAGCCCGCCGCATGGTGGAGTTTGGTGACCATGTGGTGATCTTGCTCGATAGCATCACCCGCCTTGCGCGCGGTTACAACAACGCCATGCCTGGCTCTGGCAAGATCGGCTCGGGCGGCGTGGATAACGCAGCGCTCATCAAGCCGAAGAAGTTCTTTGGTAGTGCGCGAAACATCGAGAACGGTGGCTCGCTCACCATTCTTGGCACCGCGCTGGTGGACACCGGCTCGCGCGCTGATGAAGTGATCTTTGAGGAATTCAAGGGCACCGGCAACGCCGAATTGCACCTTGACCGCAAGCTCATGGAGAAGCGCATCTACCCAGCCATCAATATCGCCGCCAGCGGCACGCGCCGTGAGGAATTGTTGATGGACAAGAAGGAACACGATCTCATCGTGCGCCTGCGCAAGGTGGTCAGCGACATGAATACGGTGGAAGCCATGGAACTCCTCCGCAGCCGCGTTGCCAAGACCAAGTCCAACGCAGAGTTCTTGATGACGATGGCATTGAGCTAAGCACCGACCTGATAAATGGGTCCTGCCCCCCTGAATTCCCGCGCAGAATGAACGCGTGGGAATATCGGCAACAGATTCCCCGCGTTACTCCGTATAGATCTGTGCATTCACTGTGATACTGGCCACTTCCGCGACGGCATATTCCGCACGAGGCATCAGCATGCAGCAATCATTGGCACCGCACATCACTCGCTCACTTCCATCAACACGCACTCTGCGGCTCGGCCGCGGCGTGACTCTTGTTGAAATCATGATCGTGGTTGCGATCATCGCCGCACTCATCGGCATCTTGTTGCCAGCGCTGGGCATCGTCAAGCGCAACGCGCAATTGGTGACCAGCCAAAGCAACCTGCGCACTATCGGTTCGCTGATGACCATGTATTCGCTCGATAGCCGCGATTACATCGTTCCAAGCCAATTTGACTACACCGGGCCATTTTCGAAGACGCAAGTGCGCAGTCCATCGCCAGCCTCAGCTACGCCAAACATTGGGCAGCTATTCAAGGGAACGTGGACAGACATTCTCTGGACCGTTGGGAAGTTTGGCCCATTGGTTCCGAGTGCAAGCGGCGCGCCAAGCCCGACGTGGGACTATCGCTATGACTCGCCCGACTATTGGGCTTACACCAATCCCGACATGGTGGACTCAAACCCCTTCCGTTCAAAGGTTGAGATTCTCAAGGCGTTCTCTGATGACGCAGCCGAGATCGCGCGCCCATTCGGTAACGGCGCTGGCATTCGCGAGAAGGGCCAGCCCGGCTACTTTGCCGCGAACGATTTCTTCGACGCGCGTCCAAACACGACCACCAACGCAAGCAACTGGTACACGAACGCAATGATTCGCTATCCCGGCATGTCGATATATGCAGTGGATAGCCGCGCCGGCGAGACGATTCCGCTTCCTGCGGTCGCTCCAAATGCGTGGATCCCCGGCAACGCTGCATGCGAGGTGGAATTCCGTTACGTGGGCGACGCGTGCTGCATGTTGTTCTTGGACGCCCATGTCACGAATTCGTCCAAGTGGATCGATATTCCGGACTTACAGAACAATCGACAAATGCGCGTTGAGCGCCTCGATCAGCGGAACTGAGCGGTCTTTATTGGTCAGGGATGCAAGCTCGTCTTCGTGCCGCCAGTCCGAGCGCTTGAGGATCTCCGATAGTCCCCCTGAGACACGTGCCTGCACTTGACTGCCCGCCCAATTCCGGTAGGATTCTTGATTCGCCGCTCGTATCCCGGGCGGCGTTGTCATCGTCAGCCACCGTAGCTCAGTGGTAGAGCACACCCTTGGTAAGGGTGAGGTCGAGGGTTCAAATCCCTTCGGCGGCTTTGGGTACGACGGGCGCGGCCGCTCCTGTCACCCTCGTCCAGATCGCGCGGCCAGCATCTCAGGCGCTCCGCGCGCACACACCTTCTTCTCGGAGTAATCACAGTCATGGCTAAGGCACTATTCAACCGCACCAAGCCGCACGTCAACGTCGGCACCATCGGCCACGTCGACCACGGCAAGACGACGCTGACCGCAGCTATCACGGCTGTTCAGTCTGCTAAGGGCCTCTGCGCAGCAGTCGCCTACGACCAAGTCGCTAAGGCGTCTGAGTCGGAAGGTCGTCGCGATCCAACCAAGATCGTCACCATTGCTACCTCGCACGTCGAGTACGAGACCGCGAACCGCCACTACGCACACGTTGACTGCCCAGGCCACGCCGATTATGTGAAGAACATGATCACCGGTGCTGCGCAGATGGACGGCGCGATCCTGGTCGTCTCCGCTTCCGACGGCCCGATGCCGCAGACGCGCGAGCACATCCTCCTCGCCGGCCAGGTCGGCGTGCCGAAGATCGTTGTCTTCCTGAACAAGGTTGACCTGGTTGACGATCCAGAACTGCTCGACCTCATCGAGATCGAAGTTCGTGAACTGCTCACCAAGTACGGCTTCCCTGGCGATGACACGCCGGTGGTTCGTGGCGCGGCCTTCCCGGCTCTCACCAACCCGAAGGATCCAGCAGCAGCTGAGTGCATCACCAAGCTGATGGAAGCCATCGACACCTACATCCCAGAGCCGCAGCGCGAAATCGACAAGCCGTTCCTCATGAGCGTTGAAGACGTCTTCAGCATCAAGGGCCGCGGAACCGTTGCAACGGGTCGTATTGAGCGTGGCATCGTCAAGGTTGGCGACGAAATCGAGATCGTCGGACTTCGTCCGTCGGCCAAGTCCGTCGTCACCGGCGTGGAGATGTTCCAGAAGACCCTCGACCAGGGCATCGCAGGCGACAACGTCGGCTGCTTGCTCCGTGGCGTTGAGAAGTCGGACATCGAGCGCGGACAGGTGCTGTGCAAGCCCGGTTCGATCAAGCCGCACACCAAGTTTGACGCGCAGGTCTACGTGCTCACCGAGAAGGAAGGTGGTCGCAAGACTCCGTTCTTCAAGGGCTACAAGCCGCAGTTCTACTTCCGCACCACTGACATCACTGGTCAGATCGCGGACCTGCAGGGCGTTGAGATGTGCATGCCTGGCGACAACGTCACCATGACTGTTGACCTTGGCGAGAAGGGCGTCGCAATGACCGAAGGTGTTCGCTTCGCAGTTCGCGAAGGCGGCCGCACCGTCGGTTCGGGCGTCGTTACGAAGATCCTCGTCTGACCGATCAGGCGACTGGATTGATTGGAATTGACTGATTCGCTCTCCGAGCCCGCCGCATGAAGTTGCATGCAACACATGCGGCGGGCTTCGGAAGAGCGTGAGCGGCTTCGAAAGAAGCCCAGAAATGAGGAATGAACGATGGCTAAGCGAGCAACTGACCGTGAATACGTCTGGCTTCAATGCACAGAGACTGGCGACCTGAACTACCGGACTGAGATCCGCGTGAAGGGTGGCATCTCTGAGAAGGTGAAGGCCGGCTTCATGAAGTACAGCCCACGTCTGCGTAAGCACACGCTGCACAAGATCAAGCGCAAGTAATCACTCCGCGCAAACGACACATACGCCGGTAGCTCAATTGGCAGAGCAGCGGATTCCAAATCCGCAGGTTGAGTGTTCAAGTCACTCCCGGCGTGTTCAGTAACAGAAGGAAGCAACCATGGCATCAGAAGCCATCTACAAGACTGGGCAGGGGTACTGGACGCGGATGGTCTCCGCCTCCGCCGCCGGTCTACTACTCGCTCAAGGCACATTTTGGATGTGGTCCAAGGTCGGCGCAGGCGCCGTGGGCACCACCAAGTACGTGGCGGCCGCATTGGCATTGGTGTTCTTGGGCGCCGTCGGCTCGGGCATCTTCTGGGCCTTGGGGCGCAACCCGCGCACCGTTGACTTTCTGATCGCTACCGAAGGCGAGATGAAGAAGGTCAATTGGTCGACCCGTCGCGAGGTAGTCAATTCAACCGGCGTCGTGATCTTCACGATGCTCGTCATCGCGATCTTCTGCTTCTTGTGCGACCGCGGATTTGCATGGACTTTCCTGCAAATCGGTGTGCTCGACAACAGCGTGCTTGAAACCGAATGAGCGCGCCCATCAACGGCGCGCAGAGGCATAACTGATGGACATCACAAACGAAACCCACGACCACGCTGAATCCGGTGCAGATGCGCACACCACGCGCACCGACGGCGGCAAGACACTCGCCCGCGGTCGTGATGCTCTCGCGAAAAGCGCTGGTCCCCGATTGGCAGACTTCGGCGTTGAGACGGGCAAGGCGCTTGAGCCGAACCGTCGCGGCAAGAAGGCCGCCGAAGTAGTGACCTCGACCCCAGAGGATGATTCTGAACTCCCGATGTTCCGGGACGGATTCAACTGGTTCGTGCTCCGCGTTGCCTCCAACAAGGAGGATTCGGTCCGCAGCACGCTGTTGCGTAAGGTGCAGATCGAAGGCCTGGAGAAGGCTGTTGGGCGCATCATGGTGCCCACCGAGAAGACCAAGACCCTCAAGGGTGGCAAGCAAAAGATCACTGAAACCAAGCTCTATCCGGGCTATGTGTTCGTGGAAATGCGCTTGGAAGCTGACGGACGCATCCCACAGGACGTGTTCTTCCTGATCAAGGAAACCACCGGCGTCGGCGACTTCGTCGGCACCGCTGGTCGACCCACTCCGATGGGCCCTGCCGAGGTGGAGAAGATGCTGTTCGACAGCCGTCCCGCCGAGCAGATGCCGCAGGTCAAGATGGACTTCGCCGCTGGCGACGCCGTCACCATCAAGGAAGGCCCGTTCCAGAACTACGAAGGAACGGTCGAGAGCACCTTGCCGGACAAGGGAATCGTTCGCGTCCTGGTCACAATCTTCGGCCGGCAGGTTCCGG
>JAPLMU010000125.1 GCA_026386795.1 Planctomycetota bacterium
CCCCTGTGCGGTGTTGTGTTTCGATCCATCGCACGTTCCGAGTCCGCACACGGGCATCACCATGCCACGCGACGCGCGTCTCTACGGGAGCACCCTGTACGACGCTCTCCGATCCGCGGACACGCTTGGTTGCGCGCGCATTCTGATTGAAATGCCGCCGTCATCTGACGGCCTATGGCGCGCCGTCGTCGACCGTCTTCGCCGCGCCACCACCTAAATCCGTTCCTAAATCCGTTCTTGGATAAGGTGTCAGCAACTTCATCCCATCGGAATCTGCACATCGAGCCGCGCCGCGCAATCCTGCGCAAGTTCGTAGCCCGCGTCGGCATGTCGGAACACGCCCATCATCGGGTCATTTGTGAGTACGCGCTCAAGACGGCGCGCTGCTTCCGGCGTTCCGTCGGCCACGATCACCTGTCCCGCATGCTGGCTGAATCCGATGCCAACGCCGCCGCCGTGGTGGAAACTCGTCCAACTGGCGCCGCTGGCAATGTTCACCGCAAAGTTCAGGATCGCCCAGTCGCTGACGGCGTCTGTACCGTCCTTCATCGCTTCTGTCTCGCGGTTCGGGCTCGCAACGCTTCCACAATCAAGGTGATCGCGACCGATCACAATCGGTGCTTTCACCTTGCCGCTCGCGACCAACTCGTTGAACTTCAAGCCCGCAAGGTGGCGTTCCCCAAGTCCAAGCCAGCAGATGCGCGCTGGCAATCCTTGGAACGCAACGCGCTTCTGCGCCATGCGGATCCAGCGATGCAGTCCCTCGTCCTTCGGAAACAACTCAAGCACCGCTTCATCCGTGACGCGAATATCTTCCGGGTCCCCAGAGAGCACCACCCATCGGAATGGTCCGCGGCCAGTGCAGAATTGCGGACGAATGTACTCAGGCACGAATCCCGGGAACGCGAACGCGTCCGTGTATCCATGATCAAACGCGCGCTGGCGAATGTTGTTCCCGTAGTCAAACACCTTTGAACCCGCGCGCATGAATTGCACCATCAATCGCACGTGCGTTTCCATGCTGGCCATCGAAAGTTCTTGGTACTTCGCGGGATCCGCGGCGCGCAACAGATCGGCAGCCTCGCGCGTCATTCCTGACGGGTAATAGCCTTCAAGCGGATCATGCGCACTCGTCTGATCGGTAAGCGTCTCAGGCACAATTCCACGTTCCGCTAGCCGCTGCAGCAAGTCGATTGCGTTTGCCACCACGCCAACCGAGATCCCTTCGCCGCGATTGCGAAGTTCCACCGCACGATCAATCGCCGTATCAATATCGTCATAGACCTCGTCGAGATACCGATCATGCTTGCGCTTCGCCAAACGCTCCACGCACACGTCGGCTACCAGCGCAGTGCCGTCATTCATGGTGATGGCCAATGGCTGCGCGCCGCCCATGCCGCCGCATCCAGCAGTCACATTCAGCGTCCCCTTGAGCGTTCCACCAAAGTGCTGTCGCGCGCATTCGGCGAATGTCTCATAGGTGCCTTGCAGAATTCCCTGCGTTCCAATGTAGATCCAACTTCCCGCAGTCATCTGTCCAAACATCATCAGCCCGCGCGCGCACAACTCGTCGAAGTGTTCTTGTGTTGCCCAGTGTGGCACCAAATTCGAATTGGCGATCATCACGCGCGGCGCGTCTAGGTGAGTGCGAACAATGCCCACTGGCTTGCCGCTCTGAACCAACAATGTCTCGTCGGCCTCCAGCTTCTTCAGGCTAGCGATGATGGCATCAAAGCACTCCCAGTTGCGCGCGGCTTGCCCGCGGCCGCCGTACACCACCAGATCCTGTGGACGTTCGGCCACTTCCGGATCCAAATTGTTCATGAGCATGCGCATGGCCGCCTCTGCGGCCCAGGTCTTGCAGGTGCGCTGGTTTCCGCGCGGCGCGCGAACGACTCGAGGGGCGATGGTGGTCATTGCGCTGCGATTGTAGGCAAGAAGTCCAACATATTGGGAGCAATTGCCCGGCGGGTCAATCCAACTCCCGGTCAGGCAAACAATCGCCGACCGCGCCCGGCAGCACGTGGCGCTTCCAATTTAAGCCTCCACAAACGCGCGCGCCTTCACGAGCTGCGCCACCGCAACGATATCGGGCGCCGGCGAGCGATCGCCTTCGAGCCGCGGCACATGACGACGCACTTCGGCGTGCAGCGCTTCAACGCCTGCGCCCGATCGCAACGGTCGCTGGTATTCCAATCCTTCGCACATCACCAGCAGTTCAATGGCGATCACATCAGTTGCCAGCCGCACCGCCGCGCGCAGGTGATTGGCGCTGGTGGCGCCCATTGAGTTGTAGTCCTCGATGCCCGCACTCGTCACCACATTGTGAGCGCTGGCTGGGTGTGCAAGTACTTGCAGTTCATTGCAGCACGCCGCGGCGGTGTACTGCGCAATCATGTAACCGCTATTGACGCCGGGGTTGCTACTCAAGTATGGACGCACCGGATTCTGTGGATCGTTCGCCGCCAAGATCCAGAATGTTCGACGTTCAGAAATTCCGGCAACCGTCACCAATGCCAATTTCGCAGCATCAAGAGCAAGCGCCAGCGGCATGCCGTGGAAGTTCCCGCCCGAGAGAATGTCCGCGCGGCCCGCTTCGGTGGTGCTTGCAAACACCAATGGATTGTCGGTAACTCCGCCGAGTTCGCGCTCGATCACGCCGCGCGACCACAGCATGGAATCGAGTGCCGCGCCTAACACTTGCGGGCTGCAACGGAACGAATATGGATCCTGAACGCGTGGGTCATCCTTGGCGTGTGCAGGCAAAATTGTGCTGCCCTGCAGTTGGTCCAGCACCGCAGCTGCCACTGCCTGCTGCCCAGGCTGATTGCGCGCGGCATGAATCCGCGGATCAAGGAACGCGTCGGTGGCGCGGCACGCATCAATGGAAAGTGCGGTTGCCCGCATGGCTGCTTGTAAGAGCGCTTCCATGTCATGCATCGCAAGCGCGCCGATCGCGCACATGTAGTGCGTGCCGTTGATGAGTGCCAATCCTTCCTTGGCAGCAAGTGGCACGGGTCGAAGATTCACCGCGCCGAGCGCATCGCGACCAGACATTCGCTGTCCACCGAGCACAGCCTCGCCCTCGCCAAGGAACACGAGCGCTAAGTGTGAGAGCGGCGCAAGATCGCCCGACGCGCCCACTGAACCACGGGTTGGCACGACTGGATGGACGCCCGCATTTAACATGCTCACCATGAGTTCCACCAACTCCGGTCGCACCGCGCTGCGCGCTCGGCACAGGCTTGCGGCCAAGATCAGCATCATGCCGCGCACCACTTCTTCGTCCGCGGCATCGCCGACGCCGGCGGCATGACTGCGCACCAGATTTGCTTGCAACTCATCCAGATCCTTGTCCGCCACGCGAACGCGCGACAGCGAACCGAACCCGGTGTTGATTCCGTACAACGCCTGGCCTTCAGCCATGCGTCGCTCCAGCGCAGCACGCGCGCCGGCCATGGAGTTGCGCGCCTCCGGGCTGATGCGCACCGGTTGGCGGTTCCGCGCCACCGCCGCAACCTGCTTAATAGTGAGGGGCGAACCATCAAGGATCACGGCATCCTTGGAGTTGGGACGGTCGGGGGAGGCGCTTGGCATCAGGCGCAAAGATACGCAGGGCTTGCATCCGCCGCGCGGGGCGGGTACGACTGTCGCTATGCAGAACCCGTTCGCGCGCTACTCGGTCCTATTTCTTGGCATTGCAGCGTGCATTCTCCTGATGCTGCCGGTTCTGCCGTTTCTTGAAAGTTCCCGCGGGGTGGCTGGTCCCACCTCCACTGATGCGGTTCATCCGGTGAGCGCCGCTCTTGCCTTGGCGCTCGGTGCCGCCGCATGCTGCGCGGTTGCCTGCGTTGTTGGCCGATTGATCAATGCCGCCGTGGGCATCTTCGTACTCGGTTGCGGGCTCGCAGTGATTTCCGGTCGATCAGGAACCATTCTTGATGCCGCATTTGACGGCGACACGCTCCTGCCGATCGCCTTCGAGACCGTCGCGTGGTCGGGTGTCGTGCTTGTGATGTCGGCAATCATCTTCCGTGTCTCCGGTCCGCTCCTCGATATGCCTGCGCGCAAGAAGGGCGGGGCGTTCTTCAACGAAATCTTTAATTCGGATGCGGCGCGTGGTATGGCGGCAGCAGGCATTGCGTTGCTCATTGTGTGGCTCGTTGCGCGCACCGAACTCAAGGGTCAGGCAATCGGTGCAGCCGTGATCGGCGGGGTTGCCACCGCGTTCATTGGACGGCGCCTTGTTGGAGACTCCCAGCCGATTCTCCTCATGGCTGCCCCAATATTTGCGATTGGTCTCGCGCAACTCTTCACGGCCTACACCCTGAAGGCGCCGCTCGATCAGGTGGTGGTGCAGCGCGGGCTCCCCGGTTGGTCGATGGCTATGCCCGTGGATATTGCCGCCGGCACGCTGATCGGTATCCCCCTCGGTCTCGGTTGGACAAAGCCCGCTGAAGCCGACGATTGACCTGCGTACACTTGCGAGAATGTCCCTTCTCGTCACCGGAACTATCGGAATTGACACGCTGCACGCACCCACAGGCGAGGCCATTGGAGTCCTCGGCGGAAGCTGCGCTTATTTCGCAGCAGCTGCAAGCCAACTGACGTCAGTGCGCGTCGTTGGCGCGGTTGGCGGCGACTGGCCCGAAGCGCATGAGAAACAGTTTCGTGCATTTCCAAACGTATGTCTCAAGGGTCTCGAGCGCCGCCCTGGCAGTCAGACCTTTGCATGGGGCGGTCGATACTTCGACAACATGAATCGGCGCGAGACGCTCTTCACGCGTCTTGGTGTGTTGGAAGAAGCACCGCCGGCAGTGCCCGCGTCGTACCTCGACAGCAAGGTGTTGTTCTTGGCGAATACGCATCCATTGGTGCAACTTGATTTGCTGCGTCGCTTCCCGAACAAGCCGCTCGCCGTCTGCGACACGATGGATCTCTGGATCAACATTGCGCGCCCGGAACTCATGAATCTCCTTGCCGAAGTCGACGGCGTGATCATGAACGACGAAGAGGCGATGCAACTCACGGATTGCCGCAACGTGGTCAGTGCTGGTCGCGAAGTGCTCAAGAACGGTCCGCGCCATTTCGTGGTGGTAAAGAAGGGCGAACACGGAGCAATCCTGGTGCATCGCGACGGCGTGGCAAGTATCCCTGCATTTCCTGCTGATCTTTCGCAGGTGATTGACCCGACCGGCGCGGGCGACACCTTCGCTGGTGGTTTCATGGCGCACATCGCACGCGCTGGCAAACATGATTTCGAAACGCTCCGCCACGCCATGGCGTGGGGCACGGTGCTTGCAAGTTTCACTATCGAGTCGTTCGGACTCGATCGCCTCTCACGCCTCACGGCGGGGCAAATTGATGATCGCTATCGCGCATTCCGCGCCATGACCGCGTTCGACGCGCGCAGCTGAAACTGGAGAACACCATGACAAACTGCATATTCCACCGCGTGCTGAATTCGGCCGCGCTGACGGCGATCCTTTGCTTTGTACCCGCGATGTGTGCAGAGACCGCCGCCGCGCAATGGGTTCCATTTACAAGCCTGCCTGGAGCGCAGCGCGTTGGTGCGATCGAGAGTCCCGGCGGCACCGCGGGCCGCGTCTCCGATGTGCGCTGGGACATTCCCGGTGGGCGAGTCTGGTTTCAATACGCGGGCAAGTGGAAATCCGTTGCCATCTCTGGCGATGCAAAGTCGACGGTGGCAGAGGGCGCTGAGCCGCCCGCTGCGGTTGCGCGCAAGCAGACGTACCGCGCGCCGAAGGGCGGTCGAGCAAAGCAGGCAACGGACGTTCCAAGCCCCGATGGTGCCTGGAACGCAGTGTTTCAAGATTTCAATGTCGTTCTTGAGCCTGAGGGCGCGCCCGCCAATCGCGCGGCGATTCACGCTACGGCGAACGGCACCGACAAGCATTGGTTCGGCAGCGCAGATTGGGTTTACGGCGAAGAACTTGATCAGAACTCCGCCATGTGGTGGTCGCCCAACTCAAAGCTCATTGCCTATTACGATTTCGATGAGTCGCCAGTAAAGGATTACGTGCTTCTCGGCGGGTTGACCACCACGCGCACCCGCGCACTCGCATCTGGCTATCCGAAGCCGGGCGATCAGAACCCGATCGCGAAGTTAGAGATCTACGACCTTGCAACGGGGAAGCGTACGCCGATTGATGTTGGCGCTGATCGTGAACAATATGTGTACGGACCAGAGTGGACTCCCAAGGGCGACGCACTCTTGTGGTTTCGATGCAACCGTCGGCAGGACACGTTGGAACTGATGGCGACGGATCCTGCTACTGGAACATCGCGCGTGCTGATCACGGAGAAGCAGGCCACCTGGCAGAAGAATTCACCCACATTGCAGTTTCTTTCTGATGGATCGCGCTTCATTTGGGAATCGGAATCAAATGGATTTTCTAACTGGGAACTGTGGGATCTCAATAAGGGCAAGCTTCTCCGCCTCACTGACGATCCGTGGGTAAGCGAATCAATTGTGAGTGTCGATGAGCCATCCGGATGGATGTACTACTCGGCGCGTTCGAGCAAGACCGGTATCAACTCGCAGTTACACCGCGTTCAACTTGATGGATCGCGGCACGAGCGACTCACTACGGAAGATCTGCACTACTCATCGTTTCTGGTGGCGCCTGACAATGCGCATTTTGTAGCAACGAAGCAGTTTGTTGATGTGCCGCCATCTGCATCGCTCTACACCATGGACGGCAAGCAGGTGGCGCAACTCACCAAGCCGGCGGCTGATCCCTACGGCAAGAAGGGAATGCCCACGCCCGAGTTCCTCCGTATCACTGCGGCAGATGGAAAGACTGAGCTCTATGGAATTCTCTACAAGCCAACGGACTTCGATCCATCGCGCAGCTATCCCTTGGTGGTTGATGCGTACGGTGGTCCGCTGATCGCAACCGTCTCACCGCGCTTTGGAAGTTACGAATCGCAGGCAGAATTTGGCGTGTTGATTGCCAAGTTGGACAATCGCGGAACTCCAGGACGTGGCAAGGCATTTGAAGATGCCACGTACATGAAGCTTGGCGGCGCGGATGTGGATGATCAGGCACAACTGGTGAAAGAGCTCAGCAAGCGCCCCTATGTTGATTCCAAACGCGTGGCGATCATGGGACATAGTTACGGCGGATACATGTCATTGATGGCCGTGCTTCGTTACCCACAACTCTTTCAAGTAGCAGTTGCTGGCGCGCCGCCCACTGATTGGCGCCAGTACGACACGATCTATACGGAGCGCGCCATGCGTACTCCGCAGGAGAACCAAGAGGGGTACGACGCGGGCAGTGCGGTGAAGTTGGCAGCGGGTCTCAAGGGCAGGGTGCTTCTGCTGCATGGAATGGTCGACGACAATGTGCATCCCTCCAACACCTTTGCCATCGCGCAGGTCTGGGAGGCGTCAGCGATTCCCTTTGAAATGCTGCTGTTCCCGAATTCCGACCACGGCATTGGCAGTCCAACGTATGAAAGCGCCAAATGGAGTTTCATTTTGCGCAATTTCGGCATGTGGAGTCAGGCGCCGCTCGGTGCAGCAGCAGCGGGTAGCGGACCAGCTGCTGCTGCCACTCAGCCTGATGCGGGTCATGCTGCGAAGCCGATGAAACCGGGGTGACTCCCGCCCCTGCACCTGCAACGTCGCCCGCCCCTGCACCCGCCATGCCTCTTCCTCCCGACCGTAGCCATGTCCGCACTGAGCACCGCAACCCGGCGTCCGCGCACTTGGACACGCTCGACGCCGCCGGCATTGCATCGTTGATGGTTGAAGACCACCGCGCTGTCATTGAGGCAGTTGCGGCGGCGGCTCCTGCAATCGGTGCACTCGTGGAAGCGATGGTTCCCAAGTTCCGCGAAGGTGGCCGACTCATTTACTTCGGCGCTGGCACCAGCGGGCGTCTTGGCGTGCTCGATGCGAGCGAATGTCCTCCGACATTTATGTCAGACCCAGGACAAGTGGTCGGCATCATTGCCGGTGGCGACACAGCGCTTCGTCGCTCCAGCGAGGGGCGTGAAGATGAATGGGACGGCGCGCGCGCGGAGTTAGAGCAACTCGCCGTTGGTCCGCTTGACACGGTGGTGGGGATTGCCGCGGGCGGCACCACTCCCTATCCGCTTGGTGCCATCCGTCTTGCGAAGGCGCGCGGCGCGAGCACGGCATTCATCGCGTGTGTGCCGATGGAGCAACCTGCAGACTGCGATCAGTTCATTGTCCTTGACACGGGCCCGGAGGTTCTCACGGGCAGCACCCGACTCAAGGCTGGCACCGCCACGAAACTTGCATTGAACTGCATCACCACGGCGCTCTTCACGCGCCTTGGAAAGGTGCGCGGCAATCTCATGGTGGATCTAGCAGCCACCAACGACAAATTGGTCGACCGCGCCATCCGTACTTTGCGGCAGTTTGACCCTTCGCGTTCCCGTGACGAAGCATGGGCGCTTCTTGAGGCCAACGGTCGCTCGGTAAAACGTGCAATTGAGGTTCCGAATTGGCAGCCAACCCTGCGCGGCGAGCGAGTGCGCCTAAGGCCGCTGCGTCCGGATGACCTTGACGCGCTGCACGCCGCTGCCAGCGACCCGCTTATCTGGGAACAGCATTCTGAGCGCGATCGGCATGAACGCGCCGTATTCGAGCGCTATTTCGCAGGCGCGCTCGCGAGCGGTGGTGGGCTCGTAGCCCTCGACCCTGTCGGTCGCATCATTGGTGCCACTCGTTACTACGAATGGAATCCAACCGATCGCTCAGTAGTGATTGGCTACACGTTTCTCGAACGGGCTCATTGGGGAACTGGCACCAACCACCACATTAAGCAACTCATGCTTGAGCACGCGTTCCGATGGGCGAATACGGCATGTTTCCATGTGAGCCCAGGGAATGTTCGTTCACAAAGAGCGCTCGAACGTATCGGCGCGCGGCTTGATCGCCAAGAAGACGTCCTCGTCGGTGGCGTGATGACCCCGCGCATGATCTACCAGACCAAATCCGTTCCTGGATAAGGTGTCACGCATTTGTTTGACTGCAAGCACCGCGCTGAGCCAAAAACAAGAAGAGCCCCGCGTGATGCGGAGCTCTTCTCGTTTGGTTCGATTCAGTTACGAATCGACGGTGGTGTTTAGCCAACCATCGACTTGAGGGCCTTCATCGGGCGCACCTTGATTTTGCGCGAAGCCGGCTTGGCCTTCACGAGCATGCGCTCGCCTGGCTTAAACGGATTGTCCTTCTCGTACGACTTGGTCGCTGGCTTGTTGATGACCATGATCTTCATCATGCCATGTACCACGAAGACTCCAGAGCCCTTCTTGCTCAGGTCCTTCTTCATGATGTTTCCGAGTTCCTCGAACACCGCGACCACTTGCTTCCTTGGGAGCTTGGTCTTCTCGGCGATCATCTTGAGGGTCTCGCCCTTACTGCGGGGCTTCGTTGCGGTTGCCATCCTGACGTCCTTTCTGCCGGGCTGTCCATATATGTGTGCGGACAGACCGGAAAGCTTGCGAAACTGGGCTCACTGCCCAGATACGGAGGCAAATATAGGGGTTTTAAGGATGGACGCAAGGGGTAACACGCCCGTGTCTAGCGGATTTCCGCGGAAATTGCAGATTTTCCCGTGTTTCAAGTGGTTACCCCAACGTCCACGCCCTCTTTAGGCGTTTCTCAACCAAGAATCAACATCCGGGAAAGGTCCAAAGCCCGGAGATTGGGCGCCTCCCGCCTCCACGGTCAGATCTTCACGGCGCCTGTGGTCGGCCGGCCCACTGAGTGGTACTCAAATCCCTCGTGCGCCATCTGCGCGGGGCGGAACAGATTGCGCCCGTCGAACACCAACGCATGCTTGAGCCGACTCTTGATCTCCGCAAAGTCCGGCGAGCGGAATTCATTCCACTCCGTGCAGATCACCAGCGCATCAGCACCATCAAGCGCGGAATACATGTCCTTCGACTGCGGAATCTGTGGCTCCTCATGCGCCAAATTAGGCATCGCCACTGGGTCATACGCAACGATCTTCGCGCCGGCCGCCATCGCAAACTTCATCAGCACAATTCCTGGCGCCTCGCGAATGTCATCGGTGCGCGGCTTGAACGCAACGCCCCAGAACGCAAGCGTGCGTCCCTTGAGCCCCGCGCTGCCAAATCGCGTCTCAACCTTCTTCCAGAAATGTCCGCGCTGATCTTGATTGACTTCGTGCACCGCCGCATTCAGCTTGCAATCAAAGTCCTTGCCGCGCCCCATGCCAACAACTGCTTGCGTGTCCTTTGGAAAGCAACTGCCGCCGTAACCAAGGCCGGGATACAAGAACTGGTTCCCGATTCGCTTGTCGGCGCACATACCTTCGCGCACTGACGCAACATCAGCGCCCATGTACTCGCACAAATTGGCAATCTCATTGATGAACGAAATCTTGCACGCCAGCATGGCGTTCGACGCATACTTCACCATTTCCGCGCTGCGAACATCCATCAAATAGATCGGATTCCCGTTACGAACGAACGGTTCGTATAGATCGCGCATGGTGTTGGCTGCCTCTTCACTCTCCACGCCGCACACGATTCGATCGGGCTTCATGAAGTCGCTGATCGCATCGCCTTCCTTCAAGAACTCCGGGTTGTCTGCGATGTGAAAGGGCACCTTGGTCAGGCTCTTGATCAGGTCACGGACAGCATGGCTCGTGCCAACCGGCACCGTGCTCTTGACTACAACGGTCTTTGGCTTTCCAACCGCGCCAATCTTCTCAAGCGCACCAGCAATGTCCCGCGCGACAGCCAGCACATATTGCAAGTCCGCGCTGCCGTCTTCATCGCTTGGCGTACCGACGCAGATGAAGATGGTCTCTGCATCCTGGTACGCGGCCTGCTTGTCGAGCGTGAAGTGAATGCGTCCGGACTGAATGTTGCGCGCCAGCATCTCCGTCAGGCCCGGCTCATAGATCGGGCTCTCGCCGCGCTTGAGTTTCTCAATCTTGCGCGCATCAACATCAAGGCAGGTCACCTGATTACCCGTCTCTGCAAAGCACGCACCCGTGACGAGTCCAACGTATCCAGTGCCAACCATGGTGAGTTTCATAATTCGTTCGACTCCGTGTGCGTGTTTCGATCTGAGTAGCCGTTAGGCTTTTGATGTACGAGTTCTGCGCGTGCTGTGATTCCCATGCGCCGCATGCGCACCGCCGGGAAACCCGTCACGAGGCGCGAGAGTTTACATCACTCGATCGCGCCTCTAACTGCAGTAACGCACGCTTGATTCCGAGCGTCGGCCCGCTCTGCCGCGCATCTCCGGCGTAACCACCGATCCAGTCCCCCGAACCCACGACCCGGTGACAGGGCACCACGATCGGCATGGGATTTCGACGCATGGCTTGCCCGGCCGCCCG
>JAPLMU010000094.1 GCA_026386795.1 Planctomycetota bacterium
CGAGTACTGCGACGAGTTTTGACCAGCGTTTCCAGGCTGTAATCCTTCGTTTCGATCCGCGTAATTTGTTTCACCGCGCGCGAACGCGCCGCGCGGGCTGCCATCGAAATTGTGGTTTGGGTCAGGACGGAAGTCATCCATCGTGGATGATCGGGCATTGGAAGTTGCTGAAGTTGACCCGTCACGTTCTTGGAATTGACCTGCAGCACGATTGTTGTTCGCCATCGCGCCCGCGTTGCCGCCGTTGTTTGAAACTCCAGCGACAGCATTCGTGGAACCGTTCCCCGATGCCCTGCTCCATCCACCGTCTGCGCGCGCGAAGCTCTGCGTTCCGCGCTGCTGCATGACCTGACCATCACGGGTCGCGGAGACGTCATCATTGACACCGCCCGCGTGTCGCCACTGCGTTGCATTTGCGGTGGACGCAGCAGTGTTCGCCGCGGTGTTCCCCGCAGGTGCACCCGCCCCCGCGCGTGCAGATGCCGCCTTCGTGAACTGATTGATGTCCCCCGCCGCCGCAGCGCGGTTGTAACTGCGCGCCGCATCGCTCCATCCGCGGCGATATGCGCCGCTCCAATGATTCATCCACCATCCATCCGTGCCGCGCCAACCCCATGGGTGATAGCCCCAGTGCCACGATCCGCCATAGCCCATGCCCAATGCATAACCAAGTCCAAAGGAGCGTCCTGGTCCCCACCAACCGTTGCACGCCCAGGTCGGTGCGCATTGCAATCCGTACTCGCCCCAACCGGGCGCAGTCTCATACATCCAGCCGGCGTAGCCAAAATTCGGCCAACTTCCGTAGGTTCCTGGGTAACCCAAGTAATCATTGCCCGCCACGCCCGGCGCCGTCATGCCGGTTGTTGCGAAACCCGTTCCATAGGAAACGATTCCGTTGTTTGTATAGCTATTCATATAGCCAGCCGTGAATCCAAAGGTCACGGTGTCGGCAGTTGAGCCCATGACGCGAACAAAGGTCACTCCGTAGACCGGTGAGCTCGGCGGCATCACATACATCAACTGCGGTACTGCATCGCACAACACCCACGGTCCGTTGGCCGCGTCGGAAGTGAACCACGCTGCATCTTGACACAGGTAGTACGAGCCCTCACAGAGAATCAGTGGCGAACTGGCGTTACTTGCCCAACTCAAACTCGTTCCATCAATGGCCACAAATCGCGCAGGACCACCGATCGTGGAGAGCGATGCCTTTGCCTTCGATCGATCCAGCGTGGCGACGTGAGGAACTGACTGCTGATAGATCGCATCATTTGCAGCGGATGTTCCTGGTACTGCCGCCAGCACATTGCCCCACGTTCCCTTCGGGTCGATCGCTGCGAACGACGATGGAAGCGCGGATGGTTTGACATAGCTCCACGGACCGTTCATCAAATCACCGCTCGTGAACCAACGACCAGAGGCAAGCAAATACCAAGTGTTCGATGCCGTTGCAGTGAAGAGATCGCAGTTTGCATTTGATATCGCAAAGAGACCGTCGGCAACCTGCGCCAAATTGGGGGCGCCGTTGATCGACACCATACAGAGCGGACTGGTACTGACCACGATTTCAGGCAGTTGACTGGGCGACATCGCGGCTGGCGCTGCTGTTCCCGGCGCCGCGGCGCTTAAACCGTCCGGTTGCACTGCGGCGGCGCTGGACCCGCTCGACTGCGCGGCGCTGGTGCTGCGCGGCAATGCTGCATTGATAGCGCTTGCCACCGAATCAGCGGGCGCTGCGCCGCTGGTGAATGGACCGCTGAAACTGGACGCATGCATCCATGTACTGTCGCCAACCCGCGTGAACCACGTCTTGCTTGCAGAGTCGAATGCCAAGAGCGACGGCGTGTTCAGCGCAATGCCAACACCCGATCCGACATCACGAAGTACTGGTGCCCCGTCAAGGAGCAGCAACACCGCGGGATGATCAATGACCCGAATGACTGGCGCTGCGTTTCCCATCGGCGCCGCGTCCGCCTGCAACGATGTCACTTGCATGTTCTCCAGCACCACTGAACGCTGGACTGTGAACGTTGCACTGGCGAGCATCTGCTGCAGAATCGCCGTAGTGGCAGTCGAATCTTGGCTACCCGCCAACTGCACGCGGGTCACTTGCATGCCGGAAACCTGAATGAGTCCAGCGGCCAGGTCATTGTCAAGTGTGGCGCTGAAGAACATCGCTCCATAGGTGCGTTGTGCGCCCGGCGTTGCAATCCGGAACGCCGCGCGACCCGTACTTGCCGTGCCAACGATGGACTCAAACTGCGGTGTGTACAGGGTGTACACCGCACCATTCACTGATGCGATCTGCGGCCAGAATGTCTCACCGTTGTCTTGATCAGGTGCGGGCGGCAGGTTGTCCGGATGGGTGAGCCCAGGTGCAATCGAGTACTCGCCAGAAACTTGCGCGCTGGCGTGGCCGACCGCCAGGCACAGCATCGCAAAGGCAGTGGCGGCGGACAGATAGGAACGGTGCGTGGAGTTGCCCATCGCCTCATGGTATGTACCCCCGGCGTGGATGACCGAGGGAAGGAAACCCCTGGCAAACTGGTCAATTCTTTAGTGAAAATGTGAGTTTCCCCTCGGGACCGGGTCATCGGAACATGGCGGGTCGGCCGCTGGCACCGAGCGCATTCTTAACCGAATTAAGACAGAACTCGACCATGAAATCACGAAAGCGCGAAGTAACTTCCGGATGTCGTTTTGGATTGAATGTGAACACACATGAGCGAACCGATCAAGTCAATCCCTGATGGAGTCGTTGTGGTCCTTTCAGGCCGCCTCGATTCGAAGAACGCTGCTGAGACACTCACCCTGATCCGTGCATCCATGAACCCAAGTGCGAAGCGGGTGGTCTTTGACCTCACCGCACTGGTGTTCATGGCGTCAGCGGGTCTTGGCGTGCTTGTGCAATCGGCCGGACTCGCCAAGGCGAATGGCGGAAGCGCTCATCACTTTGGAGCCAGCCCCCCCATCATTCAGTTGCTGCGGATTGCCGGGTTGGGATCGGTGATCACGCCGTACCAAGTGCAACCCGAGTCAACCAAGGCACCCGCTTGAACACGTCCGATCACTTGACGACATTTCCAGCGATCGCCATTTTCCTCGCGGGGCTGGCCTTCTTCTTTCACGGTCTGGACGGCGTCAAGGAATCACTCAAGTCAATGGCAGGACGCTCGCTCCGCCAGCGAATCGAGCGATTCACCTCAACGGGCGCACTTGCAGCACTGTGGGGATTCATCCTCGGGGCGCTCGCGCAGAGTTCCACCGCGGCATCGTTCATCGTCACTGGATTTGTATCGAGCCGCTTGTTGACGCTCCGACGTGCGCTCACGATGATTGCATGGGCCAACCTGGGGACGGTGGTTCTCCCATTCATTGCATCATTTGATATTCGTACTGCCATCGCAATGATCCTGGGCGTCGGCGGTCTGTTGGCAACATTCCGTGCCGGCCGCGAATTCCTACTTCCCGCGTGGCGTGGTCTGTTCATGCTGGGCCTGCTGATGCTCGGCCTGCAATTCCTGAAGGATGCCACGGGCGGTATCCCCGATGAGCCGTGGTTTAGGCAGTTTGCGCAGACCTTGGGCGATTCGCTTGCATTCGGATTCATGGTGGGCATCGCATCGCGCTTGGTGATCCAATCAACATCAGCGATCGTGGTGATCGTTGTTACGTTCGTCAACAGTGGCATCCTCACTGACAGCCAAGCTGCCATGATGGTTCACGGGGCCGGTGTGGGTGTTGGTGCGACGGTGCTCCTGATGGGCCGCAGTTCACGTGGCCTACCTCGACAACTTGCGTACTTCCAAGCGATCATCAACTCCGCTGCGGGCGCCATCTTGGCGTTTGAAGTGCTGACGACAAAGTTGACGGGCCTGCCAAGCCTGATTGATCTGATTCGTAACACCATCACCTCGGACTCAAGCCGCATGCTGGCGATCGTGTACGTGGTGCAGCAATCGCTTTGCGTTGGAATTGCCGAACTGTGTGGTAGCCGTTGGACAGGGTGGCTGAACCGGCTCAGCCCGCCAACCGACGCGCAGAATCTTGCCACGCCGATGTACATCGACCAAGGTGCGGGTGTTGATCCCACCAGTTTCTTGGACATGATTTCGCGCGAGCAATCGCGAATTGTTGAGCGGCTTCCCGACATTCTTGACTGCGTGCGTTCTGATGGCGAGCGGACCATGGCGGAATGCAACCACATGGCGGAGTCGTGCAAGTCACTGGGCGCTGAGATCCATCATGCGCTTCGGGAACTTTCGCAGACGCGGCTTGATCGGCAAGACGCTGAGGCGCTGCTCGCGTTGGATATTAAGCAACGCGCAGTCGATCAGCTAGTCACCGAGGTCGCACACTTTGCCCGCGCATCACTGGATGAACGTCGGTCCAGTGAGCCAGGGAGCGACGCCGACGGCAACGCGCTGTTGTTCGGGATGACGGAAGGACTGCACCTGGTGCTCTCGCAACTGGTGGAGTGCGAGCGCAGTCGAGCACCCAGCGATGTTGCCATGTTGCTCATGATTGTCAGCGACCGCGGGGATCTCATGGAACAACTGCGGGCAGACATCGCAGCGTCAACATCACGCGGCGCTCGACCCGGCCTGCAGTACACCCTGGCACTCTTCGAACGGGCGATGTGGCTGGTCGGAAAGGTCGCGCCGTCATCGGGGAGCGGCGCTGATGGTCTCGACGGCACTGATGGCACGGGTGGCACTGATGGAGCGGGCGGTACGGGTGGCGCAGGCAGTACCGATAGCACGCTCAGCAACCCGACCACTCAATCACCCGCCGCGTCCGATTCACTCCAACACGCATAACGGACCGGCACACTCTCGCGTGGCGTTACTTGGGAACAGTTGCAGCAACCGCGGCCTGCGAGTGCTCTTTGAAGAACCGTGCAATCAGCGCACTCGAACCCTTGGGATATTCGTGGCCGCCTTCATGAATGACGGTCACGAGTGGCGCGCCTTTGCTCGATTCGTAGAGCGTTGCGGTGAGTCCGCCCTCGGTTGCCCACGGTTTGCCCTCACTTGTGCACGCATTGGCAGCACGGATGTTGACGAATGTTCGCTCCTGCCACGAGAATTTCACTATGGGGTCATCCTTGCCAGCCACATGAATCACCGGCAACGGCTTGATATCCGCGGTCGGCTTCAGGTACGCGCCAGCCACCGGTCCGATGGCTGCGAGCGTTGCACCGCGTGTCTGCCACAACAAGTAACTGAAGAACCCGCCGTTTGAATGTCCGGCAGAATAGGTGTGTCGTCCGTCAAGTTTGTACTCCGTACGCAATGAGTCAACCATGGCGTCATACAACTTGATGTCGCGGTCTCCGTTGTTGCCAGCAGCGGTTTGCCAGCCAGACTTCTTGCCATCTGGGTCAACAAGCGGACTCACGGTGTTCAATCCTTGCGGATAGACAACGATTGCTTCGGGCCACGCGATTTCAAATGCCGCGGATGCGCGCGAATGCACCGCGGTGCCGCCGTGACCGTGCCAACAGAACACCAGGGGAGTCTCCGCCGTTCGGTTTGCCGCGGGTGGAAGGCACACCAGTCCGGTACGAACCACTCCGTCCACCGTCCATTCCCGCTTGGAAACGCTGGCGGCGTCGCTCGCGGTGTCGTTCGCGCTGCTGGGCGTACCAGTGGTCCGACTCGGCGGCTGAATCGCAGACGGAGTCGGCGGAGCCCAGCACGCGCACGTCAACACGATTCCGATGACCTTCATACGAATATAGTACGCGTGTTCACGGCAGGGTCACTACCCATGGCGCTCAAACAACAACACTCATGACGCACTCCGCTCCACGCCCTGCCACCCGCGCCGATCTTTCGGACATTGTGGCCATTTACAACGCGTCCATCCCCGCGCACATGTCGACCGCCGACCTGACGCCGCAACAACTTCCTGCCCGCCAAGCGTGGTGGGACCAGCGCGACCACGCCACACGGCCCGTCCTAGTAGTGGAAGAGTCTGGACGAATCATCGCGTGGGGCGCCTTCACCAATTTTAAAGACCGGGCAGCTTATGCCCCCACTGCTGAAGTGAGTGTCTACGTCGATCCGTCCGCCGTCGGCCGAGGCGTTGGTAAAGCGATGCTTGATGCCTTGCTCGCACGCACCACCGAATGCGGTATCGACCGCGTCATCGCACTCTGCTTCGCGCACAACGAGGCGAGTGTGCGCCTGTTCGGCTCGCGCGGTTTCACCGAGTGGGGACGAATTCCAGATGCCTGTGATATGCACGGCGTGCGGCGATCGGTAGTGATGCTTGGAAAGATCATTCCGCCAGCACATTCATGAGATACCCGCGCAGCAGCCGAGCTTGAATCGCCCGAGACGGTCAACCTTGAACGCGCGCCACAATTCCATCCGGCAACGCATCAAGAAACATTCGCCCGTAACGCTTGGTGACGATGCGCGGATCAAGCACCACCACCCTGCCCTCGTCGGTTGAACTACGGACAAGTCGTCCGAACCCCTGCTTGAAGCGCAGCACCGCGCGCGGAAGTGAGTCTTCAGAGAATGGCTTTCCACCGCGCGATTCAATCAATTCATGACGCGCTTGCACGATCGGTCGATCAGGCACCTCAAACGGCAACCGCGTAATGATCACATTGCGCAACGCGCGACCGCGCACATCAACGCCCTGCCAGAAACTGGCGACGCCAAAGAGCACGCTGCGTTCATCGGTGCGGAAACGTTCGAGCAATGTATTACGTGGCACACCGATACCTTGAATGTGCAAGGGGAAATTGTCATCAACAAGCCGATCGGCAATACGCTCAGCGACCGCATTCAGCGTTCGGAAGCTCGTAAAGAGCACAAAAGCACCGCCATCCGTCTCACGGATGTGACTGAGAACCCGCCCTGCTAATTCATCTTCGTAATCGGGATGATTCGGCTCCGGCATGGTGCGATCGATGATCAGCGTAACCAAGCGCGCATAGTCAAAGGGACTTCCAAGCTCGAGCGTCTGCGGATCGTCGCACCCAAGACGAATAGCGGCGTGTCGAAAGTCGCCATGACTCGTCGCGAGTGTGGCACTGGTGAGTACCACGCCCTTGTCTTGCGCAAAGAGATGTTCGCGCAGAATGGGCCCAACATCCACTGCCGCACACACCACGGTAATGTTGGGGCGCTCACCGCCGCGACGCTTCTTGCCGATCTCCACCCAGTACACGCACCCCGCCAGCGCCTGCGCCAACAGATCACGTGCACCGGTCGCCTGCCCCTCAGCGCGCGCGGCGTAGGAATTCAACTCAAACTGATCAGCTTCATTAGCGATGCGGTCGCGCAACATGCGCAGCGTTGCAGCAAGTTGCAACATCGGTCCGCTCAAATGATCCCGCACCGCATCCTTGTCGCGCATCCGTCCCGATGATTCTGCAAATTCCTCATGCCAGCGCCACAGCGCGTCAAATTGCCTATCCGCCGCGCTTTCGCAGTCACGAATGCAGCGAATGGCATCTTCAATAACTGTTTCCGCTGCGTCATCGGAGCGCATCGCGCTCAGATAGCCACGACCAGTGCTCACTTGATAAAGCGTGCGCAAGAGATGCCGAACTCCGCTCTCCGAGAGTCGAATTCCAAAGTTCTCTGCCGCAACATCTTCGATCTCATGCGCTTCATCAAGAATCACATGGTGGTAATTCGGGAGTACTCCGCCAGTCGCACCGGCGCGCGCGCGCATCGCTAAGTCAGCAAAGAACAACGCGTGATTGGTAATGAGCAATTGCCCATTATCCATCCGCCTTCGCGCAGCCTGATAGAAACACTTGTCGAAGGTTGGGCAGCGCCGACCCATGCAATTATGCGCGTCGCTCTGTACTTGGTCCCACACTTCGCTGCGCGGCAATTGCGGAAGCGTTGCCAATGATCCGTCAGTGGTGTGGTACGCCCACTTCTCAACACGACGGAGGTCATTGCGATCTTCATCATGACCAAAGAGGCGACCCTCGCGCTCACTGGCGAGTTTGAGGCGGCGCAGGCTGACATAGTTGCCGCGGCCCTTCACCAGCACCGAACTGAATTCCTCTGGAATCACTGCATTGAGAAGCGGAATGTCCTTCTCAATCAATTGCTCCTGCAAACTGATGGTGTTGGTGGCCACCACTACACGCTCGCCGCGTTCAACAATGCGCCGAATCGCTGGAATCAGATAGGCAAAGCTCTTGCCAACCCCCGTTCCTGCTTCCACGAACAAACGCTGCCGCTCTTCGAACGCACGCTCCACCGCGCTCGCCATCAGAATTTGCTGTGGACGCACTTCAAAGCCGGACAATCGCCGCGCGATCGCCCCGGTATCGGATAGCAATATGTCAACTGAGAGTGTCACCCCAATGGCCTTCGCTTTGGCTCGCCCGGTAGTCGCGGGTAATTACGCGGCGTAGCGCGCGTCTTCTCCAACACCACCACCGTGCCGGTGGCTGTCTTGTGCAAATCAACAACATGCGTGTGCAATTTGTAGAGAGCAGGCTTTGCCTCTTCGACTTCCTCGGCAGCCTTATCACCCTTGATCAGGAAGATCGATCCTGCCTCGCGTGCAAATGGCACGGTGAGCTCAACAAGCACATTCAGTTTGCCCACTGCGCGAGCCACCACCGCGTCATACTTCGCGCGGTGATCGTGATGATCCTGCCCCGCCGTCTCGGCGCGGTCATTCAAGATGCGCGCATTGGAAACACCCAGCGCCGCAATGGTTTCCTTGATGAATGCGGCCTTCTTGCCGGTTGCCTCAAGCAACGTGAATTGCACGTCAGGCATCACAATGGCGAGCGGGATTCCCGGCAGCCCGCCACCGGAACCAATATCAATGACGGTCTTTGCTTCGGCACTCGCAAGGAACGGCACCAATGTCAAACTGTCCTGGATGTGTCGCACCCACATGGCTTCCGGCTCAACAATCGCGGTCACATTGAAGCGCGTGTTCGCATCACGCAGGGCTTCGAGGTACGCGCGCAGCCGCTCGGCGTCACCAGGCTCAAGTTCAATGCCCATGGTGGCGAGCGCTTCCGTGACGGCTGCTGGAATTGCCGGAACGGGCGGCAGCGGCGGCAGTGATGACGACGAAGGCAGATCAGCAGCTGACGAATTGGTTGATTCAGTATGAATGGCGAGACTTGTAGGGTTGAGGTTGTGAGTGAAGGTGAAGTTGCAACGTAAGGCAGTGAATCAATAATGAATCTTATGCGTCAAGATCAAAGCCTCTCGAACGCCGACTGGCAACCGCAAACAACACACTGGTGGTGATCCACAGGCACACCAGGCTTGACCCGCCGTAACTCACGAACGGAAGCGTCATGCCAGACACCGGCAGCACGCCGATGGTCATGCCAGTATTCACCATCAATTGCAGGAACACCATAGCACCGATGCCCACCGCAACCAAGCGCCCAAACATGGTTCCGGCGCGCAATCCCACCATGAAGGCTCCAAACGCGTACGCCGCTGCCAGCAGCCAGACCGCTAGCCCGCCGAGAAGACCCCACCGGCAGGCAATGACGGCAAAGATCATGTCCGTGTTCTCCTCCGGCAGGTGGTTGAAGCGAATGAGCGTGCCGGATTCTTCCTTACCCGAACCAAGAATTCCACCCGCCGCCGCAAGCGTCACTGCTCGGTTGGACTGAAAGCCAATGCCATTGTTCAGGCGCGTGTCGCCCACAAACTGCGCAATCAACGTGTCAATGCGATCGCGTTGGTGCTTCTTGAGAACCGGATAACTGCACGGAGCAAGCACCACGGCAACGCAAGCAATGATCACCAAGTGCTTCACGCGCGCGCCGGCTGCAAGAAGCATCACTAAGAGCACGGGCGCAAAGAGCAGCGCGCTGTCAAGGTCCGGCTGCAAGATGATGAGCGCCACCGGCATCAGCGTTACCAAGATGGTGGCGATGATTCCGCTGAATTGCTTTACATTGGCCGTGGTACGCAACCATGCAGCCATGGCAACAATCCACGTGAGCTTGATCAATTCGCTCGGTTGAAAGTCCAAAGATCCAATATTGATCCAACGGCGCGCGCCGTTGCGTGGGCGCACAATGGAGTCCGGCACAAATGGAATCAACAGCAACACCAAGAATGCCAGGTTCACTGCAAAGAGAAGCCATGCCCAACGCCGCATCCAGCGCCACTGCTGCGCGCCGACGAATGCTGCAGCAAGCATGCCCACAATCAGATACCCAAACTGCCGCTGCGCAAGTGCTGGCGCGGTAGTGCCGATGGCAGCAATCCCCATCAAACTGAGACCAAGTCCGGCAAAGAGGGGCAGCCACGCCCAATGCAACCACGCGCGATCCGCGGTCCGCGTATCAACGGCGCGCTCGCGGCGCAATCCGCGCGCCAACGAATTGGAGACAAGAATGCTCATCCGGCGCCTCCGGTTGGCTCAACATCAGGAGCGCCGATTGGCTGCAGAGGCTTGCGCGCAGGACGCGATTGCGGATCCCCTTGCAAGTAACCCTCGGCAATCAACGCGTGAATGACTTGGTTGGCGATCGGGCCTGCACTCTTTCCACCCGAGCCGCCGTGCTCCAAGAGCACCGCCACTGCGTAGCGCGGCCTGTGCTCGCGCGCATCACCCACAAGACCAACAAACCAGGCATGATTCAATCCAGAAATGGTGCGATCCGTCGTTCCGTTCCCGTCATCATCGACCTTCAACGGCGACGCCTGCGCCGTTCCGGTCTTTGCCCACACCACTACCCCGGGCGCATTGATAATCGCCTCAGGCCGGCGATCCTCGTAACTCACATGGTTGCCGGTGCCGTGCGACTCCTCGACTGCCTGGCGCAATCCTTCAAACGCGCGATCGCAACTATGCGGGTCAAGTTTCATGTCACCAGTACGGCGCGCAGGGCGACCCGGGATCGGAGTGCGGATGAGTTCAGCGTCACGGATGACCCCGCCGCGCGCAAGCGTTGCATACGCATTCGCCGCCTGCATCGGAGTCCATGCGATCGGACCTTGACCGATACCAGCAATCACTGGCACGATGCGGTTGCCGTCCGCCTCAACCTTCGCGATCTCTTTCGCTGATGGCAGAATCCCCGGATGCTCGCCGACCAATCGATCGGAAATGACATTCCCCGCTGAGTCAAACTCCTGCTCGTGGCGCGCAATACCAATGTCCAACTTTTGGCCAAGCCCGAAATTACGGTACCAATCGGTCAACGTGCTCAGACCCATGCGCTGCGCAACCGTGTAGAAGAAAATGTTGCAACTGCGACTGATGGCGGCTTCTACTCCGAGCGGTCCGCCGATCTGTTTCGTGTGCGTTAGAAATTTGTACTGCGATGCGTAGATCCAGCAACGCCCAAACGGATCACTCGGGCCAAAGAAGTGACCGTTGCACTCGACTTCCTCATCCGCCCCAAATGCCCCGCTGCGCACCGCGCTCACGTACACAATCGGCTTGATGATTGAGCCTGGTGGATACGGGGCATCAATCGCTCGATTCACCGACGGGTTGCGCGCGGTCCGATTCCGAGCATCAAAGTCCTCACCAGCCGCGACCGTTGGCCATGACACCATCGAAAGAATCTCGCCGGTATCCACATCAAGCACCACCGCCGCGCCATTCAGCGGCGCCAAATAGGACAATGGCATCGGCTTAGGCGATCCATCAGCGTCCCAGCCATAGTGCCACTGCTGCGCACGCGCGAGACCCACTTCTGGCATAAAGAGTGCCTGCACGCGCGCCTGCAGTGCGATATCGAGCGTTAGTTGAATGTCGGTTCCGGAGACTGGCTCAATGCGCGATGTCTCATTGGTATCGAGGTGCTGCACCGTGCGCCCGCGCGTGCCGCGAAGTAAATCTTCATAGGTGCGTTCAATACCGGTGCTCCCGATCATGTCGCGTCCCGGGCAGTAGCCACCAAGGTCGACCGAAACACCGCCAGCAATTCCCGCGGTGCGAAACGGACGGCGTTCAAGATCCTGCCGCCAGACTTCCTCGCGGACACCTCCCACTACATGATCAGCAATGCCCTGCACATCAAGTGTCAGCGTGCCACCGCGCAATGGCCGCGGCATCGATCTCCTGTCAAGATCAATCCGCGCCGACGCCCACGGATACACGCGACGCGTACTGTCCTGCACCTGAATGATGCCAGGATGCGCGTCCGCAATCTTGCGGAGTAAGAAAGCGCTCGCCGCAGGAAGCTTGTTTGCAACGACGTGCGCTTCGCTCTGCTCCGCAATAGGCTGCGCATCAAACTGCCCCTCCGCATCCTCGCCATACTTGGCGCGCTCCACTTCAAGGCGCGCCTCCCACACTGCATTTGCCTTCTTCTCAACTTGCATACGGACTCCACCAATGCCCGTTGACAATTCGTCGCGCGTCATGCCGCACGCCTTCGCGGATTCGACCAAGACTGATTCGAGTTCTGTTTCGAGCACCGCTTGATGAGCTCGGATTCGCTCCTCGCGCTCCGCAGGACCGAGGCGATTCCACGCTGCACGACCAATCTCTTTCTTCGCAGCAAGTATCGCGCGCGTATCCACCCACGCGCCGCTGATAGCGGGATAGAAGATCGCAAGGTCGTAACTCGGAACGCTCTCGGCAAGAACGCGACCCTTGCGATCCGTGATCGAGCCGCGCACCGTTGCAAGGAGCGTGCTGCGGTCGAGCCGGCTGTCCGCCAGGGCGCGCTGCTGACTTCCCGTGACCACGGTGAGACTGAAGAGCCGCGCTGCCATGCCGCCAAGCACCACAGCAAAGACAACGCCAACGACAAGCATCCTCCGCTCAAACATGGAGGTGCCGCGAAGTGACGATGGGCGATCCGATTCCGATTCTGAAGCCATTGGTCGTCCTGACCGTGTGGTGAATCTGTGTTGTGGAGCGTGCTCCACGATCCGCGCAGCGTCCTGCCGCACGGGTCCCCGCGGGCGGGACATCTTGACTCGCAGAGCGTACCATTCCCCCCCCTATGGACGCAGGAATTGTCGGTCTACCCAATGTCGGAAAGAGCACGCTGTTCAACGCCCTCACGGCGGCAGGAATCGAGGCTGCGAACTATCCGTTCTGCACCATCGAACCGAACGTCGGAGTGATCACCGTGCCGGACAAACGGCTCGGGATCCTGCGCCAGCACATTGAGAGCCAGAAGATCCTGCCGGCCATCATCCGCCTGGTGGACATCGCCGGCATCGTCCGCGGTGCGAGCGAGGGCGAAGGCCTTGGCAACAAATTCCTGACCCACATCCGCGAGGTGGATGCCATCCTTCATGTGGTCCGCTGCTTTGAAGACGCGGACATCATCCACGTTGAGGGTTCGGTCGATCCGCTGCGCGATATCGGGACCATTGAAACTGAGTTGATGCTGGCGGATATGCAGGTGGTGGAAAACATATTGGACAAGGCGCAGCGCCTGGCACGCAGTGGCGACAAGGAAGCGATCGCCCGCGGTGCGGTGCTGCAAAAGTGCAAATCCTGCCTAGATACCTCCAATCCGATCCGAAATTTGGAACTTGAGGAAGAAGAACGCCGCATCCTGCGCTCCCTAGGAATGATCACCGCCAAGCCGGTCCTCTTTGTAGCCAACGTTGACGAGAAGGATCCCAACGGAACCAGTCCATTGGTGCAAAAAGTGCGCGACTACGCCAAGGCCAACGGCGGCAACGTGGTGGTGGTGTGCGCTAAGATCGAGAGCGAACTTTCTGAACTCACCGAAGCAGATCGCACCGAGATGCTCGCCGGTCTTGGCATGAATGAGCCAGCCCTCAACTCGGTAGCGCGCGCGGCCTATGAGCTGCTCGGTCTGCAGAGTTACTTCACTGCTGGCCCCAAGGAAATTCGCGCCTGGACGATCATCAAGGGCTCAACTGCCCCGCAAGCCGCCGGCGTGATTCACACCGACTTTGAACGCGGTTTCATTCGCGCGGAGATCTACTCCGTGACGGACCTTGAAAAGCACGGCAACGAGAAGCTGATTCGCGAGGCTGGACGCATGCGCAGTGAAGGCAAGAGCTACGTCATGCATGACGGTGATGTGGCGCACTTCCTGTTTAACGTCTGATAATCACGCGAAGCGGGACTTAGCGGCGTTAATTTGCCGTCGTAACACCCTCTCTGCATTGAAGTTGCAACCTGCTGGATTGACTCGCCGTACCTCAGGGCTATCCTTCGGAACCCACCATGATCGCAGCCAAGACCAAGATTCGACTGAACACCTCTGAGGCAACAGCCCCGCGCTGTACGTCAGCGATGTTCGTTCCGCGAATCATGACTCTTGGTGGACGAAGCAACGCGCGCGCTCGGCTCACGGGAGTCGCAGTGATCGCACGCGGCACGGCGCTTCGTGACGCAGCGAGTCCTGCACTGCGCGATTCAGCGACCCTGTAAAGGATCGCCCTCAATATCCCAACGAGCGTCCGTCTCGACTGCGTCTTCAAGCAGCGAAAGATATTCCTTGGCCGCGACTTCGTAGACGCCAAACCGGGACATGTGATCGTTCGCGTATTGACTATCGCAGATCACAAAGCCGCCGCGGCGCAGGCGATCAACCAAATGCACCAAGCACACCTTGCTTGCATCAGTACCAGCGCCGCGCACACTGAACATGCTCTCACCAAAGAACGCGCCCTTGAGCGCCACGCCGTAGAGCCCGCCAACAAGTTTGCCGTCGCGCCAGGCCTCCACGGAATGCGCAAAGCCGAGCCGGTGTAATTCGTTATACACAGCCGTGATTTCTGGGCCAATCCAATTGCGATTGTCCGCCCCACGGTCACTCGCGCAATTCGCCATCACCTCCTCGAAAGCGGTGTCTACGCGCACTTGGAATCGCCCGCTCCGCACCACTCTCGAAAGCGACTGTGCAACGCGGAATCGTTCATCAAGCGGCACAAGAGCGCGCGGATCGCAAGTGAACCACTCGACGCGCCCAGAATCGGGGTCGCACATCGGAAACGCCCCGCGCATGTATCCGGTCAGAACGAGCTCAGGAGTGATCGGGCGACTCATCGAAACGACTATTATCCCTTCCTATGCTCCCCTTTGTTGGCATCCACCCTGCGCAAATCACACAGTCCCGTGAAGTTCTGATCCACGGAGACCGGTATTTCGATTGCAGCATCGTCCTCGAGGCAGAGGGCGGCGGCGAAGGAACCCGCGCCAACCTGCGCGTTGCTGCACACGCCGCGAAGGTGCCACTCGAGCCGGGGGCGATGGTGCAGATTCGGTTCATCTTGGGGCAGGCAGACGAAATCATGGCGCGGTGACTGGAACGGCGCGGCTCACGGCGCGCACCTGCGCGAACTGTCGATGTCCTGCACTACCGCTGTGGAATCCATAACCGGAGTTGCGCGCACCCACCCATGGTGTTCCTTGTGCGCCGCCGCAGCCCTTGTTGATTCCAATCATGCCCGCAGACAACTGTCGACCAACTAACTCCGCGTGTTCCGCGGCGCCGAAGACTGCAGCGCCAAGCCCATAGGGTGAATCATTCGAAAGGCGAACCGCATCGGCATCCGTATCAAAGCGCATGATGCATGCCACTGGGCCGAAGGTTTCATCGCGCATGATGTCCATGGTGTGATCAACATCAACAAGGACGGTTGGCTGAACGAAATTTCCTGGCGCATCATGCCCACCAGCTAAGACGCGGGCACCAGCACGCACCGCGCTCGAAATCTGCGCAACCACTTTTTCCTTTTGACGAGCATTCACCATCGGGCCAACGGACGTTCCTTCACGCATGCCATCGCCCTGAATCAGCGCGCGCGTACCCGCAACGACGCGGTCAACAAATGCGTCAGCAACATCGCGATGAACATAGATGCGCTCAGTGCTCACGCACACCTGCCCTGCGTTGCGATAGCTGTTTTGCACGGCAAATTCAGCCGCAGCGTCAAGATCGGCGTCGGCAAGCACCACCAATGGATCCTTGCCACCAAGTTCAAGAATCACGCGCTTTAAGCCAAGGGCGGCATCCTGCATGATGCGAATCCCCGTGGCGCGACTGCCAGTGAACACGATGAGATCAACATCACTCAGGACAAGTGCACGGCCAACATCGCCAGCGCCCTGCGCTACCTGTAGAACATCTGCCGGCAAGTGACGGCCGAGTATCTCCGCCCACAATGCGCTACAGAGCGGCGTCTCTTCGCTCGGCTTCAGTATCACTGTGTTGCCAGCCGCGAGGGCCGGGAGCACGCATTGCTGCGGCATGAGGGCGGGAAAATTCCACGGAGTGATGGCGGCACAAACGCCAAATGGATCATGATGAAGCGCAGTGACGGTGCGCGCGTCCGTGATCGTTTCCGTGCGTAGGGCTTCGAGCATCTCATCGAGTTCCTTGCCAAAGATGTCGGCTGCGTAATGCGCCTCCCCTTTGCCTTCCGCGAGTGGCTTGCCCATTTCGAGTGTTGCGAGTTCGCCGATTCGGTCTGCCGCGGCTTTGAGGTCGGGCGCTGCGGCGCGAAGCATGGCCACGCGGGCTTCCAGACCCATGGCCGCCCAAGCCGGCTGCGCCGCCCGAGCACGCGCAACGATGTGTCCGATATCAGCGGGATTTATCGTCTCCACCGTCCCTGCGGGCGTGCCAGTAGCGGGATTGAGCGAGACGAGGGTGTTCGTGGTGTTCGTGGAGGGCTTGGGGGACACGGAGTTCGTGGTGCTCATGGGGACAGAGGATAGAGATTCGTGCGACATGAGCACGGAAATCGTTGGATCCGCTACACTTTCCCGTCTCTCAGCAATGGGCCGTCGGTGACTGACACGGGTCAGGCGCCGCATGGTGCAGGCATTTGCGGCATGACCGCCTGCTCCAGCCTCGAGAGTGCCGCGGCCAGGGTGATCCCGGTCCGCGCCAGATTGTTTGGCACCCCGCGCGATGCTCATTTATGAGCGCGTAACGGGAATGGACTGACGAACCCCTGGAGAAGCGCCTCGCGCACCTGATACGACCATCTAACCCGACCTATCATTGATGTTGCTAATGGCCCGTGGTGTAACGGTAGCACAGCAGGTTTTGATCCTGCTTGCCCAGGTTCGAATCCTGGCGGGCCAGTTCCTTCAGCTTCATCGATGGTCTTGAAATGCCAATCGATGAGCATCCATACACACACAGCCTCCTACTCTCGCAGCGTGATCGTCCTTGCCGCCGGCAAGGGCACGCGCATGAAGAGTGATCTGCCGAAGGTCATGCACCACGCGGCGGGCCGGCCGATGGTCGAGGCCGTTGTTGATGCAGCACGTTCGGTTGGATGCACACCAGTGGTGTTGGTGATCGGTCATGGCGCCGATCTTGTGCGCGCGCATTTCGCTGGACGAGCACACACTGAATTTGTCATGCAGATGCCGCAACTGGGCACCGGCCACGCCGTTGACATGGCGCGACCGCTCTTTGAGAAGGGCTTGCTCGGCGAAGAGACGCTGGTCTTGTGCGGCGACGGTCCGCTGATTCGTCCGCACACCTTGCAAGTGCTGCTTGACACCCATCGCAACACCGGCGCGAGCGCAACGCTTGCCACTGCAGTGATTGCCGATCCCCAAGGATATGGCCGCATTCAGCGTGATTCCAACGGGAATTTCGCACGGATCGTGGAGCAGAAGGATGCTTCACCAGAGCAACTCGCGATCTGCGAAATCAATCCCTCCTACTACTGCTTCCGCACTGCTGATCTCTTTGACGCGCTGAAGCGCGTGACCAATCAGAATGCCAGCGGCGAGTACTACATCACCGATGTATTCGAGTTGCTGCTCCGCGACGGCAAGCGCGTGAGTGTGGTGGATGCTGTCCCTGCTGAAGATGTCCTCAGCGTGAACACGCTCGAACAACTTGCTGAAGTCAGCCAAATTCTTGAAAGTCGTTCGTCCACCAGCACCGGAGCCCGAGCATGAGCACCACGGATCGCGACAATCTCAAGATCTTTGCATCACGCAGCGGGCGCGAACTTGCGCAGAAGATGTGTGATCACATTGAGTTGCCGCTTGGCCAAGCAGAGACCGTGCAGTTCCCCGACGGTGAGCTGCTCGTCAAGCTTGCCGAAGATGTGCGCGGTCGTGACTGCTATGTGGTTGCCAGCACATCGGCGCCAGTCAATGACAGCTTGATGGAGTTGTTGGTCTATATCGACTGCCTACGCCGCGCCAGCGCTCGGCGAATCACCGCGGTCATTCCGTACTTTGGCTACGCCCGTCAAGATCGCAAGGACGAAGGGCGCGTGCCGATTACCGCCAAACTGGTGGCCAACTTGATCACTGGCGCCGGCTGCGACCGCGTCCTGTGCGTTGATTTGCATGCCGCGCAGATTCAGGGCTTCTTTGACATTCCGGTGGACCACCTCACCGCCGCCCCGGTGCTTGCCGAGCATTACCTTGCCCTGCGCGACCAACTTGGTGAATGCGTGGTGGTGAGCCCCGATGTCGGCAATGTCAAGGTGGCAAACATGTTCGCCAACCTGCTCGGCTACGACATGGCCATCATCGATAAGCGCCGCCAAAGCGGCTCCAAGGTCAGCGTCAAGAATCTGATCGGCGAAGTGAAGGGCCGACGAGTCCTGATGTTTGACGACATGATCTCCACCGCCGGCACTGTTGCCGAAGCCGCGCGCGTGGTCATGGACGAAGGCGCCACCGCCTGCGAATGCGCGTGCACGCACGCCGTGCTGGTTGGCCAGGCCTTTACCCGGCTCAACACGCCGGTCATTGAACGAATCACTATCACTGACACCATTCCAGGCGGCGAACGCCTGAGTTCACTTGAGCACAAGCTGGTGGTCCGCTCCGTTGCGCGGCTACTGGGCGAAGCAGTGCACCGTATTCACCATGATCAAAGCGTCAGCGCCATGTTCCGCGATGGAATTGGCGTGAAGCGCTAACAGACTTCCGATTTCAAGAGGCGCCCGTCCGTTCGGGCGCACATCACTATTTACTGACACCACCATCACACTCCATCCCCGAAAGGAGACATCAAACATGTCCAAGGAGACTCCGGTACTGGTCGCGAAGAAGCGCGACAAACTCGGCTCGCGATTCGCTCAGCGCCTTCGCGCAGCAGGCGAACTGCCTGCCAACCTGTTCGTCGCCGGCAGCGCGCCGATGCCGATCAGCCTGAACGAGCACGCCACTATTTATGCCCTCAAGAAGGGCGCACACGTCTTGGCGCTCAAGTTTGAAGACGGCGCAACTGACACGGTCCTTGTGAAGGACCTGCAGTTTGGCTATCTCGGCGACAACGTCATTCACATTGACTTGGCGCGCGTCAATCTTGATGAGATCGTCACCGTCAAGGTGCACCTCTCCTTCGTCGGTACGCCTGATGCGGCCAAGAAGCCCGGCGCCATCATCATCCACGACATGCCGCAAATCGAAGTGTCGTGCAAGGTGCGCGACATTCCGGAAGAGATCAAGATCGATCTCTCACAGATGGGCGAGACGCTCACCGTTGGCCAGCTCAAGCTGCCAGCCGGTATCACCGCCGTGTCCGATGCGGACGCTGCTGTGATCCGCGTGCAGATCGTCAAGGAAGAGGCTGCTGCAGTCGGCGAAGCCGCTGCCGTGGACGCGAAGACCGGAACGCCGGAAGTGCTCACCGCCAAGAAGGAAGAAGGCGGCGACGCGAAGAAGTAATCGTGAATATGAAGTTTGCAGTAGCTCAAGACACCGTGTCGCGAGCAGCATGAACACTCCGATACGCCAGCAGAGAGCGAACTATGAAGCTCATCGTCGGACTTGGAAACCCCGGAAGCGAATACGCAGGAACCCGCCACAACGTGGGTTTCAGCGTGATCGATCGCCTTGCCCGGCGCTTTGCGCCGGACGCGGCACCGAAGTCCAAGTTTGCCGGCCTGTTGACGGATGCGGAGATCGGTGGCGAGAAGTGCATTCTTCTCAAGCCGACGACGTTCATGAACCTCTCGGGACGTTCGGTCCTGGAGGCGCTGCAGTTCTTCAAGCTCGAAGCTTCCAAGGATCTCTTGGTGATCGTCGATGACCTCGCCCTCCCCTGCGGCTCCATCCGGCTTCGTCCGGACGGCTCAAGTGGCGGGCACAACGGGCTCACCGACATCGGTCTCAAGCTGGGGTCAAACTATTGGGCGCGCTTGCGGATCGGAATCGATCTGCCAGGGCGTATCCCGCAGTCGGACTACGTGCTTGGGAAGTTCTCGCCCGACCAGCAACCGCTGGCGGACGCGTCCATGACAGAAGCCGCGCAAGCAGCTGAAGTGTGGGCGAGCAAGGGACTCCAGGAAGCAATGAATCGTTTCAACACCAAGGCCACGCGTGGCGCGGCCATTGATAGCAACAACAGTCACCCAACGAAGGAAACCACATGACAACGACAGAGATTCGAAACGGAAAGTACGAGGCTATGTTCCTCTTCCCGCAGGCAGCATCCGCTGACCTGACGGCGGCCATTGATCACATCAAGGAGTGCCTCTCCAAGGGCGACGCCACCCTGTGCAGTTTGGTGAAGTGGGACGAGCGTCGACTCGCCTACGACGTCAAGGGCAACAAGCGCGGCGTGTACTTCTTGACGCGCTTCACCGCCGACACCCGCAAGGTGAAGGAAATCGAGCGCGATTGCCGCCTCAGTGAAAAGATGCTCCGCGCGCTCATCGTTCGTAACGATGAACTCACCGACGAGCAGATGTCGAACGTCGAAGCCGCGCAGCGCACGGCCGACGAGGTCAAGCTCCGCGAGGACGCCCCAGCCACCAGCGAGGAGTGATCCTCCGCTGCTATCCGCAGTGAATTCAACAGGCCGCGCATCATGTGATGCGCGGCCTGTTTGTTTATAGATTCGGATGGAGTTGCGCGCAGGTCTGCGCAGTCAATCATTCACCGTAGTGATGCAGGATGTAACGCGCCACGTAATCGAGAATGCTGAGCGCTTCCGGGATGTCCGGATTGCTGGTCGCGCCCATCGGTTCAAAGCGCATGCCGCGGAAACGCTCGGCAGCCTCAGCTGCCGGGAGGCCATGCTGCAGAACCAAACTGAATGCGCGGCAGAAACCCTGAATGAGACCGGAGAGCGTGGAGCCCTCCTTACTCATCTTGATGAAGAGTTCGCCCGGTCGCCCATCGGCGAACAGGCCAACCGTCAGGTAGCCCTCGTGCCCGTTGATTGCGAATTTGTGCGTGACGGAACTGCGCGTGCTCGGAAGTGTCTCGCGATTAGAAACTACTGCTGTCGTCATGGAGAGGTCGCCTTGCTCGTCCTGAGCGGAAGTCGGCGGAACATCTGAAATGCCAGCCATCGCGACCGTACGCGGCGCTGGGCCGGAACTCGCACTGCCGCCATGCGGTGCGCGTTCCGAACGTGTCTTCAACATCGGCGCTTTGGTGGGCATCGAAACAACAAAGATAACGCGCCACCCGGTTGGGTGGCGCGTTATGGGGTCACTATTCCGCCAGATCCTTTCGAATCCGGCACCCCGCCACCGAACGGCATGGGGGCGGGCAGTCAAATGGCCGTCAGTCCTTCTTGGACTTCTTGCCCTTCTTCGGTTCCTCGGCGGCAGCGGCCGGCTCATCGGCGACCGGAGCCTCCTCCTCGACAGCCTCAGCAGCGGCAGCCGCTGCGGTGAAGTTCTCGAGGGTGCGATCCGGAAGCACATCGACCGTGAGTTCCGTCTTGAGATCGCGGTCAAGCTGAATCAGGCAGCTGTACTGACCGATGCGTCGAATTGGGTTCTGCAGACGAACGGCGCGCATGTCGACCAGAAATCCGTCAGCGACTAGCTGATCGGAGATATCGCGCTGGGTGACGGCTCCGTAGAGCACGCCCTGATCGTTCACGCTGCGGATCAACTTGATCGCGGCGCCTTCCATGCGGGCCATGAGTGCCTCGCGCTCAGAACGGAGCTTGGAGAGTTCGGCCTGCGCCTGCGCGCGGCGACCCTTCAGTGCCTCGATCTTCTCTGCGGTCGGAGCCTCTGCGAAACCGTGCGTCAGCAAATAGTTGCGTGCGAAGCCAGGCTTCACCTTGACGACGTCTCCAACAAGACCCAGATTTTCGATAGTGCGGTTGAGCAGGAGCTCAATCTTCTTTGATGCCATGACGCTGTCCTTTTGCGGCTATGCCGCGTCAAGTTAGGGCTGCCTCGGGGCCCAACCTTTGGAAGGCAACCGACCGCTTGGTCGGAAGCGAGGCGAGCCGCGCAGTATGACAGAAAGACGCCGCCGCGGAAAGCCCCGTAAGGAGCCTCCGCGGCGACATCTTGGTTCCGATAGCCGTTACACGCCCCGCAGGGCGCACACGGATCAGAATGGAATTTCCTCTTCTCTCACGTCCTGGTGCTGGGCTCCGCCGGCATTTGATGAGCCAGCGTTGCCGCCACGGCCACCGGAGCGAACAGCTCCCGTCTCTTCGTTGACAAATCGCTCGCCGCTCGCACTCGACCCGGTTCCGCCAGCGCTTCCAAGGAATTCAAATGTTTCAATGACAACGAACATCTTGGAGCGCTTGCCGCCCTCCTTGTCTTCCCATGTGTCGAGTTTCAATCGTCCCTCGACAAATAAAGGCTTGCCCTTTGTCATGTACTGCGCGAGTACTTCTGCCTGCTTGCCCCACGCCTCGCATTCGACATAGGTGACGTCGGTGCGATCTTCGCCTTCCTTCGTGCGGTACTTGCGATTGATCGCCAATGCCAACTTGCAAACCGCCTGACCGCCGGGCGTGTGCTTGAGTTCCGGGTCGCGCGTCAAGTTTCCAATCAGCATCACCTTATTGAGATTCGCCATCGTGTCGCTCCTTCTTTGGTTCAGGGTTCGATTGCACTTCGGATCCTCCGAAGCCATCGCGCCCAGTGCGTCCGTGCGTGAGGCGCCGCATGACGCCTCTCCTAACTGCAATCAGTATGGACGGGCTTGGTGACACATCTATGGGAATGGGAAGTTTTTCCCCAATGATCGCAAAGATTATTTGGACCTTGATAAAAACTGCGAATTTCTCGGATGACCGTGATACAGGCAGTACCGCAATCTCGCTTCTGAGGGTGTCACGGAACCCTTTCCCGTGACCACGAGCAAGCCTCCCCTTCCGGATATTGCTCACGTTCGACCCTGAAGACCCTGGAAACGAACCATGTCAATGAACATTAAAGCTGTACTGATCGCAAGCACAACTGCACTGCTTGCACATGGCGCACACGGCGCCGTTGTGACTGCCTGGAACTTCAACGACACGACCACCGCTGCCTCTATCGGTAACGGCGAAACCCTCGCTGTCGAGACGACCCTCAGTACGACTGTAGTCAAGGCCAAGAAGTCCAAGGGCGCACGCAGCATCTCCGCAGCGAGCACCAACCTTGCCCTCGACGTCAGCAACTTCGATGCAACCCTCACCCGATCCGGGCACGATGGACTGCTCTTCGCATCAGACACCACTGGCTTCAAAGACGTCGGCGTGAGCTACCTGCAGTTGAATGGCGCCCAGTCGAGTGCTTGGGCTCAGTTCCAATACTCCATCGATGGCGGCCTCAACTTCATGACCGCCGGCCTCGCCAACGACGGCCGCTACAAGGTTGCCGCCAGTAAGAACTTCCAGTTGATCACCTTCGATCTCAGCACTGTTGCTGAAGCCAGCAACAATGCAGACTTCCAATTCCGCGTCATGGCCATCCATGCTCCGGAAGCAGATACATTCGCCGCCACATCCGGCAAGCGCTACATGGCTACTGGATCAAAGGCAGACTGGAAGTTTGACGAGGTCACCGTCACCGGCACCGCACTTCCAGTTTCGGCTGTCCCAGCACCAGGCGCGATCGCCCTGCTCATGGCTGCAGGATCCATCGCCAGCGGCGCACGCCGTCGCAATCACTGATTACCCACCGTCGACCGCAACGATCGACAACAACCGACCGCGTGCTCCACGCCTGCACGCGGTCGGTGTATTTTTATGATTACTCGCCAACCAAGCGGCGCCGCAAGACTTGCAACAGCGGCTTCGGCGTCAGAAACGCCTTCGATGGTCGAAGATAGACATCAACCACTCCGTGCTCATCGGGCTGCCCAACAACACGAACAGTTCCTTGGATTCCCGCAAGACGCGCCTCGAGCGCACCCGGATCAACGGTGCGGAACACCACATCTTGTTCACGGCGGGCAATGCTGCGCACGCCCATGATGGTGGCCGCGAGCCGAACATCAGCCAAGTCAAGGAGCGTCTGCACCGCCGCGGGCGGAGCGCCGTACGCACTCTCAAGATCCGCGCGCACCTTGGCGAGTTGCGCAGGATCCTTCGCCATGGCAATGCGTCGGTATGCCTCCATGCGTCGCAGATCGCTCGGAACATAGCCGCGCGGAATGCTGGCCGCGATACCAATGTCAAGCATGGTGTCGCTCGGCACCACACGATCCTCGGAACGCAATTCGCCCACCGCTTGCTCGAGGAGCTGGCAGTACATTTCGTAACCGACCGTAGCGATGTGCCCGCTTTGCTCCGCGCCCAGAAGATTGCCAGCGCCGCGAATCTCCAAATCGCGCATAGCAATTCGAAATCCTGCGCCAAGCATCGAGTAATCCTCGATCGCCTTCAATCGCTTCATAGCGTCTTCCGTCATGACGCGATCCTGCGGCAGCGTCATGTAGCAATAAGCACGATGCTTCGACCGTCCCACTCGCCCGCGCAATTGGTGCAACTCTGCGAGTCCAAAGATATTCGCGTCATGGATCACCATGGTGTTGGCAATCGGAATATCGATGCCGCTCTCGATGATCGTGGTTGACACCAAGATGTCTGCCTCGTGGCGCATGAACTTGAGCATGACTTCCTCAAGTATGGATGGCGTCATCTGACCGTGACCGATCAAGACGCGCGCGTCTGGCACCATCGCCTGCACTTCCGCAGCCACTTTCTCGATGTCATTGACGCGGTTATGCACAAAGAACACCTGCCCCTGGCGCGCGAGTTCGCGGCGAATCGCCTGCTGAATCCGGCGCGGATTCCACGGAATCACCTCGGTGACAATGGCGCGACGGTCGAGCGGCGCGGTGGTGAGGCTGGAGATATCGCGAATCCCCAAAAGACTCATGTGCAGCGTGCGCGGAATCGGCGTGGCACTCAATGTCAGAACATCCGCGGACAATCGAAACGCCAACAGTCGCTGCTTGTGCTCAACGCCGAACCGCTGCTCTTCATCAACAATTACCAATCCAAGGTCTGCGAACGCAACATCCTTACTAAGAATGCGGTGCGTGCCAATGACTACGTCAACCTTACCCGCGGCGAGGTCCGCCAACACAACTTTGCTCTCTGCGGCGGTCTTGAAGCGCGAGAGGCTCTCAATGCGAAATGGATACGCACGGAATCGATCACGAAAGGTGCGTTCATGTTGCTCAGCAAGCACGGTTGTTGGCACCAATACCGCTACCTGCCGCCCACTCTCGACCGCCTTGAATGCCGCACGAATGGCGACCTCCGTCTTGCCAAATCCAACATCGCCGCAAATCAGTCGGTCCATCGGCCGCGCCGATTGCATATCACGCTTCACCGCAGCGATCGCGGTCAGTTGATCTTCCGTTTCTGTCCACGCGAAATCTGCTTCAAATTCATGCATCCACGGGGTGTCTTCCGGGAATCGAATTCCAGCGCTTGCCTCACGCGCTGCCTGAATGCGCAACATTTCGCCCGCCATATCGCGGACCGCCTCTTGAACGCGTTCCTTCTGCGCTTTCCAACGCTTTCCGCCGATTGTTGCAAGCGTTGGCCGCGTCGCGCCAGAGCCAATGTACTTCTGAACAAGGTCAATCTTGGACGCGGGCACATGAATCTTTGCTCCGCCCTCGAATTCCAAAGTGAGGAATTCCTCTTCGCCACCACCAATCAACTGCAGACCATGGAAGCGCGCGATGCCGTGATCACGGTGCACCACATAGTCGCCCGCGCTGAACTGCATGAATGCATCACGGGTCGTAGCCGCACCAACGCGCTGCACACGACGGCGCACCCCGAATCGATGCAACACTTCATGCTGCGGCACAACTGCAAATGGCTTGTCGCTCTCCCAAATAAAGCCGCGGTGAACATGCTGGCGTAGCGTTCCAAGTTTGGCGGAGCGCGCATGTTCTTCAAGCAATTCGCGCGCACGCGCCAACTCGCCTTCCGTATCGCAGCACAACGATGTTGGCACACGCTCCGACAGTTCGCCAAGTTCAGCAAATGCTTGCGCAACCTCATCGTCAAATGCAGGAAGCGTGATCGCTGGTAAGGAAACGACGCGGTCAGACGCATTCGTGGAACTGAAACCATTGATGTCAACCATCGCGTGACAGCGTGCGCCGAGCGACTTGAAGAGCGCCTGCGGCGAAAGCACCCCCTGCCCATCGTTCACGCGTTCCCAATAGCCCCGCCCTTGTTCGAGCACTTCTGACAATTCTGCAATCACGCACACTGTTTGGCGCGACAACAGTTCCGCAATGGAAACCTTTCCTGCCTCGTCAAGAATAGACGAGATACTGGCACCAACCAACTGCGCCTCCGGAATGCGGCGATCGCTTGCCTGGGTGACAAGATCGATCTCAAAGATGCGCTCGAGTTCATCACCAAAGAAATCAAGGCGCACCGGCAGCGCACCACCTGGCGGAAAGACGTCAATCAGCCCACCGCGTACAGCGAATTCGCATGGGTTCTCAATTGCCTCAGTGCGGATGTAACCAACACTCGCAAGCCACTCTGAGAGTTCACGCGGCGAGCATTTCTCTCCGGCACGCGCAACACGCAGCAGTCGCGGCAAGAGCGCTGCATCCGGGACCATCTGCATCAGTGCAGGAAATGGCGCCACCAGAATTCCTGGCATGTTTCCTTCGATGAGCCGGCGCACGACCGTCAAGCGCTCAGCGAGTAAGTCGAGCGCGGATCCACCTTCGCCCGGCGAACTTTCGAGCGCCGGCAGTAGCACTGCTTCCGGACCAAGGCCCGCCGCGAAGAGATCGTTGAGCTCCGATACCGCCTCGTCCGCTTCATCGATGTGGGCGGTCACCAAGAGCAGCGTGCGCTGGGTGCGCACAGTCAACGCCGCCGCCACAAACACTGTGCTGCTGCCCGCCGCACCACGACACGAAGATGCCCCGCCCGCCTCGACATTGCTGACGAGTGGGTCGATGGCGCTCGCGGCGACAAGCCCACCAAACCAGGTGGGCGACGCATCCTTTGTGGAAGACATCACTGTGGAGCGTAGGCGGGAGCGGAGATGAACGCGCTGATCCGAGCAAGGGCTGCCGGGCCGACTCCGCGGACTCGATCAATGTCAGAAATCGCGACAAACCGACCATTGGCCGTGCGATCAGCAACGATCGCCTGTGCGAGCGAGGGTCCGACGCCAGGGAGCAACGAAAGTTCTGCCGCCCCGGCTCGATTGATATCAATGAGGTCCGGAGCGGGTGCTTCCGGTGCCGGAGCGCGAAACTCTGTTGGAATTGCGCTCGCCAATGCGGCAAGTGAGCATCCAAGGACGACCGCAGCTGCACCCCGTTGGCGCATCATTCGGAGCGCTCGCATTAGCTCTCCTCGGGTGCGGAGGCGCTGCGCGCAGCTTCACCAGCGGACACTTCACCAGGAGTGTTGCCGGAAGCAATCTGCGGGAGCGCATTCCGAATCCGACGGCGAAAGCGAACCAGCCGTTCGGCCGCTGGCTTGGGACTTCCATCAGCCGCAAACAGTCCGCCATGCTTGATTCCGAGCCCCGCTTCGTCGCGCAATCGATCCCAGACGACCGCCTGAATTCCTGGGTTTGCCATTGCAATCTGGAAGCACATGGC